>CAIUMM010000177.1 GCA_903900265.1 uncultured Pseudomonadota bacterium
GCTCTGAGCCAGGATCAAACTCTCCAGTTTGTAATCCTATCCGAAGCGACTTCTGCTAAGAAAGTCGCCCGTTTAAACTCTATTGAACGTACGAAAATCTGCTACCAATTTTTCAAAGACCAGCACACTCGATTCGCATCGGATCTGCTACGTTTTCAGGTCGGTTCAACCGAAGTTGACCCTCTCCGAAGCGCCCACCCTCTTATCGGACTTCCCGGTTGCCGTCAAGAACCTTTTTCGTTCTCGTTGGCGACCGCGCTTCCCGATGAAGCGTCGACACCCCATCGTAATAGCGTGGGCCTCCCAGAGCGTCAAGCAGCCTCGCAGGTACGGGCAGCGCGGGAGGGCTCTCGGGTGACCTGATTCGCTGGCTCCAACAAAGCGAAGCACGAGATCAAGAAAGAATGTGGAGCCCGCGTTCGGAAGCCTGCCTCAGAACCTCACGCGTAGCGCGCTGCTGTAGGTCAGCCCCTGTTCCGCGCGACTCGGATTCAGCAGGTAGAATGATTCGTCTTCGACATGAAGAGGCACGCGCATCGCGAAATCGAGGTCGACTCCTCGGGACACATTCACCGACAGGATGGGTGAAGCCGCCAGCGACCAACCATCGGACGCAGGGATGGGTTCGAGCGCGTTGGGCGCCGCGAGGCCAAGGACGTCGGGCGTCATCGCAGCGAAGGACCACGCCCGGTACCGGAGCTCCCCGCCTATCGCCAACGGGCCGACCTGAAGTGTCGTTTCAATGCGTAAGGACAGTTGGTCCCCGGGCTTTAGACGAGCCGTCGCCTGCCCGGTGCCAATCTCGATGGTGTAGGGCACGATGCTTAGGAAAGGATGCACACTGGCGACGCCTGCCGTCACCGCCACTGGCCCCAATTGGTGCTTTGCCGCCAGCTCCACGCCCAGGCTGGGCACTCCCGTGGCGGCCATCATGGAATCAGAGGGCGACGCTATCGCTGAATCCCCGTACCGATCCCCGCGAGGCACAGGCACCTGAATCTGAAGATCGCTGATGATCGACGTGGTTGGAGCCCGCTTGCGGAACCATTCCACCTGTACGCCGAGCAGCGGGTCAACGAAGCCCGCGGCCTCGGCGTCATGGAGCGAGTCCTGCTCGTGCGTAAGGTGAAAGGGGAGACGCGCGTACAACGCCGCTTGTTTCGAGATGCCGTAGGTGAAGCCAACATGCTCGGTCGCGTTGAGCCCGCCGGTCTGCGCCCCCGCGTGCACGTCCAAGCCGACCTCCACCTCCATCCAGCCCCGTGCGAGGATCAACGATCGCTCCACCTCGGTCGTCGCGAGAGGGGCGTGAGGACGCCTCTCGCTCACGTCTGCAGCCCAAAGCGCCGGACACAACAAGGTCGTTATCCAGAGCATGAGGGCGTCCCACAGATTTGCCGATGCGTCGGCCACCGGGAGCCGTCAAAAGCAGACTCCCCACGCGTAGCGGCACGAACGGAATACGCGCGCGAATGGCACTCACCTCTACCGTTCACGTGTTTGATCTCTCCTTGTCTGATGTCGATCGAGGCATCTACGAGAACCTGACCCTCAAAGTAGCGCGCCATCCTTCTGAGAGCGCCGAGTACCTCTTCACGCGTGTGCTCGCGTACGCGCTGGAGCTGGAGGAAGGCCTCGTGTTTACGCAAGGCCTGTCGGTCGCTGACGAACCGGCGCTTTGGACGCGCGATCTCACCGGGCAGCTGCAAGCGTGGATCGAGGTGGGTACACCCGACGCAGCGCGCCTGCACAAAGCGACGAAGGCCTGTGAGCGCGTCGTCGTTTACTGTCACAAGGAGGTGCACCACTATTTACGCAGCCTCGAAGGGCAGAAGATCTACGAGCCCCATCGAATTTGCATCATCGGTCTCGACCGCGCATTCATCGGCGCAGCTGCGGCCAAGGTCGAGAAGCGCTCCACGATGGCGCTGTCGATCACCGAAGGCACGCTCTACGTCGACCTCGGCGGCGAGTCGTTCACCGCACCGATCCAGCGTTTTGTGGTCCCCTGAACTAGCCGCGCGCGCGACGCCAGCTGAGTAGGTCCTTGACCCGCATGTAGGGGTTCGTCAGGCGCACTTCCGCGAGGGACGCATGATCACCGCCATACGCGTGCCCCGGCCAAAGCTCCATGTCGCCGGGGAGCGTCGCGAGGCGCTCATGAAGCGTGCGGAACATCTCCTCCGAGTCCCCGCCCGGAAGGTCGACGCGACCGCAGCCCTGCAAGAACAGCGTATCCCCCGCGACGAGCGCATCTCCAACACGGAAGCAGCTTGAACCGGGAGTATGACCCGGGGTGTGCAGCCACTCGATGCGGACGCCCCCGACCTCTACGTGGTCCCCCGATTGGTGCGCGACCATGTCGTTGCTCGAAAGGCCAGTCACCCGGCGCACCCACTCGGTCTCCAGCTCGTGCACGTGCAGCTTGCAGCCGCACCGCGAGGTCAAGCGCGCCGCGCCCTCCACCGCGAACCCCATCATCGACCCGCCGACGTGGTCCGGGTGGTAATGCGTGCCCAGCGCGCCGATGACCTTCATTCCGTCGGCCTCCGCGATGTCGACGATCTCGTCGACTGCCCAGGCAGGGTCGACGACGACGCACTCCTTCCGCTCGGAGTCGCCGATCAGGTAGACGAAGTTCTCCATCTGGCAGCAAACCTGGTTGTTCGCTCCAAAATCACGACCGGCGAAGAGCTGGCGAAAGTAGAGGGACATCAGCGCGTAAACCCCAGTTCACGAAGGTAGATGTGCTCCAGTCGAGACTTCGACCGAGCGAATTGAGACCGAATCAACAGCAACAAACCCGAAGCCATGCAAAGCCACCGCACTGCGCGTGAAGGCTCAGGCTCGGGAACAAAGCCAAGCTTGCGCCCCTGCAGACGCACCCGCGCCTCCACGTGCGCGAGGAACCCTTTCACGTGACGCAGCACCGGATGTGCGGCTGCACGAGCCTCGAAGGCACGCACGATGAACGGCGCGAGCATGAGCTGAAGCAGCAGCAGCCCGTAAAATGGGTGGCGAAGCCAAGGCTGCTCGCTGAGCACCCGCTTTGTCTCCTTCTCCCCCCACGCCACGTGCTCCTCCTCCTCCCGGCAAACGACAGCTAGCTTCTTCTTGATGTCCGGTACGCGAGGGTCGCTGTCCGGCAGCGTCTGAAGGAGCACGTCCTGAAAGATGTCCAGCACCATGCCCTCGCCCAGCGCATGCTCCATGACCACTTTCAGCGGGTAGTAGTTGTTGTGCGCCGACAATACACGCACCACCCAGTGCGCTTCAACCGGCTCCATCTCGAGCGTGCGGAAGATGTCTGCGAAGAGCTCCAGGTGATTCAGCTCCTGTCGAGCCTGCCGCACATAGAATCGGGCCGCCTCCAGCGAGCGCGCCGCGTACAGCGACTTGCCGCAATAAACGCCGGTCGCCTCGCCATAGAGCGCCTGAGAGAGGATGAATTGAATGAGCGCACGGTCCGTCGGCGACTCGAGGTCGAACGTGGCCCCCTGAAAGTCGAACCCCGCGGTCATGGGGCCAGCCGAGGGTCAAAGACCATCAGGCAATGGCGCTGCGTGTTCATCGCAGTGATCTCCTCCTCGGTGAACGGCAGCTCGGACTGCATCACCTCGCCTTTGATGAACGCCATGATCGCTTTGCGAGCGATGTCGCCTTCCGGTGAGTCGAGGCGCGTCTCCCAAAACGTGAACAACAGTCGGCGGCGAGCGTCTGCCGGCAAGGCCTCACCCCAGATCTTCTCGCAGTCCGCTGGGATGTCGGTGTTCACGCGAAGCTCCAGCGCCTTGCGAGCGACCGCTTCATTGAGGGCGTTGACGTCTCCGTGGATAGCGTCAAGGATATCGCCTTCTAAAGCCTGATACTTTCGGTCGCCGATCATCCAGCCGCCAAGGGAGATGCACGCGGTAGGGGCGAGGATACAGAGCAGGTAGTTCGCCGGAGAGCCCTGATCCGCGAAGGACTTGCCGGGGCTGTGAATCCGCGGCGGCTCGCGCTGAAGGTAGACCCAGCCGTCATCGTGCACGACGACGCGCGGATGGTACGGCGTGTAGCTCTTGAAGATGGTGCGGTCGTTCTTGTGGTCGCCCTTCCGGTAGCCTTGATCCTTCAAGTCCTGGAAGAGCTTCGCTCGGGCCCTCGACACCGCAGGGTCAGCGAAGACATCCACATTGACCGCCGGGCCGACGACGTCCACAGGCGCTGCAGCCGCCGTGGGCTCAGCGGGCGGCGCCACGGGCACCGGATCATCAGCAGCGCGGGCAAATCGAACGAGGGTAAGGACAAGGAAGATGAGCACATCCATGTACTATCCCAAAACGCGCTCCATCTCCGAGCGCTGCATGCGCGCAGAGAGCGCGAGCCGAAGCTGCCCTTGGGCCCGGAACAGATTGTGGGCGCGCCGCGAAGGGAACTTCTTGTCGTTCCATCCGAAATAATTATCCTCGAACACGTCTCTGGCGAAGCGACTCGCGAGCTCTAAGGCGATGCGCTCCACCCCGCTCACCACGCCGGCGCGGTCCGACTCCGACAGCGCCCGTTCGGACAGGTACCCCTTCATCGCAGCGGAAAATAGTTGTATATCAAAGTATGTTTCCGACCCATCTTCACCCACAGGATTACACCAGGAGCGCAGCGCGTCGCCCATTTCGATGTCCAAGGACAGACGAGAGAGCGTGTCCAGATCCAGCAGACACACCCCCTCCCCGGCTTCGGAAAACCGCAGGTTTGAAATCTTCAAATCGCCATGTGCATGCCGCTCGGGCAGGTCCAGCGCGCCGGACCAGCCTTCCCAGGCTGCAAGAACCGCATCCGCCAAACGACGGGCCTCGGCGTCCTCCCCCCCGGCCGCAGCCTGTAGGCGCCGCATGTGTCCTACGGTGTCGTGCGCGCCGGGTCGAACGTGCTTGTACGTCCACTCCAGCGCGTCCGTCGCACGATGAAAACGCGCGACCAACGCGCCGGCGGCAAAAGCCGTAGGCGCCTCGCTCAATCGGTGAATCGTCTTGCCGGGAACAAAGGTCAATGCGCGCCAGACGCCGCTATCGGCGACCGCACACAGCGCGCCGGCGTCGGTGCGCACCAAGCGCGGCGAAACCATGCCCATCGCCTGTAGGTGCGCGGTCACCGCCTCGATGTCTTCGTGCACCGACGGCGCGAAGATGGGATTCACGCGCTGAACGACGAAAAGAGGAGCCTCCCCGCGGTCCATATGACCTGCGAGGTACGTCTGATTGATCAGGCCCGCATCTGCGCTTTCGCCGATGGGGAGCCCGCGCAACGCCGCCCACGCGTCGGGGATCACGCGTCTGCGCCCTTCTGGCCGCCCATCAATCCGACCGCAAGGAACACGATGGAGAGCACGCCCGACAAGCAGCAGCAGCCGCTGTTCACGTAGAGCAGCGCCGCTGAGACCGGCGCGAGCACGTCATGCACATCGCCGTCGGTGGTCGCGATCAGGTTGACGATCGGTCCGGAGGCCATCATCATCAACAAAAAGAAGATGGCCAGACAGCCAAAACAACCAGCGGCGATTTTCAAGGGGCGCTCCGAGCAACGAGGGGAATGAACGAGACAAGGGTACCCCACCCGACCCCAAACCGCACGTCATCGCCTTTGCAGCATCCAAAGTGAACCACGCGGGTTGCCCAAGCCTTGACATGCGTATAGGCGCGGACATCCTGTTGTTCAACCTTTGCCTGCTACGGAGCCACCTTGCGCACCTCGACATCGCTGCTCTTCCCCGTCCTCGTCTCCTTGGTCCTGACCGGTAGCGCGTGCAAGAAGAAGGTCCCCCCCTCGGACGTGCCGGACGCGGTGATCGCGGTCGACCCCAAACCGACTGAGGCCCCCAAGGTCGTTCCTCCCGAAGTGCAGGAGATGGTCAGCAACTTCTCCAAGGTCTACTTCGACTTTGACGCATCCATGCTCAACGGTGACAGCAAAGCGGCGCTGGACGCCAACGCGGTCATCATGCAGAAGTACACCGATGTAAAGGTAGAAGTACAAGGAAACGCCGATGAGCGCGGCACCACCGACTACAACCTCGCGCTCGGCCAGAAGCGCGCGGACGCAGTCGTCAAGTACCTCCTCGCGCGCGGCATCTCTGCGAGTCGCGTCAAGACGGTCTCCTACGGCGAGGAGCGCCCGGCGGTGTCTGGAAGCAGCGAGACCGCGTTTGCGCAGAATCGTCGCGCCGAGTTCGTCATCACCTACGGCGCAGGCGCGCCGGTACAAGGCACCACCGGCGGCTGATGCTCGATACGCACTGCCACCTCGACGATGTACGCTACGACGCGATCATCGATGAGGTGGAAGCCCGAAGGGTCGCAAACCGGGTGCGGGTGCTCGTCCCGGGCGTACGTCGGGGATCCTGGGACGCCCTGCGACGACGCGCCAGCGCTCATGGGTGGCTGTTTGCGATCGGAACGCATCCGGAGCTGCTGAAGGACGAAAGCGATCCCGTGCCCACCTCAGCAGATGGGGCTGCGGCGATCGGAGAATGCGGTCTTCATCGCCCCTCCGCGGTCGCGATGGAGCGCCAGATCGCGGTCCTAAACGGGCACCTGGAGGTGGCGCGCAGTCTAAACCTGCCGGTGATCCTCCACTGCGTGCGTGCGCACGACGTACTTCCCAAGGTGCTGCGCGCATTTTGTGGCCGGTCCACGCTGCGCGGGGTGTTGCACAGCTACTCCGGGGGAGCCCAGCTGGTGGGCGTCTACGCTTCGTTCGGCTTGCATTTTTCGTTCGGAGGCGCAATCACTTGGCCGAACGCGCGTCGCCCGATCGAAGCGCTGCGCGCGGTGCCAACGGACCGCCTCTTGCTGGAGTCGGACGGGCCCGATCAGGCGCCGCACTTTGAGCCTGCGGTTTGGTCCCACAAGAGCGAACCTGCGATGCTCCCGGCGCTCTGCAACCACGCGGCCGATCTCCGAAAGGCAGACAGGACCGAGCTGATCGCGGCGCTACACCGAAACGCTACGACGCTGGGCTGGGGATGAGCCGCGCTTTTTAGAGCGCAAAGCCGAAGGTGCAGACCGGGACGCCGCTGACCACATGCGCACGCTCAGCGAAAGAGACGACGAACCCGTCGCCGGAGGCCCGCACCCGCTCCAGGACCACCCCGCCCAGCGATCGCACCTCGGCGAGCACATCCCCTCGCCCGACCAACGCGCCGGGAGACACCGCGGCGACGAGCAGCCCCGCAGCGGACGCACGGGGACCGCTGTCTCTGCGAAACGCGCCATCCACGCGCGACGCATGATCGACGGCGGCGCCATCGCGCAGCCCCAACGCGCTCAGCACGCCACGCACCGCCTGAACGGCGACTTCGACTGCGGCACGGTCCAGCACCAGACGCGGGCCCGCCTCGATGGTGATCGCGGGGATCTGCATCCGATTCAGCACCGCACCCGTCAGCGAACGATCCATACGATACCTCGTATACTGCTCGTCCGGATAATCTTGGAGGACGGTCAGGCCGGTCGAGCGGGCCAAGCGCTGGCAAGAAGCCTCCAACGCCGTCCTCGCGGCGCCACGCAGCGACGTGGCGCGATCGGTCAACACGTAGGGGATGGCGTTCGGGGCGTCGGCGTGGATGTCGATCACCAGATCCGGGCGGCGCCCGCCGATGTCCTTCCAGACCGCAGCGACCAGACGCTCCGCAGCGCTTCCGCTGGCATCACCGGGAAACAACCGATTCAAATCGACGTCTTCATCTGGATGACGACGGGTGCGGCGCTCCAACCCGTCAGGGTTGAGCGAGGGATACAAATGCACCTCCCCGCGAAGCAACGCGGAGTCCAGCTCCTCCGCGAGCTGCAAGCAGGCGCCCGCGCCGGTGCACTCGTCGCCGTGTACGTTGCCGGTGACGATCACCACCGGCTCGCGCACTCGGGCCCCGCCGACCACCGGATTGCGCCGTTCCGGAGGCGGCAACACCGTGATCACCGGGACATCGGGCCCCCTTCCCCCCTGATCGACCCGCGACACCACGCGCGGCATCAGGGGCAATCTTCGACGTAGCCCAGCGCTTGCAGGCGAGCGCACTCGTCCGCGCCGGAGGGCCCGACCACCGCGCTCGCGACGCACCGCACCGTGCCCGCCCGGCCATTTTCAAGGGCGTCGACGTGATCCGCTCCGATGTCTTGGAGCTCGCCCGGGTCGTTCACCAGATCAAACAGCAGCTCCGATGCGTCCTGCCGACGCATGTACTTGGCGTTGGGGCTGCGAACGCCGCAAAGCTGCCCCTCGGTGAGCGACGCGCCCTCGCGCCCTTGGACCGTCAGCGAAGTGTCGGTGTTGGCGTCGCCGTTCACGAAGCCGAGCAGGTTCGTGGACTGCGTACCGGTGAGCGGACTGACGCCGCTGTAGCCGAGGAGGGTGTTCGCGACGTCTGCGGTGGTGACCGTGCGCGAAAAGCGCTGCCCGCCGCCGTGAGCGGCGCCGTCTGCGCCCGCCATCTCCGAGGTCCAGACCACGAACGGGATGCGCAGCACGTCGTCGTAGATCCCATGGTGGTTGAAATAGATGTTGTGTTGTCCGAGGCTCTCGCCGTGGTCCCCGAGCACGACGATGATCGCGTGTTCCAGCAGTCCTGCGGACCTCAGGCCATCCACAAAAACCGCGACCTGACTGTCGGCGTACGCACACTCTTGCCGGTACAGCTCCTGAAGGCCCGCGACCTCCTCGGGCCGGTACGGGTACCCAGGCTCCTGCGCGAGGATCGCGCGGTGGTCAATCGCCGCTGCCTGCTCGGAGACCGGAAAGCCTGGACGCGCCTCGTAAGGCGCATGCGGATCGAAGAGATGCACCCAAGCAAACACCGGGCGCGGATCGAGGCTGTCCTGCGGCTCGCTCGCCCAGGCCAGCGCGCGCCGAATGGTCTCCGGCGAGCTGCGCTCCAACAAGAACGGATAGTCCGCCGGATTGGCGACCCGCATGAACAGCGGGAGCAGCAAACGGGCGACCCCGGTCTGAGTAAAACCGCGCACCCAGGGAAAGAAGTCGTCGTCGTAGACCTGAAACCCTTGGTCCAGCCCCGTCTCGCTGTCGACCGCGAAGGAGCTCACGAACGCGCCGGTTCGATATCCGGCGGCGCCCAGCTGCTCGGTGACCGTCAAAAAGGAGCGAGCCACGTGATTGCCGTTGGACAGCACCCGCGTGCGAGCGGGCTGGTTGCCCGTGAACATCGCCGAGTGGGAGGGGAGCGTCTCCGGAACCGTGGTGATCGCATCATCGAAGATCAGCCCAGCGCGCCCTAATGCATCCATCTCCGGCGTCGCCACCAACCCGCCGTACACGCCCACGTGGTCGCGACGCAGCGTGTCCACAGTGATCAAGAAAACGTTGGGCTCGCCTTGGGAGTACACAGCCTGGCTCGGCCCAGCAGGACCGCGCACGGCCATGGCGAGCAACGCGAGAAGCACGCCGATCGCCGGAGCGCCGAGCCGGTACCCGAGCGCCGGTCCCGCGCCCACCAGCCACCGTCGAAACCAGTACCCGCTGTTGAACCACCCCAACACGCCCATCAGCGCGCAGAGGCAAACCATCCCGATCGCCCCTTCCCGACGTTCAGTGAGCCAAAGCTCGCGCGCGAGCGGGACGAGAAAAAAACCCGCGAGCGCGACCACGCCCAACGAAAAGGAGACCTGATACCGCCGGGCGAGCCCCAACGCTCCGCCCAAAAATCGCGGGAGGCGGTGGCTCCACCGCGCCCAGAGGGCGGAAGGCAGCGCCGCCGCCGCTCCAACGAGGGCATTCATACAGAGTATGGCGCCCTCAAGCTGCAGCATCTCAGCGGAGCTCATCTCCAGCGTCATGCTGCGGGCAAGCCCGAAGCACTCGATCCCCCCCACAAAGACCCCGGTCGCCGCGCCCAACCCACACAGAAAGGTCAACATGCGCTCTACCGGTACAGGCGGATTCTCGAAGTCGGAAGGGTCCAGCATCCGTCCCCCATAATCCGGGAGACGGCCGGTACTACATCACTCCCAGCCCGCCGACCTCAATCACATAGTCGGATTCCGATCGATCGTTGGAGAGCACGTGCACCACATTGGCGTCAAACGCGCCCTGCGGCAGATCCGCACAGCTGCTGGTCACTGCGTAGCTGATCGAGAACGTCGTGGATGCAGAAGGCGCGACCGTCTTCGGACCGGTGAAACGGGAGATCGCAAACTCACCGCATGTCGAGATGGAGTCGTTGTTGACGGTGACCGAGCTGACGATCAGGTCTGCGTCACCGGTGTTTTCAATGGTCCAAGTACGCGAGTCCTCGGCGCCTAAGAAGCTGAAAAAATCGGTCACCGAGTAGGCGTCGCCGCCGGTGTCGACGCGGATGCGCGGCGCACATCCGGTGCAGGAGTCGTTCCCCGAGCCGCTGAGCGAGGCCGAGACCTCAGACGGCGACAAGTCTGTCTGCAAGACGAGCTCACCCGTGTAATCAACCGCAGCGCTCGGGCTGAAAGCGACACGAACCGTTTTGCTGGCGCCGGCGGAGATCACCTGAGGCGTGCTCAACGTGCCACCGGTGATCGTGAACGCAGCATCCGTGGTGGCGACGGACTCCACCACGACGTCCTCAGAGCCGCGATTCGCGACCGTGAAGTCGAAGGTCGACGCACCGCCCAGATCGACGCTCCCGAAGTCCTTGGAACCCGGCGTGATCTCGAGCGCTCCAACGCCGCTGCCGGTGTCTCCGCCCTCGCCGCCCGTTCCAACCAGCGTGACATCGAGGCTGGTACCGTCTTCCAACGCGAGCCCTACCGTACAGCCGTACGCCATGTCGCCCGTGGGCACAAAGGTGACGCTCAGCGTGCTGTCCCCGCCCGGAGCGAGCGCGATGTCTGCGTCCGAGAGGTCGAAAACAGCATCCCCGCTCAGATGAGCCGCCACGCGGAGGGTGTCCTCCGAGAGGTTCGATAGCACCACGGCTTCGGTCGCCGCAGAACCAACGGCGACCGCACCAAAGTCCAACGAGCTGCGATCCACTGCGAGCGCGCCGATCGCGACGGTCGCGGTGTCATCCGGAGACGCGGCTTCGTCCTTCGTGGGAACGGTGTCCAGCCCAAAACAGCCGGCCAAACCGCCCACTACCGATAGCAAACTCCACAAACGGATTGTACGCAGAGGACGGACCACGCTGATTCCCTTCCTACGAGCACAACAGCCCGCTTAGAACGTGTACTTCATACCACCGGACGCGTTTACCGCCATGCTCCAGCCGATGCCGTACGAGACGTCGACGTCCACGCCGAGCGAAAAGTGGGACAGCTTGGTGTAGTACTCAAGCGTCGGGCCGCCGAACACAACCGGCTTGGGGCTGTTGTGGTACCCGGGCTCTCCACCGAAGTCGCCGACCACGTTTTCCGCGTAGAAGGTGCTGTTCATCAACAAGGGGCTGTAGAGCACACCGCCGCCAGCGCGCACGCCGATGCCCAAGCGACGCGAGACATAGTAGGACGCCTCGTAGTTCACAGTCAGCGAGTAGGTACGAAGATCGCCCTCGGTGCACGGGGCGCCGGGGCCGCATCCTGCGCCGGCCTGCAGCTCCCAATCCGCGCCGTTGTGCAAGCCCTGCGCGACGCCGATCTCCCAGGCCATCGAAGAACGTTCGTTGTCCACGAAGTCCTGCCCGATCGCGAGGTTTACGAGCGTGCCCGAGCTGACGGCCTGCGAAAAGGGCGGCAGGATGTACAGCGAAGCGCCCGCGTGGGCCTTGGCGTAGAAGCCGCGCACGATCTCGCGAACCTGACCTTCGGCCTTCGTCGTCTTCTTCTTGGACTTGCGGCCTTTGTCGGAGTCGTCTTCTTCGAGGTAGCTGTCCTCATCGTCATCCGCTGCGTAGACGGCCACCGGGGAATGCAGCAGAGCGAGAGACAGCATGAACATGGAGCAACCTCAACAGGAGAGAAACAAGGAGCAGCGATCGGGAGACCCGATCCGGCCGGCAGAGAATAGCACGATTCGAGACGAACTCCAACGCTATAAGGACGTTGGGGACGGCGACTGCGTGAGAAGTTCGTCAGAAAGCGCGTTCGCCAAAAACAAGACGACCCGGCCGAGGCCAGGTCGTCACACCGCAGCGGGGATTACTCCGCGGCGTCGGCCTTCTTCTTCGCGGCCTTCTTCTTCTTCACCGGAGCGTCTTCGGCAGCGGCAGGCGCCTCCGGAGCTACGGTGACGGTCAAGGACTCAGGCGCCGCCTCTTCCGACTTCTGCTCGGTGGTGACGAGCTCAGCGCGCTCGAGCAACCAGTCCAGCGTGCGCTCTTCCGAAAGACGCTTACGCAGCTCTTCGACAGCGTTGTCCTTCGCGAAGTAGCCCTTGATGGCCTCTTTGCGCTGACCGCGCATGTCGGCGATCTCCTGGTACTTCGCTTCGAGATCGTCGTCGGTGATGACGATGCTCTCGGCCTTCGCCACCGCATCGAGCAGCATCGAAGAGCGCGCTGCGAACGCGGCGCGCTCGCGCAGGTCAGCCATCTGGGCCTCGCTGTAGCGCAACGAACGCGGGTCACGACCGCGGTACGCGGCCTGGATCCGGAGCTCTTCGAGCAACAGCTGCAAGTGGCTGTCAACCATGGCGGGAGGAACCTCGATCGTGTGACGACCGAGCAGCACCTGAAGAAGGTTGACGCGAGCCTGATTGCGGGCCGCTTCGTTGGCCGCGGACTCTTCCTGCATACGGAGCGCGGCGCGCATCGCCTCAACACCGCCCTCGAAGCCAAGCTCAGTCGCGACGTCGTCCGAGAGGTCGGGGACCTTCGAGACCTGGATCCCGTGCACGGTCACGCGCACTTCGTGGCTCTGGCCGCGGAGCGCCTGAGCGGGCGCGTTGGCGCCGAAGGTGATGTTGCCCGTGGTGCTACCGCCCTTCGAGAGGCCAAGCACCAGCGCATCGACGCCCGGGTAGTAGCGATCACCCTGGGTGTTCACCATGGTGCCGGACTCGATCACTTTGTCCGCGACCGCGATCTCGGTGAGGACGAGGTCGCCCATCTGAACGGGGCGATCTTCTTCGACCGCGACGAGGCGAGCGGCGCCGCCCAACTTGCCACGGATCTGCGCCTCAACCTGCTCATCGGAGACCACCGCCAGCGGGAAGTCAACCTTCACGCCGGTGTAGTCACTGACCTGCACGGAGGGCTTGACCTGCACCTTAATGGCGAAGGAGAAGTCGGCGGTGTCCAGAAGGTCGGCCGCGGTCTCTACTTCGGGCTGACCCAAGTACTCGACGTCCACGACGGCTTCACGGAACTTGAAGTTCATGAGGTCCGAGGCAACTTCCGACCGGATCTGCTTGCCGAAGCGGGCTTCGATGATGTTGCGGGGGATGTGTCCGCGGCGGAAGCCAGGCAGGTTGATCTTGCCGGCGTAACGCTTGAAGGCGTCGTCCACCTTCTTCTTCACTTCGGCCTGGGGCACGGTGATGGCGATACGCTTCTGGGTAGCGGTGAGCTGGTCAACCTGAACAGACATGAGGAGCCCTCGGATATCGTGTAGTGCGGTGCGGTCGGCCAGCATCATTGCGCTTCCGACCATCGGGTTGGGTGCGAGAAGGGGGACTTGAACCCCCACGAGTTACCCCGCCAGATCCTAAGTCTGGTGCGTCTGCCAATTCCGCCATTCTCGCAAGAAGCGGGGAGGCGTCTGTGAAACGCCTCCCCGCAGGGATGGTGGGCCCCCCGGGAATCGAACCCGGAACCTGCGGATTAAGAGTCCGATGCTCTGCCAATTGAGCTAGGAGCCCGTAAACGGGATGGAAGATGTACGGGAAAAGTGGTGGGGTGGAAGACGGGGCTTGAACCCGCGACACCTGGAATCACAATCCAGTGCTCTACCAACTGAGCTACATCCACCGTAGTGGCGCCGTCTTATATACCAGCACGGTGAACATGCAAGCCTTTCGCACACGCTCTCTTCGGATTCTGCTGCTAATCGTGGGCTGTGGGGGGTGCGCTGCGACCCATCCCGCGCCCAGTCGCCCCACGCCCGATCGAGATTTATCGGCAAACGTGGCTGAAGCTCATCACATGCTGCTGGGTACGGCGGTGGCTTACGGCCCCGTGGTGTCTTTCGACACGCAAACCCGGACCCGCGACGGCATGGTGGTCACCGCGCGGGCCGTCAAGCTCGAAGACCAGCCCTGGAACGTGTGGCCGGACGGGTCCGCACGCCTGTTGAACGACGCTCAGGGCTACGCGGTGGTCGTCGCCATCACGGGAGCGCAAGTTCGGTGGGACCCCGCGCACACCGAGCTCGCCGTCAACACCACGGATCAGGTCTTCCCGCCCGCCTCTACGCCCGAGGAGCTGCTCACGCCCCTGCTGCTGCTCGCTCGGTATGAGGCGCAGCTGGGCTTAGAGCAGGACACTCAGCTTCGGCTCCGCAGCGCCGAGGGGTTCCGCTCGGCGTACTTGTCCACGAAAGAGGCCGAGGGACAAGCGGCGGGCATCGTGGTGTTCCCTGCGCCCGCAGCGCGGCTGTTCGCGGTCGCACTGCAGCTTACTCTTGGCGTCATCGTCGACGGCAAGCGCATGGAAGAGTTCACCTTCTTGTTCGAGTGATCGCCGCCACGAGACCACGAAGGCCCAACAAATAGCTGTCGGCGCCGAACCCGTAGACCACACCGGCCGCCACGTCCGACAGGTACGAGACGTGCCGGAACGGCTCGCGCGCTGCCACGTTGGAGAGATGCACCTCGACAAAAGGAACGTCAATCGCGAGCAGTGCGTCGCGTAGCGCCACAGAGGTGTGGGTCAGGCCGCCCGCGTTTAGGAGGATGCCGGCATAGACGCCACGAGCGGCTGCGATGCGATCCAGCAAGACGCCTTCGTGGTTGGATTGCTCACAATCCACCTGCACATTCAACTCTTTGGCGAGCGCGCCAAGCAGCCCGTGTATCTCAGGCAACGTCGTCGTCCCGTACTTCTGCGGCTCGCGGAGCCCAAGCAGCTGCAGGTTCGGACCAGACAGGACGAGTATTTTCACGCGCACACCTCAAGCATGTTGTGCATCCGGCCAAAGAGCGCGCACCAACGGGGAGCTGAGCGACGCAGACGGCGCAGGCACGTCCTCTTCGAGCAACGCCGCTTCGAGCGCCCGACGACCCGGCAGGGCACGAAACGGGCGCTCGGGGAGGTCGGCGATCCACGCGACGTGCGCGCCGGACGCGGCACGCCGGAGATCGGCAAGACGCTCCACCACCACGCGATCCCACGGAGAAGCCCGATTCAAACGTTCCCAAACACCGATGGCGTGCGCATACTCCCCTGCCCCGATCCAGCGTTCGACCAGCAAGGGAGAATCAAAGGGATCGTCCGACAGCGCCGGCTCGCCCGGCATGGGGAGCCTCTCGGCCAGATCCGAAGCCTCGGCGACGCCGTTCATCAACAAAATCAGCAGCTGGGCGCGTGCCTCGGACGTACGATCCTCCTCGAGCAGGAGACGCGCCAGCAGCATCCGCGCGCCATCGTTCGCGGGGTCGTTTTGGACGACCTCGAACAGGATCTCGGCCGCCAATCGCGTTCGACCCGCACCGATGTGAAGGCGGGCCTCCACGAGTCGCGCCGAAGGCATCTCAGGATGATGGCGCCGGCCCTCACGGAGCACGGCCCACGCTTCCTGAGCGCGATCCACCCTTCGTAGTCCCTCCGCGTACGCCACAAACGCGAGCGAGCGGGGTTCTTCACGGACTTTCTGAGCGAGCTGCTCGAGGTCCGCCACAGTTCCCTTAAAGCGCGGCGGTCAGCTGGAACGATTGGGTCTCGATGCCGATGCTCGCGAAGATCGGCACCGCGACCGCGGCACCTTCGCTGTCCACCGGAACCGAATCCACGAACACGTAGACCGGCAACAGCCCGCGGTTGTTGGTGACGGCGGACATATAGGTCGGTCCGAAGCCGCCTAGCTCAGAATAATCGCCGGCAAACTCGACGAACTTCTGGTCTTCAACGTCGAACCACGCGTGGCACGGATCTTCCGGATCTTCCGGGGGATTTTCCGTGCACTCGGTCTCATACTCGTCGACGACGCGCACAGCCCGCTCAGAGATCAGGTAGGCGCCAGTCCAACCGGAGGTGATCTCGACCTGAATGCCGTTCAGCGGCATATCGTCCGGCCCCATCACGCCGATGTAGGTGTAAAAGAGCCCGCCGGTGAGGTCACCCGCCTCGCTGTAGGCTTGGTCGAAGGAGAAATCGACATCGCTCGGCATGACCAGCGAAGACCCGTAGGGTGCTGCGATGGGACCGGGAGCGCAACCCGTCAGCGCAAGGACAAAGAGGGTGGTGACCATGAGGAACCTCCGCAGCGAACGAATCAGAAAAGGAACTGTACCAGCTCGGCGACCTCGCCAACCGGTAGAGGCCGAAGTTCCACGCGCCCTGGAGCACATGGAACAACGAGTGTGAGTGTAGCACGACTCCGCTTCTTGTCGAACCCCACGGCCGCGCACAAAGCCCCATGATCGAGGTTGTTGGGGCATTGTGTAGGAAGTCCAAGCGCAGAAGCCAGTGACGACAGGCGGCGCGCGAGCCCCGGCGCGGTCCAACCGCGGGCCTCCGCAAAGCGCGTGACCGCGACCAGTCCCATCGCGACCGCCTCGCCGTGGCGGATCTCTCCGAAGCCGGCGACCGTCTCGATGGCGTGACCGAGTGTGTGCCCGAGGTTCAACGTCGCGCGCACTCCGGCCTCCCGCGGATCCGCAGCGACGACGCCCGCCTTGCACGCCACGGACCGCCCGACCCAGTCGGTCAAACGGGCGACATCTCGATTTGCAAGCGCGCAAGCGTCTATCTCCAGCGCCTGCATCTCAGCCTCTCCGACCAGCACCGTGTGCTTGAGCACCTCTCCGAGCCCACAACGCAGCTCCGCCTCCGACAAGGTCTCCAAGGTCGCGATGCCTGCGTAGACCAAGCGCGGCTGCCAGAACGCGCCGACAAGGTTCTTGCCGCGCTCGGTGTTGACGCCGACCTTGCCGCCGACGCTCGCGTCCACCATCGCCAACAACGTAGTGGGAACCTGAACAAACGGAACTCCGCGCAACACGGTCGCAGCAGCAAAGCCCGCGATGTCCCCGGTCACGCCACCGCCCAGCGCGAGCACCGGGGTGTTCCGGTCCACGCCGCAGTCCAGGATCTGCTCCACCAAAACCCGCCAGGTATGCAGATCCTTGCGATCCTCTCCATCCGGAATCGTCACGCGAATCGGCGACCAGCCGGCTTCTCCCAAGCTGCGCTCCGCGTCCTCCGCGTGCAAAGGACCGACCACTTCGTTGGTGACGAGGACGACACGCCCCGGCTTACCAACGACGTGCATCGAAGCCCCCAGCCCGGCGAGCGTCGGCGCGATCACCACAGGATACGTGCAGCCTTCTACCTGTACATCCACGCTTTTTTGCTCTTGGCTCACCAAAGCGCCTCCACGCGACGCGCGACCTCTACCGCGCCCACCCCATCCGTGTGCACATGGACGCCAAACGAGGTCCAACGCGCCCAGCGCGCCGCATACAGCGCGGCAACCCGCTCAGCGACGTTGCCGACGAGCAGCGGGCGATCCGCAGCGCTGCCCAACCGATGCAGTAGGCTCTCTACGCTGGCCATCAGCACCACCCGCGGCCACCCGTCGAGCAGCGGCATGGTGTCCCCCACCGCACCGCCGCCGAGCGCGAGCACCAAGTCGTCACGGTCTTTCAGCTCGGTCAGAGCGCGCCGCTCGCGCGCGCGAAACCCGGCCTCCCCCTCGCGCGCAAAGATCGCGACCGGATCGCCCACGACCTCATCCAGATCCAAAAAAGACAACCGCCGGGACTGCGCGAGCAGCTTCCCGACGGTGGACTTGCCGACGCCACTAGGCCCAGCGAGCGCGATTCGCACGCTACGCCTTCGCCTGCTTAGTTTTCGCTGACGGCCGCGGGGCTTTGAACCGCAACGATGTGCGGGGTGATGAACACCAACATCTCGTTCTGGCTACGCGCCTTCGACGAATTCTTGAACAGGTACCCAATGATCGGGATGCTGCCAAGACCAGGGACGCGCGAGGTCGTGAACGACTCGCTGGTGGCGTACACGCCGCCCAACACCGCCGTGTCACCGTCCGGAACCAGAACCCGCGTGGAGATCTCCTTGGTCGAGATCGCAGGTTGCCCCTGAACCGCGTTTCCGAAGTCCGGCCGGTTGTTCGTGAGCTCAATCTCCATGAACACCGTGCGGTCCGAGGTGATGTGCGGAGTCACGACCAGCTCCAGCGCAGCCGTGATGAACTGCACCGAGGTACCGTTCTGGCTGGTGGAAAGGTACGGGATCTTCGCGCCCTGGGTGATCTTGGCCTCTTCGTTGTCGAGCGCGGTGACGCTCGGGCTGGAGACGATCTTGCCCCACCCTTCGACCTCGGCCGCCGACAACCGGGCGTCGATGTTCACCAGACCGGGGATGGAGCCCAGCGCGAAGCTGATCGCGCTAGTTTCGCCCGAGGCGCCCAGGTCCATCAGCAAGCTGTCGCTGCTGGTCGAGGAGTAGTAGTGGTCGGACGCCGAAGTGCTGGTGGTCTTCGCGATACCGCCGTCCACGCCAACCGAGTTCGGGAAGAACGCGCCGGTCGGGTACCCGGTCGCCGCCGAAGCGTTGACGTCGGTGCCCCACTGGATTCCGAGCGAGCGCGAGAAGTTCGAGTTCGCTTCCACGAAGCGCGACTCGATCCGCACTTCGCGGGTCGGGGCGTCCAACCGACGCAGCAGCGCACGCGCTTGGGCGACGTTGTTGGCGGTGTCCTGAATGATCATCTGGTTGCCGCGGGAGTCAATCTCCACCGAGCCACGCTCGCTGAGCACGGAGCTGACCTGCTTTTCGAGGTCGGACGCGCTCGCGTAGTTCAACGGAGCGATGTAGACCTGCAGCTCCTCCATCTGGTACTTGGCCTTCTGGGCCTCGAGCGCAGCTTGCTGCTCGCCCTTGATGGTCTCGATCGAAGCCACCCGGATGACGTGACCCATGCGCTGAGCCGCGAGGCCCTTCGCGCGGAGAACGCTGGCGAGCGCCTCATCCCAAGGTACGTCCTTCAGCCGGACGGTGACCGTGCCCTTGACCTCATCCGAGGCGACGATATTCACATCCGCGAACTCCGCGATGAAGCGGAAGGCGGCGTGGATGTCGGCGCTCTGCAGGTCGAGGCTCATGCGGCGGCCGGAATAGCGGACCGAAGAATCCCCGTCATCGGACGCGAAAGAAAGCTCAGATGCGCCGCCCGTACCCCCGGAGCCCATCGACGCCTGCGCGTCCACGGCATTCCCCCGGCCGTTGATCAGCACCTCGCCGCCGCCCGCGTTGGACAGCCCGGTTCCACCGCTGGTCGCCGGAGTCGACGGAGCCACTGCGGACCCGCGCTCCAACGCAGCTTCGCGCGCGGCGATCTGGTCGGCGGGGATCTGAATCGAGAGCACCTGCAGGGCGCCTTCCCGAGCCACGGTGTACTCCGCACCCTCGCGCATCCGCACCGCGATGCGGACGCCGGCGCTGGTGGGGTAGGCCTTCACGGAATCTACGGCGCTGTAGAAGTAGGCGCTGTTCAGCTCGCGCTTCAAGCTCTCCGGCATGGTAGCGCCAGGGAGATCGATGGTGATCAAGCTGGGCTCGGGCTGGGAGATCTTGGGCTCCACATCCTGAGTGCCGAGCAACACGCGGCTGACGCGGTCCCGCTGCTGGAAGTCCAGCGTGCGCAACGCGGGGCCAGAGGTCCCAGCCTGAGGACCGGAGAGGCGCGTGGTAGGAGCAGCATCTGCCGCGCCCAAGGCCTCCGCGAGCGGATCCCGAGCCTGACCCGGCGTGAGCGTGAGGACGATGGTGCCCCCCTCGGCCTTCACGTCCCAGCTTACGCCGCGATCCAGATACATGGTCAAACGCACATTGTCAGAGCCGTCATTGAACGACGAAAACTCCGACCGGGTGACCGCGCCGCCCGAGGGTCCAACGCTGCCCGGTGCGAGCGTGGCTCCGGCGATGTCCAAAACCAAGCGGTCCGGGTTGGACTGGCGGAACGGGCTGACCGTCGGAGCGCCCCCGGCGCTCTCGATGGCGATGCGAACCACCGTGAGGTCGGCGGCGGTGCCGATCTGGGCGCCGGTGACGGTCACCGCCGCGCTGGCAGGAACCGCGGCAGCGTCGCCCGCGAATGCAGAAGGCACAGACACCGTAGAGGCCAGCAGCGCCAACACAAACGGCAAGGCCGGAATCAGGGCAGGGAACTTCATGGAGACTCCGCGATCTGTCGTCACTTTTTGAGACATCACTTCTTGTCCTGGCCTGGAAAATGCACGGTGACGGGGTTGACGACCAACTCACCGTCCATGGTTTGGTATTCTTCAGTCACAACCACCGACTGGTCGGAGATGGACGTGACCTTACCCCAGTTACGACCAACATACGTGCCCATCTCGATGACGTGGCCGATGCCTTCGGGGTCGATCAGCAGCGCCTTAGGAACGGTGGTGTTCCAGATGACGCCGGTGAGCATGAACTTGTCGACGTCCCAACGCTGAAGCGGGGGGCTGTTCGGATCAGGCGGAGCAACGCTCCCCTTGTTGGTCTCGAAGAAGGGCTTGAATGGATCCCGCTTCCCCGCCGGATTGTAGAAATACTCTTCTACGGCGACCGGGGCGACCGTCTCCTCGGGGGCGGCACGCTTTACCGGCGCGGCGACGGGCGCCGTCGCGACCGGGATGGGTTCCCCACATCCGGCCAGCACCGCGACTCCGAGGGCCACAAGCAACGTCACCCGAGGGAGCGACTGGCTGAGCTTATTCACCACCACCTCCCGCCGGAGCCTTCTTGTCCTTCCGCTTACTGTTCTGCAGCATCTCTTCGTCCGACAGGAAGCGGTAGGTCACGACCTTGCCGCTCACCGTCAGGCTGACTTCCTCGCCCGACAAGTTCGGGGTGCCCATGTCAATGTCCGATACCGACACAATGCGGCTCATCTTGCTGACGCGGTCAAAGAAGATCCCGATCTCGTGGTACCCGCCGTCCATGATGACCTGAACGGGGACTTCCGCGTAGTATTCGTGCATGACTTCGGGGAGGGGCTGGAACTTACGAACATCCAAGCCGCTCTTCCGCGCCAGACCGTCGATTTCACTCAACAGCCCCGGGATCTCGCGGCCGTTGGGCAGCTCTTTGAGGGCCTGCTTCAACTTCCCGGCGAGGTCCTCGAGCCGGGCCTCGAAGGCGGCACGGTTGGCGGCGCGAGCGCGCACGGCGTTGCGCTTGGTGGTGAGGTCGGTGTTCCGAGCCTCGGCCGAGTCGATGGAGTCGAGCGTCGGCGAGATCAACGAGAACCACACCGCCAGCAAGATGACAACGTAGCTAAGGCCCGCCAGCAACCAGCGCTGGGACCGCGGCAACCGCTGAAACTGCTCAATGAAACGATTCACGCGCCACCTCCGGCGGGAGCGGGTGTAGCCGCAGGAGCGGCAGGAGCCGCCGCAGGAGCGGCAGGAGCCGCCGCGGGAGCGGCAGGAGCCGCCGCGGGAGCAGCAGGAGCCGCCCCAGGAGCAGCAGGCGCGACCGCAGGAGCCCCAGCCGGTGCGGGAGCAGCGCTGCCCGGCGCCGCGCCGCTGGCCTTGTCATCCGCGGCCTTGACCACCGACAAGCGAGCGGTCAGCTTGAACTTCTTAAGCGTGACCGGATTGTTCTTGTCCGGGGGCATCGCTTCGATGTCCTTCAGGAACACCGACTCGAAGTACGGAGACGCATCCAGCGCACGAAGATACTCGGAGATCACGGTGTTGCTCACCGCGATGCCCTCGATCTCGAGGTTGTCCGTCTTCTCGTTGAGGCGAGTCAGCGTGAGCTTGTCCGGCGCTGCGGTCGACATGTCATCGAGCATGTGAACCGGGCCGGTCTTCTTGGCGCGCAGCTCGTCGATGACGTCCAGCTTGCGCTGAAGGTCCTTCTCGAAGGCCTCCATCTCATCGACGCGCTTGGCGTCGGCGGAGAGCTTGTCGATCTCGTTTTGAAGGGCGCTGTTATCCGCCTCAACCCCAGACAGTTGGAGCTGAGTAGCACCCCAGATAGCGATGCCCGCGAACAGCGCGACCGCACCGCCGGCGATCGCGAGGAACGCCTCGCGCCGCACGGCCTCCAGCTTTTTGGAGGTTCTGACCGGGAGAAGGTTGATCCGGATCATTTGTCTTCCGCCCTCCGAAGCCCCAGACCGACAGCGATCGCAGCCTGCGGCGCCATGTTCTGGAGGAAATTCGGGTTGATGGCCCGCTCATCGACTTGAATGCGCTTGAAGGGATCCGCGATCTCCACCGGGCAACCGCAGCGGCTCTCGAGGCTCGGGAGCAGCCCCGGAGTGACGCACGCGCCGCCGGTGAGCACCACCCGGCCCAGCGAACCACCGCCGCCCGTGGACAAGTAAAAGTCCAGAGAGCGGTGCACTTCGGCCGCGATGTTCTCAGACACGTTGCTGAGCACGCGCTCCACCTCTTCCGGGACCACGGCGGAGCGGTCCCGCTCCGCACCGCCGACCTTGAAGGATTCAGCCTCTTCGAACGACACGTTCAGCGAACGCTGAATCTCTTCCGTGTAGTTGCGACCTCCGATCTGGAGGTCCCGCGTGAAGGCGCTGACGCCGCGGCGCAGCACGTTGATATTGACGGTGCTCGCCCCGATGTTCACCAGCGCCACAGGCTCGGGCGAGATGTCGTTGTTGAGCGTATACATATTTTCCATCGCGAACGCCGCGACGTCCACGCAAACCGGCCGCAGGCCGGCCTCCAGCAACACGCTCTGGTACTCGTTCACCAGCTCCTTGCGCGCCGCCACCAACAGCACCTCCATCTGGCCCGCCTCATCGGCTTGCCCCTGAAGGATGAAGGCATCGATGTAGACGTCGTTCACGTCGAAGGGGATGTATTGCTCCGCCTCCCACGTGATCGACTCATCGAGCTCGTCCTGCGTCATCACAGGCAACGAGATTCGCTTGATGATTACGGAGTTGCCCGAGACCCCGACCACAGCGTCCTTCGTCTTCACCTTGTTCCGCGCCATGAGGTCGCGAATGGTGCCGACGATGGCGCTTGTGTTCATGAAGGCACCGTCAACGATGGCTTCAGGGGGCAGCGGCGCAACACCGAAGTGTTTGAGGCGAAAACGACCAGAGCGTTCTTGCTCGAGTTCCAGCAACTTGACGTGGCTGGACCCGATATCGAGCGCGACAGCGTTCTTGGAGCGAGCGATTAAGGCCAACGGCGGATCCTTCCGGCAGGTAGTTGTACCAAGGAATGGCACTGGGAGTCAACTTTGAGCGACGCGCGATAGCGGAGCCCACATGACGACCACCGCCCCCCACGCCGTTTCTCCGCTCAGGACGATCCCGAAAGTCGCCGTTCAGGCGATGGGAGTGGGGCTCATAGTATGCAGCTTTACACTCCAGAATGTGAGCTTGTTCGGCGCCGGCCCGGTCACCATTGCGGCCACGCTGTCGGCGCTCGCTGTGGGTGCGCTCGCTGCCCATCGATTCTCAAAATCGATCCCCCAATGGGCGGCCGCCGCCCTCGGGTGCGCGGCGCTCTTTGGTACGCCGGCTGCCCTGACGGCGGTTTCTGCACCGGGGGTGGTGACCCTCGCTTTCGTACTCGGCGCCGGAACGAGCGCGGCGCTTTGGACGGTGGCGGACGGCGCTATTCGGAAGATAACATTTGTTGTAGCTATGTTTATCTGCATCGGCGCAGGTGTGGCGCTGCGGATTCCGATCGAGGCTGCGGCGCTGAGTGGGTTCGCCTGCCTGGTGGTGGGCGACATGCTGGCCCCGCGAAAATCGGTCACGGCGCCCCCTGTGTTCGCAAATATTGGAGCGCGCACAATCCTTATTTTTGGTGTAGTGCTGATGGCGACGGCGGGCATGACGGCGCTTCGCGGCCCCCTGATGCCGACCGCGAGCGGATGGGGGACCTTCGCTCTGGGCGTGGTGTTGGGCCTTGGCGCGGGAGCCCGGATCGGCACGGGAGCCGCAGCTGCGCTGGGTTCTTTGAGCGTTTGTTCCGTCGCGGCGGCGGCGTGGACGGGCCCGCTTGATGCGCGGATGAGCGCGCTCGCCTCGGGCCTCGCGCGCCTTCCTGGACCGCTCCAGGTGCTCAGCCACGCGGACCACCCCGCGCTGCTCGTGGTCGGCGCGGTCGGCTTCGGCGCTGGACTGCTCCTCGCCGCGGTGAACGCGAACAGCCTCGAGCGCAGCGTCGGCGTGCTCGCAGCGGGCACAGCGCTGGTCCCCGCGCTGACGCTGTTCAACACCACCGCGAGCGTCTGGGCGGGGCGTTCGCTCGTGACGCTGGGCGCAGATTCCGGACTGAGGCAACGCGTCGAGGACGTGCGCCGGGACTCGCCGTTGCAGTACGCTGCGGTAACGCCCGTGGGCAGCGCGCTGGTGTGGGGGCAAAAGGACGACCACATGCTGGAGCTCGATGGGACGATCGTCGATCCCGAAGGGAGGGAGGCCGTAAGCGAGCGCTTCGCCGGGACGCTCGGAGCGTGCCTGACCGCGGGACGCGACCGCGCGCGCGTCGCCGGAGACGATCTGGGCCTCGTCGTGCAAGCGCTGATCGCCCAAGGCTTTCACGGCGTCGATACGGCGATTCCGGACACCGCGCGCATGCGCACATGGGCCGATCTGGACGAGGGTGCGCGCAGCGCGTGGGTGCACCCGGGCACGCGCATCCTCACGCTCCCCGCGCCGTTCGTCGCGCAAATTGGCGCGCCGGCGGACCTCGTGGTGCAGATCGTCCGCAATGGCTGGGGCGACGCGCGCTCCACGCTCCCGTCGGCCAGCGCGTTGGCGCGCACCCGCGCATCGTTGAACCCCGAAGGCGCCTACGTCTTGTCGGTGACCACCACGCGGATCGATGCGCAGACCTTCCTTGGCCTCGCGACGGCGTTGGGGCACGCGTTTCCCCAGCTCACCCTCTGGCTTCCTCCCGTGGGCGTGGACAACGCGCTGTTCGTGGCCCGGACCACCGACACGCCGCTCGCGTGGAAGGGCTTAGAAGGGTGCATCACACAAGACCGCGCAGCGCTACGTCGGGACGCGATCCGCACGTCCGCCGATCTGGCAGGCCTGCTGTTGGGCGACGCGACGACGGTGCCGTCGACGGCGATCGCCACCGGCTACCGCTTGCCGAGTGCGCTGGGCGTTGAGACGAACCCCCTCCCCTCGCTCACCGTGTCCAGCTGGGACCCAGCCCCGCTCTGGACCGCCGATGCGCCGGCGGACGACCTACGCAGCCGCCATGAGGCGTTGGTGCGCTTTCAGGAGGTGATCACGCGCGCGGGAGCCGGCGACATGCAGGGCGCGATCGGGCAGGCGCGCGCCCTCAGCCAGACTCCCGGAGGGGACCGTTCGGTAGAGACATTGGTCCGTGGATACTTGGACAATGCGCGCGCGCTGATCTCCCGGGGAGCGAAGGAAGGACCCGACTCCAAGGCCTGGCAAGCCGCGGAGACCGCGCTGGGGAACGTGCGCCTGCTGTACCCCGACATGGCTGAAGCGTGGTGTGTGCAGGGGAGCATGGACGAAGCCCGGGGGCGCCAAAACCTCGCGGAAGAAGCCTATGAAGCGTGCTTCGATAAAGACGCCGAGAGCGTAGAAGCGCTGGATGGCTTGGCCCGCGTACGTCGCGTTCGCGGCGACCTCCTCGGCGCGGAGCAGGCGATGCGAACTGCGGTTCAAAAGCATCCGACCGCGTGGGAGCCCAAACTCAACCTCGGGAATCTCTACATCGCTATCGGCCGGATGACCGAGGCGGAGGAGCTCATTCGCGCGGCGATCGCGGGCGCTGCGCGGCAGGATCCCCCGCCGACCGCGCCCCATCTGGCGCTCGCGTACCTCTACTTGATGACCGGTCGCCCCGCGCTGGCGTTGGGGGAGGCCGGCCTGGTACTGCAGCAAAAACCCAACGCCTTCGCCTATTGCGTACGCGGAGCTGCGCGGTTCGATCTCAACCAGACCGACCTCGCGGAGTCCGACTTCCGCGCCGGCTTAGAGACCAGCCCCGACAACGCGCTCTGCCGCAGCGGTCTGGGGGGAGTGCAGATGACGCAGAAGGACTACGACGGCGCCGTGTCCTCGTTCAAGGCCGTCTTGCAGATCGACCCGAAGAACCAACAGGCGCGCGAGAACCTCCAGCGTCTGCGCGACCTAGGCAAGGCCGACTGAACGCGATCACAGCGCGGCGAGCACCTGCTCAGCGTGACCGTCTGCCTTGACGGGGTCCCAGATCTGGCGCACCACACCACGCTCGTCGATGAGCACGGTGATGCGCGCGATTCCCATGTACTCCCGGCCGTACAGCTTCTTCTGACGCCACGCGCCGAACTGCTCGCACAGGGTGCCGTCATCGGCGATGAGGGAGAAGGGCAGGCACTCTTTGGCCTTCCACGACGCGTGCTTCTTCGCCGTGTCCTTGCTGACGCCGACCACCACGGCGTTCCGCGCGGTGAACGCCTCGTGCAGATCGCGAAACCCGCGGGCTTCAACGGTGCAGCCCGGCGTGTCGTCCTTGGGGTAAAAGTAAAGGACAAGCTTCTTGCCTTGAAAATCGGCGAGCGCGATCGGACCGGACTCGGTGACCGCGTGAAAGTCGGGGGCGGGCTGGTTGATCATGGCAGGTCTCCGGAAGGGGTGGTGGGGGATTCAGACTCTACAGGCAAGGTTTTCACAAACTGCACGGCTTCCGTGGTCGCGATCAGCAAGCCGTCCGGCACGGTCACCACGCGCCTCAACCGACCGGGGAGCGCAGCGGCCACGGTGCGAGCCGCGATGTCCAGCACAAAGGTAGCGTTTGCCGGTGGCAGCTCTCGGTTGCGCAGCACCTCATCGTCGGCGCTCCCGTCCGGCTCCGCCCACGAATCCATGCGATCCAGCGCCGCCGAAATGTCCGCGTCGCCCTCTTCCAAGCTGGCCAGTTGGCCGACGAGGTAGCGACCCGTGGGGTCGATGTACAACCCGAACGCGGGCGCACCGAGCGGGAGCGTCCAATGGGGCGCGAGCGTCAGCGGGTCCATCGCCCGCACCGTCCCGTCCGGCCAGGCCATCACATACAGCTCCTGCCCAGATGGATGCAACGCGAGCGTCGCGGGCCAGGGCTGCGCGACGTCCTGCAAGCCCAATCGTACCGCCTGAATGCCGTGCCCGGTGTGCAACAACGTAGCGCCATTCCCCGGCAACAACGCCACACGACCGCCATCGGGGGCGATCACCAGCCGGTAAAATCCAACGCGCCCACCCGCCTTCGCCGCCGGAGAAAACTGCCGCGCGAACATCGCGGCCTGCCCGTCCTGATCGAGCTCGCTGGCCGGCGCGACGCTGGGCTCGGCCATCGGCAAGCCATGAACCTCGGCGCCCGCTGCGGACAGCGATTGCACGCAGCGTCCCATGTCCGGGCAAGGCACGGTGACCGCGGGCGCACCGTCGAGGAGCGTGAGTCCATCGGCATCTCCGACGATGTTCGCAAGCCGAACCGGCTCCGCCCCGCCGGGCGCAAGCTCCGCGATCCCCGTCGCGTCCAGCACGAGGCACCGAAGCTCACCGGGATAGCAAACCGCATCGACCAACCCCGGCCAAGCGGTCCACGCGGAAGCGGGCGCTGCGACGACCGTAGCGGGCGCACGATCCCGATGGCAGGCGGGCGACAACGCGAGGACGAAAAGCAGCAAGGGGGTACGCACCGCACAAGGTTATCGCGGAAGCAGGGGCTCCGAGCCACGAAGAGCGGGACACGTCGCCCGGTTTCTTGATACCCACGCCGCAAGAGGTGTCTGTGCAGGACGGAAGACGGAAGATCGGAGGCCCGCGGCAGGATGAGCGGCGCGACGAGAGGCCGAAGGGCCCGAGCGGGCACGCACGGCGCAGCCCACCGCTGGGGCCCGAGGCGCTCGCGCGGCGGAAACGCATCGAAGAGTTGATGAAAAAGGGGCTACCGTTGCCGCTGGCACAGGCGGTGGCGAACGGCCAGATGTCCGCAAACGACGCCGTGGTTCGGCTGCAGCGCGACGATGAAGCCGATCGCATCTCCAAGCAGCACGGGATCCCGCGCCCGCTCGCGGTGCAGATCGCGATGGGACACGCGGATCTGCAAACCTCGTTGACCAACCGTCGGGTGAACGCGTGGCTTGAAGAAAACGGAGCCCGCAGCGTGTTTGACAACGCCGCCGCGGACGCGACGCAGCTGTGGTCGCTGGGCGTGCTCGGTCAGGAGACGCGCCAAGTCAGCTTGGTGCGCAACGATCGCTATGAGGTCGAAGTTCGCGATGAGGCCGGCGTCGTGAGCATGGTGCACAAAACAAGCATCAAGTATGCGTTCTTGACGGATGACTTCAAAAAAGTCCGCAAGCACCTCGAATACGACAAGGACCTTCGGGCCAGCACGGCGACGCCGCAGCTGCGCCCCCAGGACCGCTACGCCTGCTCGGATCGCAAGATCGGAGCGTGGTGGGACGCGCGCCTGCCCGTTCGCATGACCACCGTCGAGGGCGAGGTCTTCGCCGGCGAAATCGAATGGTTCTCGAGATATGAGGTGTGCCTCAACACACGCGCCGGGGCGCATGTCGTGATCCTGCGACACGCACTATCAGACGCACACGAAGCAAGGCGGGACTGATGGGCGCGCTGAAAGGGACGATCTCCGCACGGCGGTATCAAGTGATGGGCGAGCTGCCTGCCGGATTTCAAGACGAGTACATCGCAAAGCTGAACGACAACGCGTTTCGAGACGCGCTGACGGCCGCCCACAAAGAAGAGCGACTCGGTTGGGTACAAGTCCACAACCTGCTCGACACCGACTTCGATGACCTGAACATGTGGTTGTACCAGCAATATGCGGTTTTCCAGATGCGCGTCGACAAGAAGGTGTTGCCCGCAAAGCTGTTTCAGGCGACGTTCCAGAAGCGCCAACAGACGTGGTGCAAGGCGAACAATCGCGAGAAGGTTCCGTTCTCGGTCAAGCAGGAGCTGCGCGAGACGCTCGAGCTCGAGATGCTCGCGATGACGCTTCCCCGAGTGACCACCGCGGAGGTGGTCTGGAACACGGCGGAAGGGTGGGTGCTCTTTCACAGCCACGCCGAAGCGCAGAACGATCGCTTTCGCAAGCTCTTCCATCGCACCTTCGGCTTCATCCTGAAGCCCGTCACGCCCTTTGACTACTTGTCCGACCTCCCGGACACCGCCGCGCGGCTGATGTCCGGCGGCACCACTGATCTTCGCGCAGTTCCGGAGTAGCTATGAGTGAATTTCAAGGCGGCTCGGACGGCGTACCGGGCGGCGCAGACGACGAGATCCCCGGTCACATCGCGGCGGACTTCTACTTGTGGACCTGGTTTGCCAGCGAGGTCGGGCGCGGTCAGGTCGATGTGCCGGACCAGTCGCCGTTCACCTGGTGGGTAGACGATCGCCTGTCGTTCCGATCCGCCGGCGAGGACAAAGTGAACGCCGTGCTCACCGGCGACAACCCCTCCACCACCCCCGAAGCGCGCGCTGCGCTGGCCGGCGGAAAGGTGCTGCGGGATGTACGCCTCGCGCTGCGCCGGGACGACCGCGAGTACGCGGTGACCTTGCGCGGTTCGGGCATCCAGATCGCGGGCGCCAAGCTGCCGGCGCTGGTGAAAACCGGAGATCCGGCCGAGATTATCTACGAGCGCATGTTCCTGTACGAGGAGCTCAACTGGATGGTAGGCGCGATGTTCCGGCGCTTCGCCGAAGAGCGCACCAGCCCCGAGTGGTCCAGCTTCGCCGACCGTATGCGCGCGTGGGCTGGCGGACGCGCCGCCGACGAGGTCTGATCCCGCGCCGCTCTGGCGCGGCCCGCATCACAGACTAAGCAGATAGATCCGCATGAAGTCGCGCGTGCCTGGCGAGGCGCTCGAGCCTTGCGCGGCGATCGCGAGCCACACCGTGCCGTCCGCCCGCCGCACCACGTCCAGATCGCCGTTCCCGACCGTGCCGGTCGCCAGCGTGACGGCGCGCGTCGGGTCGGTCCACGGCGCCGAGCGCACCGGGTTCAGGCGGTTGGGATCCCGCTGCACGTACAAAAGCGAAGCCCCATCCGGCGTCCAGGTGGGCCCCCGCGCGTTCATCACCACGTCCGTCGCGACGAGCGTCGGAGTGCCGCCCACGGGCATGACGTAGAGGTCAAAGCGCTCGGGGGACGTATGATTCGAGTAAAATGCGATGCGCCGACCGTCGGGGCTGAACACCGGCCGCGTCTGGACGTGTGACCAGGACGTCAGCGGGCGCGGCGCGGGAAATTGCAGGTTGTCGACGAGGTAAAGGTTGTCCCCTCGCGGGGTGTGCCCCACGAACGCCAAGGAGGTGCTGTCCGGCGACCACGCGGCATAGACCTCGCTCGCGGTCTCGTCGCCGGTGAGCCGCAGCGGCGCAGCGTCGAGCGCAGCGGCGTTCAGCAGGTAGATGTCGCCCTGACCCGTGCGCGCCGAGGTGAACGCGATGTGCTGGCCATCGGGAGACCACGCCGGGTTTCCGTCCGCGCCGAGCGCTCCCGCGACCCGCGAGCCGGTGTCGAGGTACAAATCGTAGTCGTTCGACGTGCCGGACGCGCTGTAGACGAAGTGTCCCCCGGACGGCGAAAAGCTGGCCTCGTGCGCGACGCGCTCGGAGGACGCGGTGCTGAACCCCGAGGTCAGCGACGATCCCGCGGTCGAGGATCCGGGCACGACGATCTTGCGCGTCCCGCGCGTCGACGGCGTGTACACGTACAGGTCTACTGCCTTCTTGACGTGGTCGTTGGCCTCGTAGCTCAGCGACGCGCCATCCGGCGACCACCGCGGCGCCTGACAGTTGGCCTCGACAGGCGCGGACACCACGATCGCAGACATCAGGAGCGCCTACGCGACAAAAGCGCGACAGCCAACAACAGCGCCCCGGTCACGCCGGAGTCGCCCGCGCTCGCGCACCCGCTGCACCGACCTTGGGGTGGAGGAGCCGCGGTGTCGCTGTCGTCCACGGGCGCGGTGCTGTCGGAGTCCACACGTCCAGAATCGCTGTCCTCGGGGCTGTCGCCGTTGGTGTCGGAGTCCACGCTCGGACACCGACCGGCGGGGTCCTGAACCCCTGCCCGTCCACACTCCGCCGTGAGCCAGATCGGGCTGGACCACGCCTCATCGGCATCACCGTAGAGCGGCTCTGCGAGCTGAACGACGTCCAACCAGACCGCCCGATCTACGCCGTCCCAAACGTAGTCCACGCTCCCCGAGGCATCGAGGGTGTTCGGAGCCCACGTTTGCACCGTCTCCGGCAGGTTTCCCGGGCCGATGGCGACGGTGCGCAATTTCACGGAGGTGATGCGCTGGGTGCCATGCGCCGACCAGCTGAACGTCGGGGCGGCGGCGACGTACTCCTGCCCCATCCGCACCGCGCCCCCGTCGTCCACGCTCAAGTCCACGAGCATGCGCTCCCCGGTGGTCGCGTAGGTGTTGCGGTGCTGGAGGTTCTCGAAGATGCCCGCACGGGTCAACGCGGGCGACCGCACCGCAGCGAGGCCAGAGCGCACGTTCTTGACGGAAAATGGGTTCCCCATCCACCCGTCGTGATTGTCACTCGCCGCGATGAACCCCATGCGATTGCCCTGCGCGAGCGCGTCGGGGATGCTGCCTACGCGGTCCTCGGGCACCATGTCAAAACCCCACTCCGAGTAGACCTCTGCCGTGGTTCGCACCTCGTTGTTGACCGAAGCGCCGCCGAAGCTGCGGCCGGTGTACAGCGTCGCGTGCGGGATGACTACGGTCTGAATTCCGCTCTCCAGCAGCTGTGCGGCGTAGGCGTACGGCCCCTGCGTGGAGTCAAAAGCGCCGATGCCGTCAGGCGATTCGACCGCGTCGTAGTGCGCGCCTATCGGGGCGTCACAGGTGTCAAAGTAGAAGTTGTGGTGGCCTTGGTTCGCGCCGCCGATGTGGTCGCCCATCCACTCGAAGCCCAGCATCGCGATGTAGCGACCGTCTTCGCTCTCGCCGACGCAATTCTCTTGCCGCTCCGCCCAAAGCGACGCGCCGTCGATCTCGATGGGCTCGGCCTTTTGGGACTCTGAAGAGAAATCCAGCCCGATCACGTCGCGGGCGTAGGCGATGTTCTCGTCTACGTAGGCGCCGGAGTCGTCAACGTAGCTGTGACCGTGATGAACGTGCAGATCGCCCCAGTACACGTTGAACTCCGGCGGCGTCGCAGGATCATAGACGAGGATCGGGTTGGAGGTCCCCACGCTGCCGTCGGACCCAGCCACTGTCACCCGAGCGACCTCGCCCGCGGTGTCCAAGTTCACGTGCACCATCGCTACGCCGTGATCGTCGGCCGTCACCGACGTGGTCGCGCCTCCGTAGGCGTCATTGACCGAGAGGGCTCCTTCCCAACCTTCGATCGGGTTTCCCAGCGCGTCAAGCACGGCGACGCGAAGATCGGCGCCCACGCCGGCCGGAACTTGGGATGGCGCGGTGACGAGCAGCGTCTTGACGACCGACTCCGCGACCACATCAAAGCTCGGTACGGTCGACAACGGCGCCAGCGCGCTGCCCCCGATCGACTCGTAGGCGGGGATCTCGACGCGGTGCCACGCGCGATCGCTCATCTCAAAACCGCAGTTTTCACCCAGCGAGACGTCCCCGTACGTAACGACGATCTCGTCGCCTTCCACCAGCACGTCGGCGTCCAACACGATGTCCGTGTAGGCGTAGTCGTTGAGCCCCGCCGTCTCGTCCACGTTCCGACTGACGGTGACGGCGGCGCCGGTAGAGGACCGAGCGGTCATCAACCCGATGGACGAGGATTGGGCGTCGGTCTGCGAGGTACACGCGTCGGGATCAAAGGTGATCCGACCCCATTTTGCCCAGGTCATTCCATGAAAAAGCGGGTCTTCGATCCGCAGGCTGTCTCCCGGCCCCATGCCCGACGGGCCAACCACATAGTGGTACTCAAAGCTTGCCTTCTCGTTGACGACAAACTGATCTTCCGACAAGTACGCCGTCCCCGACGGAGAGCGCCCCCCACGATCGGGTTCGGGCCTGCGCTCGGCGTGCCAGTCCAGCGGGCCAGGCAGCAAGCAGAGCACCCACCACGCGAGCATTCAGCGGGCCTCGTCGAGGCCGATGCGCACCGCGAGATCACTGCGCAGCACGCGGTTCGGGTCTGCCCGCTGACGAAGCGCGCGGAAGGCGGCGATCTTCTGCTGCCCCCAGCCGCGCTGAAAGTCCTGCGGCCGCATCAGCGCATCCTTCGCAGGGTAGAATTTTCCACCTGCCGCGAGGACGATCTCGTTCATCTCGTAGCACATCTTCCAAAGCGCCTCGCGGTTGCTGGCGGTGATCGGAAAATCCATCGCCATCGAGTAGCCGTCGAGGGCGTGGGACAACAAAAAGTTGTCCGCACGATACCGCTTCATGACGCCGAGGTAGCTCACCAACCCTCGGGCCTGATTCAGCCGCAGGATGTCCTTGAAGGCCTGCCGCGCAGTCTCCTTAGGAATGAAAGGTTGATACTGGATAAAGCCGCCCGGCTGATAGGCGTTGCGCCACGTGGGCACGTAGTCGAGCAGAAAGTGGAAGGCGACGTGCGGCTGCTTGTAGGCCGCGCGAGGGGACAACACGCTGGCGAAATACTTGCCGGTGTTGACCAGCTGCATTCCGAGGTTGAAGTTGAACAAACCAAGCACGCTCCCAACCACGCCGCGCGGCACGCCGAGGATGGTGCCGGGGAGGTCCTGCCGGGCGGGATCGAGCATCGGCACGCCCTCCGGATCCTGATCGGCGTGCAGGTACAACGCGCGGTGGATCTGACCACGCCCGAGCCCCGAGCCCGAAGCGATGCAGTCCACCCAGCTGACCAAATAGTCGCTGTCCGCGCCGTGCGCCTCGAAGTAGTCGAACTGCTCATCGAGGTTGCGCGCCGGGATCTGCTCGACCGAGAGGCGCCCGCTCTCCACGCGCTTGAGCTGGAGCCGGATGCGCGTAAACGTGCCGAGCATCCCGAATCCCGAGATCGCGGCGTGAAAAAAGTCCGCGTTCTCGGTACGGGACAGCAAGAGCTGCTCCCCCGCCGGCGTGACAAAATCCGCCTCGATGACGTGGTCGCCGGTGCCCCCGAGTCGAAAGTGGTTTTTTCCATGAATGTTCATGGCGAGACACCCGCCGATCGTCGGGAACATCGTGCCCGGGACCACAGCAGGCCACCATCCGTCCTTCAGACAGAGCCGCCACACATCTTCGATCGTGACGCCGGGCTCCACGTCGATGACGCCGGTCGCGGGGTCCCACGCGATCACCCGCCGCATCCCGGTCATGTCGAGCACGAGGTTGCCCCCGTTCATCGCCGCATCTCCGTAGCTCCTGCCGCTCCCCCGCAGCGCCACGGTGTACCCTTCCCGCTGCGCGTTCAGCATCAGCTGCTGCACCTCCGCGCCGGATTGAGGACGAGCGAACATCGAGACCGACCGCGTCGCAAACCCGAAGCCGTCGTAAACACGACGTGGAAGCTGGATGATAGGCGTGCCTATCTCCGGTTGCATCGGGAACGAAGAAGAGAGAGGAGAAGCAGCGGACATTGCGGCTACTATAGCCACCCTTTCTGCCCGCGGCGCGCCGCCCACGCTACCAGAACGTGCGGTCCGGCGGGTTTCCGGATTAGCAGCGACGGGTGAACATCCTAAGCGCGCTCGGCGCGACGATCATCGCGCAATTTGAGGCCCTCGGCGGCTACCTGCTTTTCGTGGGAAAGAGCGCCACCGCAGGATTTTTGCCGCCCTATCGGGTGCGGTTGCTGCTCAAACAGATGCACTTTGTAGGCGTCGAGTCGCTGACGATCGTCGTCATCACCAGCATCTTCACCGGCATGGTGTTCGCGATTCAGGCCGAGATCGGCTTCTCCCAGTTTGGCGCCAACGGGCTGATCGGCGGCATCGTCGCGCTCTCGCTGACCCGCGAGCTCTCGCCGGTGCTCACCGCGTTGATGGTGAACGGACGTGTGGGCAGCGCGATGGCCGCGGAGCTCGGCACGATGCGCGTGACCGAGCAGGTCGACGCGCTCGAGAGCATGGCGATCGACCCCATGCAGTACCTCGTCGCGCCACGCGTGCTCGCCTCGATCGTGATGGTGCCGGCGCTGACGATGATCTTCAACGTGATCGGCCTCGCCGGATGCTGGTACGTGGCCGTACAGCAGCTTCAGGTCCCGGAAGGCGGCTTTTGGGCCCGAATCTGGTGGTTTGTGGACGAAGACGACGTGTTGGGCGGGTGCTTCAAAGGAGCGGTGTTCGGCTTCATCCTGTCGTCCATTGGCTGCTACCAGGGCTTCCACACCCGCGGCGGCGCGGAAGGCGTTGGACGTGCGACCACGCGGGCCGTGGTGATCTCGGGGGTGCTCATCCTGACCAGCGACTACTTCCTGACCCGCATCCTCGCCCCGCTCTCGGTCGGGTAGCCGGATGCAGACTGCCATTCAAGAGACGCCCGGCATCCAGATCACCGCGCTGAAGAAGGCTTTTGGTCAGCAGCAGGTGCTGGATGGCGTAGATCTCGAAGTGCCGCGGGGCAAGATCACCGTGGTGATCGGACGGTCCGGCACCGGGAAAAGCGTGCTGTTGAAGCATGTGATGGGGCTGATCGTGCCCGATTCGGGCTCCGTCCGTGTCGGCAACGACCTGCTCGCGGATCTGGGCCCGCGCGCGCTCCGGAACGTGCGGTTTCGATTTGGGATGGTGTTTCAGAACGCCGCGCTCTTCGACTCGATGGACGTGTTCGAGAACGTGGCGTTCCCGCTTCGAGAGCACGGAATCGAGCACGGGCTACACCCGGGACAGCAGGGGACCCCGTTGGGGACCGCGCGCCTGCGAGGACGTGCGCGCGAAGCGGCGATCCGCGAGCGCGTAGAAGGCATGCTCGCCGCCGTCGGGCTTCGGGACATGGGGTACAAGGCGGTCTCGGAGCTGTCCGGCGGCATGCGCAAGCGCGTGGGTCTGGCGAGAGCCTTGGTACGAGGCCCCGAGTTCTTGTTGTACGACGAGCCTACCACCGGCCTTGACCCGATCATGACGGCGCAGATCGACAACCTCATCCGCGCCACCCAAGACGCCAACCCCGGCATCACCTCGCTGGTCATCAGCCACGACATGGCGGCGAGCTTCCGCATCGCTGACCACATGGCGATGCTCTACGAAGGCAAGATCCGCATGAACGGCACACCTGCGGAGATCCGTTCCACCGCGGACCCCGTGGTCCGGCAGTTCATCGAAGGTCGCCTCGACGGACCGATCCCGCTGGGATGACGGCGCCGATCAGAGCGCGTCGGGATCCTGTACGGCCCAGCGACCGCTCTCTCGGCGCCAGACCTGCAGCGTACCGGGCTCTTCGCCTCGTCCAAAGCGGAGCTCCAGGCTCTCGCCGTTCCGTTCACCCAGCGCGCGCACCGATCGACCAAAGCCTTCGCGCGCCCACACGAGCCCAAGCCGGTTGACCACCGGCGCCGCGAGCGCGTGCACCTCCACCCGGACCAACCAAGCGCTCCCCCACAGCGACCACAGCACCGCGACAAGCACGAGGATGCCTGCCAGCTCGGAGCTTGCGATGGTCCCGTCCACATAGATCATCGGGCCAACCTCACAGCACGATCTCCATCCCCTCGCGGGCCAACTCCACCTGCGGCTCGGTAGCCGTAGACCACGCCGCCGCGAGCACATCGAGGTCCGCGTCCGACGCATCCGGCGCGTGATGAAAGAGCAGCAGCTTCTTGACGCCAGCCGCCTTGCAAAGCGCGTAGGCATACTCTGGATAAGAATGTCCCCACGTCATCTTTTCCAGATATTCGTTGAGCGAGAACATCGTGTCGAAGATGACCACGTCGGCGTTCCGGAAAAGGTCGATGATCTGCAGCTCCCGACCGTTTGGATCGAGGCCTCCCGCGATCCCCTCGCCAGGGCGCGAGAGCGGCGCGGTGTCGGTGACGTAGACCGCCGCGCGCCCGTTGCGCTCAATCCGGTAGGCACAGGAGCCGCCGGGATGGTTCAACGAAGCCGCCTTCAGCTGCCACGGGCCACAGAAAAACGTCTGCCCCGGACGCACCGCCGCGAACTGCACCTTTGCAGGCACCTCAGTCATGCGTACGGGATGGAAAATCCCATTCAAAAACCGAGCGATGCGGTCACGCGTGCCATCGGGATGAAACGCCGGCGCCGTGACGGTGATCTCAAAGGATGGAGCGAAGATCGGCGCAAAAAATGGAAACCCGAACAGGTGATCCATGTGGAAGTGCGTGAACACCACATGAACCTCCCGCTGAGCGCGGGCAAAAAGCGTAGGACCGAGCTTGCGAGCGCCCGTGCCGCAATCAAATACGACGGTCGGTAGCCCATCGGCCGTAACCTCAATGCACGAGGTGTTCCCTCCGTACTTTGCGGTCTCCGTGCCAGGCACCGGGAACGATCCACGCACACCCCAAAGGCGTACAGTCATGGCGCTCTCAACGGCGGTCATCTGCTCGTGTGCCTCGCGAGGAAGAGAGTCGCTCTCCACCGTAGTGAATGCAAGTGGTGCGCGGTACAGGATTCGAACCTGTGGCCTACAGCTCCGGAGGCTGTCGCTCTATCCAGCTGAGCTAACCGCGCAGCATTTCGCCAATATCGAGGCAGTGCGCACTGCGCAATGACAACCTGTACGGAATGGACAGGTCGGCGATAGACCGGGCAGATGGCGTCGCTCCGCGTCCTTCAGGTTGTGCATGGTTTCCCTCCGCGTGAAAACGCAGGAACGGAGCAGTATACCGCCATGCTCTCGGAACGACTCCGGGCCCGAGGGCACACGGTGCACACCTTCGCGGCGACCCTCGCCCCCGGCCGCCCGATGTACAGCACCTTCGGGGACGCGCACGTGACGCGGATCGTGAACAATGTACCGGGGCGCGAGACCCGTCACGACGGCGCCGATCCCACCATCGACCGGGCCTTCCAGCGCGTGCGCGACGAATTCAAGCCCGATCTCGTGCACATTCAGCACCTCGCAGGCTTGTCGTCCTCCTTGCCGCTGGGCGAGATTCCCACCGTTTGGACCCTCCACGACGGCTGGGCCTGGTGCGCGTCCGGGGGGTTGGAGCTGCGCGCCGACGCGCCTCAAAGCCCCTGCGAAGGCCCGAGCGCACGCTGCGCCGCGTGTGCGTCCGCGTGGCTCCACGACAGCGCTGGGGTTGACCGGGCGCTGACCGGGGCCCAAAAACTTGCTGCGTGGATCCCCGCGGATCGCCTGCACCGCCTGTGGAAAGCGCTCCCCCTCCGCGTTCGCGGGCGCGTCGTGGGACAGCCGGGCAAGCCGGTCACCACCGAGCAGCTGGACCGTAGAACAACGGCATTTCAGACCCTTGCCGCTCGGTGCACGATGGTCGCGCCGAGCCGATTCCTCGCCGAGCGCGCCAAACAGCAGGGGCTGGGCCGGGTTCAGGTGATCCCGCACGGCATCGAGGCCGCGGGGTCCTTCCCTGCCCGCGAGCAACATGCGACGAAGGACGCCCCGTTCGTGTTCCTCGGCACGCTCGCCCGGCACAAGGGACCGGACCGGGTTCGCGCCGCCTGGGAGCTTGCGGGAAAGCCAGCCCCGCTGAAGATGTACGGCCCCGCAGGCAACGACCCGGCGTTCGCGGTCGAGAACGATGGCCCTCTCCCGCACGCCGAGGTCGCCCCAACGCTGGCCGCCGCGCGCGCGCTGGTGCTCGGCTCGATCTGGCCGGAAAACGCGCCGCTGGTCATCCTGGAGGCCCGCGCGGCCGGTTGCCCGGTGATCGCCCCTGCGATCGGCGGCATCCCGGAGCTCGTCGAGGACGGCGTCGACGGCTATTTGTACCCCCCAGGCGACGTCACCGCCCTCGCCGAGCGGTTGCTGCGCCCGTTGCCCCAGACCACACGCCCACCGCCCACGCTGGACGCGCATGTCACGGCGATGGAGCAGGTCTACGCCGAAACGGTGAACCGCCGCGCTCGTCAAAAGCGGTCACGGCTCCCCTGAGACCTGCGCTTGCGCTTGCGGCTCCCGGGTCCTTGGAATAGGGCTCGCCGGCTTTGGAGTATTCATGCGTGCGTTTGCTGGTTCCCTGCTTGTAGTTGTCTCTCTTCTCGGCGTTGGATGCGACGGTGGCGCTGCCCCGAAGGACAAGGCGGAGGCATCGGCAGCTCCGGCCGCCGACATCGGTGAGGTCGTCGCGACCGTGAACGGCGTGCAGATCGGCTCAAAGGAATTTGAGCAAGCCGCCGCCCGCAAGACCCCCGCCAGCGGCGATTCGCTCTCCCTCGAAGAGAAGAAAGAGGTCCTTCAGACCATCGTCGAAGAGAAGCTCCTCTACGCCGAAGCCATCCGCAAGGGCGTCGACAAGGACCCCAAGGTCCAGAAGGTCGTCGTCAACACGCTGGTTCGTGAAGACGTCTTCAACCAGATCAAGAACTCCGACTTCTCGGACGAAGTCCTGCAAGCCTACTACGACGCCCACAAGGACGAGTTCATCGTCCCCGAGAAGGTGCAGATCAAGCGCATCCTGATCAAGACGGGCCCGGATCGCACCGAAGACCAAGCCAAGTCTCAGGCTGAAAAGATCCGTAGCGACGTCGAGAAGACCCCGGACAGCTTCAAGGACCTCGCGTCCAAGTTCTCCGAGGATCCGTACAAGCACCGCGGCGGCGACGTCGGCTTCGTGTCCAAGGAAGGCAAGCCCGGCCTGGATCAGGCCGTGGTGGAGAAGGCCTTCACCGTCGAAGTCGGCAAGGTCTCGGACGTCTTCAAGACCGAAGACGGCTACAACGTCATCCTCGTGGCCGCCAAGCGCGAGCAGCTCGAGCGCACCTTCCAGCAGATGAAGGGCACCGTGCTCCGCAAGGCCAAGAACGCCAAGCAAGAGGACGCCTACAAGTCCTACGTCGAAGCGCTCAAGAAGGACGCCAAGGTCAACATCGATGACGCCAAGCTCGGCGCGATCGAGATCAAGAGCCAGCGTCGTCCCTTCGCCCCCGGCATGGGCGAAGGCGCCGAAGAGGGTGGCGAAGAGAACGCCGGTGAGCTCGTAGGCGCGCCCGCCGCTGGAGCGGACGGTGCTGCGGCTCCTGAGGCCGGTGCCGCCGGTCCCCGTCCGGTGCTGCCCGGCGCAGGCGGTCCTGGCGCAGGCGGTCCTGGTGGCCCCGGTGGTCCTGGTGGGAAGCGCCCGATGCCTGGGCGCCCGATGCCGGTTCCCGGCCACTAACTGTTGATGCTTCGTCCGACCGGCATGACGGTGCTCCTCGCGCTCCTCCTCTCTGGATCTGCGTGGGCAGCGCCGACAGCGATAGCACCCGCGCAAGCGCCCATCTCCGCGGAGCTGCCCGTACGCCCGTCCCCTACGGACGGCGTCCTGGCGGATCGCGTTGTCGCGACGGTCAACGACGATGTGATCTTGCTGTCGGAGGTCTATGCCTTCGACACGTACATCGAGGAGCAGGCCCAGTCCGGCACCCGCGCCGCGGCCGAGCGTGAGGTCGTCGATCGCATCCTTCAGCAGCGCCTCATCGGTCAAGAGGTGGCGCGCATGCACCTCGAGGTGACCGACGCCGAGATCGATCGGAACATCGACGACATCTCTCAGCGAAACGGCCTCGAGCGGGAGCAGCTTCGCGCCGAGGTGGAAAAGGAGATGACGTGGACGGCCTACCGGGCCGAGCTCGCCAAGGGCCTGCAAGAGATGAAGTTTGCGCAGTCCGTGCTGCGGCCGCGCATCAACATCACCGAAGATGAGCTGAAGGACGCCTTCATCCGCACGACGCAGGACGCACCGAAGGTCGCCCGCGTGCAAGCGATCTTCTTGTCATGGCCGGTGTCCACCGACGAGGCCGCCAAGGCCGTCGCTGCGCAAGCGGTGCGCGCCAAGGCGCAGGCGATCATCACCGAGGCGGCGACCGCAGACTTTGGGGCGCTGTCGAAAAAGTATGATGAAGGTCCATTCGGAGCCCAAAATGGCGAGATGGGCAAGTTCAAAGAAGGCGAGCTCGTCGGCGGTTTGGACGCAGCGATGCGCGCCACAGCCACCGGCGCGGTGAGCGCCCCGGTAGAGACGCCGCAAGGCATCTTCCTGCTGAAGGTCGCCGAGCGCACCGCGGGCGCCACAGACTTCGAGACGCTGCGGCCCAAGCTGGAAGAAGCCGTGTTCGAATCGCGAATGGCAGACGAAGAGCTACGCTGGTTTGAACAGGCGAAACGGCAAGCCGCCATTCGCATCCTGCTGTAGCCATGGCGCTTGCGCCGCTGGTCGTCACGCCCGGTGACCCGATGGGAATCGGGCCCGAGGTCGCGGTTCGCGCGCTCATCGAGACCGACGCCGATGCGGTGATGATCGGCGACGTAGACGCCCTACGCAAGTTTGCCCCCCACGTCGTGCAGGTCACCTCGCTCGCGCCGGGCAAAGGGCTACGCGCGATGGCGCCGACGCCCGGCTCCGAGCCGGTCGAGGTCCGCGCCATACGGGACGCCGTCGCGGCGTGCTTGTCCGGAGCGGCCCGCGGCATGGTCACCGGGCCGATCCACAAAGCCAGGCTGGCGGAGCGCGGCTTTCACCACGCCGGCCACACCGAGTTTCTCGGCGAGCTCTGCGGCGTCGAGCACCCCGTCATGGCGTTCACCGGCGGCGAGTTCCGCGTGGTGTTGGTGACGGTTCACCTGCCCTTACGCGCCGTAGCGGACGCAGTGACCCTCGAGGCCGTCACCCACACCGTCCGCACCGCGCACCGAGCGCTGCGCGCCCAGCTTGGCATCACAGCCCCGCGTCTACTGGTCTGCGGCCTCAACCCGCACGCAGGAGACGGCGGCGTGCTCGGGATGGAGGAGATCGAGGTGATCGCACCCGCGGTTCAAGCCCTTCGGGCCGAAGGCATCGACGCGCGCGGCCCGGTCAGCGCCGAGACCGCTTTCGCCGATCCAGCCGCCAGCGACATGATCGTAGCGATGTACCACGATCAAGGGCTCGCCCCGCTGAAGCGCGGCGACTTTGGTCGCTCGGTGAACTGGACGCTCGGCCTGCCCATCGTCCGCACCAGCGTGGATCACGGGACGGCCGACGCCCTCTACGGCACCGGACGCGCGCGGCCAGACAGCATGATCGCGGCGATCCGCCTCGCTGAGCGCCTCACCTCGGCGCCTTCATGATCCCCGGGAACTGAACACCCGCCCGCGGATCCACGCCTTGATACTGCATCATCGCGTGGCCCACCTCCACCTGGAAGTCAAAATCAGGCAGGTACACTCTGCCGTCTTTCGAGATGAGCTCCACAGGGGGGTTCGGGAACGGGCCGGCGATCTTGAAGGCCTGAACCACGCACTCGTCTACAGGACCGTTGCCCGACTCCCGAGTGACGAGGATGTTGTCCAGCGCGCCATTGCCGTCGAGGGTCACCTTGACCTCCGTTCGGTAGACCGGCGCGGACAGCCGCACCGACGCCGGCAAATTCTGGAGGTTCTGGTCCCAATAGAAGTTGACCTGGCGCCGGATCCGGTTGAGGTATTGCGCCCCGAGCATCTCGATGGTGTTGAGCGACAGCTGCGGCCCGACGCGCTCAAGCAGCAGGTCGTTTTGGGGTGCGCCCGCCATCGTCTGCGTCCCGCTGCTCGCAATTGTCGGTGCTTGCAGGCCTGCTTTGTTGGTCAACTGCCACTGACTGGGGAGCAACGACCGCGGCGCTCCCGCATCCCCCACACCCGGATCGAGCTGGTTCCCCGCGACGGCGCCGCTGGACTTCTCGGTGGCACCGACGTCTTTGGCCTCCTCCAGCTCGTACTTCGAGGCGTCGCTGTATTCGTTGGACAGCACTTCCGGGTTGATCTTGTACTTGTCGGTGCGGGTCTCCTCCGGAACAGCGTTGTTGTGCTCCGCGAGGTAATCCGCCTTGAGCGGTATCTTCTCCTCATCTGGCGCAGGCGTCTCTACGAGTTGACCGTCGGGGGTCTTGGGAGGCTCTGGTTCGGGAGGCTCCACTTCGGCGACGGTGTTCTCCGGACGCACCACATCGTCTAAAGACGCCATCTTTCGTAACGAATCCATCGACGGCGCATCCACAGCGTCTGCATCCACAAATCGGACGGACGACGGCGACACATACAAGCCGGTCTCCCACTGGCGCATCCACCGATCGGCGATGGGTGCCAACGCCACGTGTACGCCCACGGACAGCACCAAAAACAAAGCGACGAGCAGCGATGAACGCACCACGGTGCGGTGGCGCACGGCGACTGGAGGTGGGTCCGAAGGCTCGTTCACGTACCTACCATAAAGCGACTATCCCCCCGGAGACAAGCGGGAGGCTGCCCGGTAACGGAAGGTGTAGTGGATATCGAGCCGACCCCAGCCGGCGGGGGGCGGCGGCACCGACGTCGGCACCGAGCCCATCGCTGCGAACGTGAGCTCCGCGGGCCCGGTGGCCGCGACCACCCGAACATCGACCACGCGCCCGCTCGGCAACACCGTGAATTTCAGCTCTACCGTGCCATCTACGCCCAATGCGCGCAGCTCAGCGGGGTACTGCCAACGCTCGCGCAGCGCATCGTCGATGCCTCCCATCCACGAAGCGAGCGGATGCGCGCTGACCGAGATCGCCGTCACCACACCGCGCTCCACCTCGTCTGGAAGCACCGTCAGGGCGCCCGTCGGGTCAAAGGCATCCAAGAACGCTGACTCCTCGCTGGCGCTGCGGTCAACAGCGGTCGTCGGGGACTGGGACGGCTCCACCTTCTCCGTCTGGAGCGCGTCGTTCACGATCCCTCGCGTGCGCTTGGGAGCGTCTTCCTCGCTTTCCTCCAGCAACGACAACACAAAGCCATCCGGGGCCGGACCATCCGACTGCAGGTCGGGCAGCTTCACCGCGAACGCCGGCAGCGACCGCTCGTCCGAGGTCACGACCTGCGGTCCCAAATCCTCCGGCGAAGGCATGGGCTCCGCAACCACCACGACCGAACGTTCCTCAGGAGCGGCGCGCGTGGTCGTGGAGGCCCGCGACTGGATCGCCGAAACGATGCTCTGCGAGCCGATGTACCGTGCCATCGGGTCAAAGGTCGCAGGTTCACTGCCCTCGGTGCGAACAAACTGGAGCTCGGCGCCGAAGCCCCTCCCATCGCCTCCGAGCCCCTCGCCTTTCGCAACGGCCGCCCCCGCCTCACGCTGCGGACGGCCCCGCGAGGACCGCAACGACGTGGGCTTCGACGTCGTCGCGGGGGACGAGGTCGCGGGGTTCGAAACTGCGGCGGGCTTCGACGCCAGCGTTGTGGACGAAGTCGCGGGGTTCGAAACTGCGGCGGGCTTCGGCGGCGTCGCGGGGGACGAGGTCGCGGGGTTCGCAACTGCGGCGGGCTTCGGCGGCGTCGCGGGGGACGACGTCGCGGGGTTCGAAACTGCGTCGGGCTTCGGCGGCGTCGCGGGGGCCGAGGTCGCGGGGTTCGCAACTGCGGCGGGCTTCGGCGGCGTCGTTGGGGACGAGGTCGCGGGGTTCGCAACCACCGCGGTGTTCGCAACTGCGGCGGGCGTGGGCGTCGTCGTTGGGGACGAGGTCGCGGGATTCGAAACTGCGGCGGGCTTCGGCGGCGTCGTTGGGGACGAGGTCGCGGGGTTCGCAACTGCGGCGGGCTTCGACGCCGTCGCGGGGGACGAGGTCGCGGGGTTCGAAACTGCGGCGGGCTTCGACGCCGTCGCGGGCTTTGGCGTCGTCGCGGGCTTGGGCGTCGTCGTTGGGGACGTGGTCGCGGGGTTCGAAACTGCGGCGGGGTTCCCAACTGCGGCGGGCTTCGACGCCGTCGCGGGGGACGAGGTCGCGGGGTTCGCAACTGCGGCGGACTTCGACGTCGTCGCAGGGGAGGAGGTCGCGGGCTTCGCAACCCCCGCAGGCTTCGACGCAGTCGCGCTCTTCGCAACCACCGCGGGCTTCGCAACCACCGCGGGCTTCGCAACCACCGCGCTCTTCGCAACCACCGCGGGCTTCGCGATCCCCGCAGCCATCGACACCGCGGTCTTCGACCCAGCGGTCTTGGACCCAGCGGTCGCGTCGCCCCCCGCAGCCTTCGCCACCGTCGTGGCGGACAACGTCGCGACCTTGGTCATCTCCGCATTCTTCGAAGCGGCAGACTCCGGCGTCGTCGATCCAGTCGCTCCCGCGGTCTGCGACGGCGCGGCGCTCGCGCTCGGCTTGGCTTTCGGCTGAGCGTCCGCGGTTCGGCCGGCGGGCCTCGGCAGCTGGACGATCGCGGATATCTGCCGTTTCGTAGCCTGTGTTGCTTCGTCGAGGTCCTTCGCGGCCTGCTGCTCTGCCCGCTTGGTCAGCTGTACTTCGGCTTCTGCAACCACCAACTCAGCCTGCAGGCGCTCCGTGGCTGCGTGAGCCGCTTCGGCGGCCTCCGCCGCGGCGTCCGCCACCTGCTGCTGGGGCTGGATGCGTGAACGATGCTCCGCCTCTTCGGCGCGCGCCGCTTGGAGCTGGGCTTCGGCGTGCGCTGCCACCGAAGACGCCGCCGCGGCGCGCGCGTGCTCCGCGTTCGCGTACACCTGGTCGTCGGCGGTCGCAGTGGCCTCGGCCGCGCGCGACGCGGCGTTCGCAGCGCGTTGCTGGGCGCTCGCGGCCTCCGCAGCGGTTCGTAGACGGTCCCGCTCGGCTTGCTGGGTACGCGCCTCCGCGGCCCGCAACGGCTCCGCAGCGACACGAAGCGCGCCTGCGCTCGTTTTTGCCGCGTCGCGCGCCTCCACCTCTGCGCGCGTCGCGCGAGCGAGCGCGGTCGCCGCACGCAAAACTGCGTCTTCCGCCTGCTTCCGGCGCATCGTCGCCGCCTCGAGCTGCGTGCGCCGCCCCTGAGCTCCCGCTCGAGACGCCGCGATCGCGCGGGCAGCCTGGCTCACCCGCGCGGGCACCGGCGACACGAGGGGCTTCGACGGCCGCGCCGGAGGCGCCTCCTCGGCGACCGTCTGCACCGTGACGACCGCGGCCGGCTCCGTCAACGACGGCCACAACGCCCAGACCGGCAGCACATGCAGGCTGACCGACAAAAGTACGCAGGCTGGCAGGCGTTGCACCACGGACCCAATGTACTCGCCCATCAGCCCATCGACCGACGCAAGCGACACGGAACGCCAATGCGACCGTCAACTCGGACACTTCGTCACCGGGACTACACGCGAACGACTGCAAGCCGGCGGGAGGCTTGCACAAGGTCGCGCGCTCAGACAAACTGAAGACGATGTCGGACTCCCTCGCCTTTCGCGCCCTGCGCTTTGGACTTCGCACCGCCAGTCGAGCGGGCGGCAGCGTGGTGGAGCGCGTGTTGCGCGGCTCGGAGGCTCCGCCCTTCGAAGCCGGCGCGCGTCGCACCGCAGCCGATCCTCGGGAGCCGGTGGAGGTTCGCATCGCCGGGAAAACGGTGATGGCGGCGCGCGGTGCGACCGTGCTGGAGGTCGCCAATCAAGCAGCGATCGACCTGCGATCGTACTGCGGAGGAAACTGCTCCTGCGGTAGCTGCCGGATCGAGATCAAGGGCGGCGCCAACGGACTGTCGAAGCGCGCCGGCTTGGAAGAGATGGTGCTCGGACCGGACGCGACCCGACGCGGGGATCGGCTGGCTTGCCAGGCGCAGATCCTCGGACCGGTGGAGATTCACATCCCCGACTGGTTCTAACCCGACTTCCTTCGGCCGGCGGTCCTCTTCCCAATGGGTGGGATGGGGGGAAAGGTGGTACACTCGCGTGTTCCGGGAGCGTCGATGAAATTCATGACTGTCGTCCTCATCCTGCTTGCCACGGCCGGCTTGGGCTGGGCGTACTACTTCGGCCCCTACTACGTGGACTACTTCAAGATGCACGACGTGGCGGCGACCGGCGCGCTGAACTGGAGCGCGTACAACGAAAGCCACGCCCGGGAAGAGGTCCGCATGCAGATGAACCAGCGGAAGATCGGCGAGTACTTGACCCCCGATCAATGCACGTTCTATCAGGACGTTGGCGATACCAAGGTCGTAGACTGCGAGTGGTACGTAGACGTGTACCTGCCGGGGGACAGCGGACGGCGCGTGAACTTCAGCGTCGTCTACGCCGCCGAGCCTGGCGCGGTGAAGGCCACACAGCGATGATCCAGGTGGCCGACCAGGCCGCGATGGCCGCGGCCCTCGACCAGCTGGCAGCCGCCCTCAGCGATGTGCTGGCACAAGCAACGGTCCCTGTCGCCCTCGTGGGCATCCGCACCGGAGGCGTCACCCTCGCGGACCGGCTGCGGGCGCGCATCGTGCGCAACGGGCTCGCCGCTCCCGCGCGAGGCGATCTGGACATCACCCTGTACCGCGACGATCTGTACAGCGGGCTAGAAAAGCCGCTGCTCGGCGACACCGACCTGCCTTTCGAGGTCTCAGGCTGCGGCATCGTGCTCGTCGACGACGTCCTGTTCACCGGGCGCACCATCCGCGCCGCGCTGGGCGAGCTGCATGACTTCGGTCGCCCCTCCTGGATCAAGCTCTGCGTATTGGTCGATCGCGGGCACCGGGAGCTCCCGATTCAACCGGATTTTGTGGGTATGCGTATCGAGACGAGGCTGCGCGATCGCGTCACCGTCGATTGGGTGCAAGACCAGGTCTCGATCACGTCGCCGAGCGCCGGCTCGGGCGGGACGCGCCCATGATCGGCAAAGATCTCCTTCAACTTCGTGGCATGAGCCGCGAGACCATCGTCGAGATCCTCGACACCGCCGAGCAAATGCGCGAGGTCGGTCGCCGCAAGGTCAAAAAAGTCCCGCCGCTGCGCGGGCGCTTGGTCGTGACGCTGTTCTTCGAAAACTCCACGCGCACCAAGACCAGCTTCGAGCTTGCGGCCAAGCGACTCTCAGCCGACACGCTCTCGTTCAACGTCAACACCTCGTCCACCACGAAGGGCGAGACGCTGATGGACACCGCGCGCACGATCTACGCGATGCAGCCGGACGCCGTCGTGGTTCGCCATGGCTGCGCCGGCGCGCCGCACCTGCTCGCGCGCAACTTTCCGTGGCGCGTGCTGAATGCCGGGGACGGCATTCATGAGCACCCCTCGCAGGGCCTGCTCGACATGCTGACGATGCGAGACCAGCTGAAGTCGCTCGACGGGGCTCGCGTCGCGATCGTCGGCGATGTGCAGCACTCGCGCGTGGCCCGCTCGAACATCTGGGGCCTGACCACGATGGGCGCAAAGGTCGTGGTCGCGGGGCCAGGAACGATGTGCCGCAACGAGCTGTCAGGCCTGCCGGTCGAGCGCCGGCACACGATTGACGACGTCGTCAAAGACGCCGATGTGATCATGCTCCTGCGCATCCAACACGAGCGACTCGGCCGCGCCGTGCTCCCGAGTCCTCGCGAATATGCTGCGTTCTACGGACTCGATCTCGCACGGCTCCGCATGGCCCGTCCCGACGTCATGGTCATGCACCCCGGTCCGATCAATCGCGGCGTCGAGATCGGCGCCGACGTCGCCGATTCGGAGCAGAGCGCGATCCTCGCGCAAGTGACCAACGGGATCGCCGTACGCATGGCGCTGCTCTACCTGCTGCTGGGCAGTGACGAACGACGCCCCGACGAGGTCTCTCATGGCGTGGATTAGCAACGTTCTCGTCTGGGGCGAAGCCCAACGCCGCAACGTCGAGATCCCCATCGGGCCGGACATCGACGGCGCGGGGTTGACGCTCGTGCCGTCCTTCGTAGACCTCGCGTGCGACCCCGGCTTCCCCGGCTTTCCGCAGCGTGAAACCCCGCAGAGCCTCGGTGACGCCGCGCTCGCCGGAGGCTACTCAGACCTCGTCACCCGGCCCTGCGTCGACCCCGTACCGGATCAACCCGAGCACCTCGCCGATCTCCGACGCAGCCTCCCCGGCGGCGTTCGGGTCTGGCCGACCCCCGCCCTCACCCGCGGTCAGGCTGGACAGGCGCTCACCGAGTTCGGTTTGTTGTCCCAATTTTCGATTCCCGGCGTGTCCGACGGGGGCGTGGTCGTCGCCGACTCCCTGATCCTCCGCAACGCGATGGAGTACGCGCAGCGCTTCGCGCTCACGCTCTGGTTGCGCCCGGGAGACCCAAGTCTGGACGCCCTCGGCGTGGTGCATGACAGCCCGTTTGCGACGGTGCTTGGGCTGCGAGGCAACCCAGCGACGAACGAGGAGATCGGGCTCTCGCGCATCCTGTCTCTGGTGCGCGCCAGCGGGGCGTCGGTCGTCGTCGGACCGCTCGGCACCCGCGCGGGGGTAGAGCTGCTGCGCCGCGCACGCGCCGAGGGGTTGCCGGTCACCGGATACGTCGCGGCCCGCAGCTTGTTGCTGGACGAGCGCATCGTCGAGGGGTCGCTGCCCGAAGCGCTGGGGGACGGCGGCGACCTTGCGCGGATGCCGTATGACACGCGGGTGCGCCTGCACCCGCCGCTGCGTGCGCCGGAAGATCGACTGGCGCTCCTCGCTGGCGTGCGCGAAAAAATCCTTTGGGTCAGCGCCGACCATGCCCCGCGCGCTCCAGAGGAAAAAGAGTTGGAATTCGAGCGAGCAGTACCCGGTTCTACCGGCCTTGAATCTGCTTTTGCAGCGACGCTCACCGCGCTCGGCGGGGACCTCGCCGCGACCGTTCACGCACTTGCGCTCGGCCCAAGAGCGCTGCTCCCCGAGCCGGTCACCGGATGGACCCTGATCGACCCCAACGCGGAGACCACGGTAAACGCCGCATTGCATCGCTCGCTCGCGCGGAACGACGCGCTCGATGGGATGCGGTTGCGCGGCAAGGTCATCGCTTGTTTTCCGGGCGATCGCGCGCCGCGTGTTACGGAGTCTGCATGAGTGAACGAATCCCCATGACCCCGACCGGCTACCAGAAGGTGCTGGCCGAGTTCAAACACCACCGGGAAGTGCTGCGTCCCCAGGTGGTGCGCGACATCGAAGAGGCTCGAGCCCACGGAGACATCAGCGAAAACGCCGAGTTCGAAGATGCCAAGGAACGCCAAGCCCACATTGAGGGGCGAGTGCGCGAGCTGGAATATCGAATCGCGCTCTCCGAAGTTGTAGATGTTTCCGCGATCCCCCCCAGCGACCTTGTGGTCTTCGGAACCACGGTTGAGCTGGAGGACGCGGACACAGAAGAGAAGTTTCGGTACCGGATCGTCGGCACCGAAGAGGCCGACACGCGTGCTGGCCTAATCTCCTACTCCTCTCCTATTGCCCGGGCGCTGCTCGGTCGAAAGGTCGGCGACGAAGTCCGGTTCGAAACCCCGCGGGGCACACGCAGCGTCATCATCAACGCGGTCTTGTACCGCTGACGCCGGACGAGCGGGCGGCGAACACCGTCCGATCGTTCGAAAGGCCCATCCCATGTCCCTTGACTCCACCGCCGCTTCTGTTTCGGAGCCGGCTGCTGCCCTCGACCGAGCGGCAGCTTCGGCCTTTGATGTGCTGGAGCGCACGCTCGGCTGGCTGCTTCGTGCGCCGGGCGCGCTCACCAAGGCGCGCTACGTCGAGCCTACCCTCGCCCGCTGGGCGGACTCTGCTGTCGCGCACCCGGTGCACGGGCAGGCCTTCGCCAACATCCGCGCCGCGCTGGAGGGCGTAGACGCGCTCGAAGATGACGCCCGTCAGGCGCGCGTCGCCGAGATCTTGGCGCTCGTTTCGGGGTTGCGCTCCGGGATCGTAGCGACGCCGCCGCTGCTCCCGCAGGCGCGCTTGCTGCCCGACGGGGTCGCCGACGAGCGCAGGCAGCTCGCGCCGCCGCCCCCGCCCCAGCAAGTGGCCCCCGTCATTACCGTCGATATTCGAGAAGAAGTGCGCGCGCTTCGCGAAGAGAGCGCACGGGAAGAAGGCGAGGAGCTCCGCGGCGCAGAGGGTCGCCCGTCGGAGAGCCGGCAGGACCGTCCACGCAACGAAGGCTCCAAGAACGACGGGCGCCGCAACGACGGCCCGCGCAACGACGGCAACCGCAACGACGGCAACCGCAACGACAGCGAAGGCTCGCGGAACGACCGAAGGGACCGCAACGGTCGCCGGGACGAACGCCCCGATCGCAACGGCCGCCCCGATACCCGCGGCCGCGAGGGCGATCGGGAGCCGCGACGCGAAGATCCGCCGAGGGAAGAGCCGAAAGAGCCGGAGATTCGCTACTGGGCGCTCGGCCACCCCGAGCACACCGGCGCGCCGCTCAGCGGGCTCAACGTCTACACCGAGGCGGAGCTCGCTGCGCTGACCGCAGCCGACATCGAAGACATCGCGGCCCTGCTGCAACGCGCGCCTGTAGCTACTGAGCGCGCAGGAGACCGCCTTGTCACCGGCGTGCCGCCCACCGGACCGGTGATCGTGCGCGGTCAGGTGACCGGCCGTTGCACGCGCTTTGCGGCAGGTACCCGTCGCTATGAGGTCAAGCTCAAGAGCGAACGCGGCGCTACGCTTTGTCGCTGGTCCAACCCGAGCCCGGAGATCGCCACCGCGCCTGTGGGCTTTGAGCTCGGGCTCGCAGGGCGTTGGGAGGCCAGCGAAGACGCGGTAGAGGGCGGACCCGAAGGCGTGCTGCTAGACGCAGAGGTGCTCGGCATCGACGGCCGAGGCGGCGACTGGCTGCCCCGCTACGACGTGCCCGGCGTAGACGATTCGCGCGTACGCTCCGGACTTCGCGTCGCGCTGAAGCGCTTTGCCGACAACCTGACCGACCACTTGCCTCCGGAGGTCTTGGAGCGTCACAAGCTGATCAGCCTCGCGGCTGCGCTGCGGGACGTCCACTTCCCCTCGAACATGTCCCGCAAGGGCCGCGCCCGGCTCGCGTTTGACGAGCTGCTGCAGGTGCAGCTGGGCGTCGCGTTGATGCGGCAGCGTCAAGGACGGGAGCGCGGGACGTCCAACCCGGTGCTGACCAACCTGATCGCCCGCGCGCTCGCGATGTCCGGCTGGCAATTCACCGACGCGCAAGAGAGCGCGTTTGATGAGATCCGCCGCGATCTCCGTCGCAGCCAGCCCATGGCGCGGCTGCTGCAAGCCGACGCCGGCGCTGGAGCCCACGATCTGCTCGCCGCGGTGATGATCACCGTCGCGGAGAGCAAGCATCAGGTGCTGGTGCTCTGCCCCGACGCGATGACCGCCGAACACCAGTTCCTGTTCGCCGAAGGCCTGCTCCGCAACGCAGGTTTGGAGCCGGTGCTGCTGACCGGGCCGGTGCGCGGGGCGCAGGCCGAGGCCATCAAGAAGGGCGAGACCCTCGTGGTGTTTGGGACGCACTCGCACGCGAACGAGCCGCCGACCTTCCGGAAGCTCGGTCTGGTGATCCTCGAAGAGCGGGAGAACTTCGGCCGGGTGGACACATCGAAGCTGGAGGAAGCCGGCCGGCCCGACATGCTGTTCGTCACGCCCTCGCCGGTGCCGGCGAGCGTCGCGTTGTCCGTCTATGGCCACCTCGCGCTCACCACGCTCGCTGCGCCCGCTCCGCACGTGGACACCGCGGTCTACGCCGGCGACGACCGTGCGGATGCCTACGCGATCGCGCGCGAGGCCATCGAGCAGAAGCAGCAGGTATTGCTGGCGTTCCCCTTGCTGCGCGGCACCGACTTGTTGGCGTCGTCCGAAGC
>CAIUMM010000178.1 GCA_903900265.1 uncultured Pseudomonadota bacterium
AACGACGACGCAGGGGCGCCAGCGCGGATCTGTATGGGCCGCGCGGGAATGTGGGGATTGTGGGGACGCCAAGGCATTCCATTGGCAGCAAGGGTGCAATTCGGACCCCACGGGGATGGGGATGGCGTGGTCCCCGTCCCCACCCCGCAGCGTGGCCCTATGCATCGTCGCCCCCGTCGCCCTCGTCGCCCCCGTCGGCCGCGTCGCAGGCTTCGCGCGCGATCGCGTAGCAGCGCTCCTTTCGCTCGCCGATGGTCACCTTGCGGGCGAGGTGGCGGCCGTCGCGGAGCAACCACTTCCGGTCGTCCCAGGTGCGGAGGACCGCGTCGACGTCGAACTTCTGGCGTTCGAGGAAGGCCCGAAGCTCCGTCGGGAGCACAGCGAGGTAGCGCCAGCCCTCGCCGCGCGCCCAGGCGCCGAGCCATCCCGTAGGAGGCGCGTGCCCGTCGTCGCCCTCCGCCTCTAAGCGACCGTGGAACCGCGCCTGTTGCGACGTCGCCCACGAGAGCACCTGCCGGAGCGCGTCGGTGGCCCGATCCGCCTCGGTGGACCCCTTCACTACCGCGGCCCACGCCTCGACCGTCGCGCTCTCCGCCGGGGGCGCGATCTGCGTGATCGCATAGAACAGCTCCTCGGCCAGCGCGAGCGCGGCGACGTACTGGGCGGCGCGGCTCGCGACGCCGTTCGGCCCCGCGGCCTTCGTCCAGAGGTCCAACTTCGCCGCGTAGACGCGCCGGATATCTGCGCGCGCGACCTCGTCCCCGGCGAGCTGCTGCACGATGGCCGGCCCGAGGTGCCCGTAGTGGGCCATCACCCCCGCGTTCAGCCTCCGCACCACATCGACGGTGGCTTCGTCGGTGCCGCCCAGCGGCGAGCCCCAGAGGCAGATGCAGCGGGCGCGGGTGCCGCCGTCGTTTGTGAACGAGGTGATCGACTCCTCGCCCGTCGAGATCAGGACGCTGTGGGTGCGCGTCGTGCGCTGGACCGACTGGAGCGAGCCGCGGCCCCGGCCGACGCCGCTGGCGTGGTTGTAGACGTGGCGGCCCACGTCCTCGCGGCGACGCGCCCGCTTGGTGTCGTCGAGCAGAACGGGCAGGTAGTCGCAGAGCGCCGCGATGCGCTCCGCGAACACCAGGGTCACATCCCAGGTGTACAGGATGCCGCCGCCCCGCTCGTCCGGGCAGCCCCAGACAGACGCCGCAGCGCGCAGCGCCGTCGTCTTGCCCTGGCTGGTGACGCCGCTGAAGTCGAGCACGAAGTTCGACAGCGTCGGCAGGAACCGCATGAGCGGCGGGATCATCGACGCGAAGATCCCGAGCATTAGGCGCGGATACGGGACCGCCTCGCGCACCACGTTCACCCACTCGCTGAACGTGCCGGCAGCGTGGAAGCCCTCGGCGGCGGCACGCAGCCCGGCATCGCTGGGGAGCAGGTGGACCTGGCCGGTGCGCCAGCGCGAGGGCGGGGTCTCCTCGACCGCCCCGCTGGACATGACGCCGTCGCCGCGCACTTGGTGGCGGCCCCAGAGGAACGACAGGCTCGCTTCCGTGCCGCACCAACCCATGACCGGGCTCACCAGCGCCTCGGGGAGCACGCTCGAGTTCGCGTCCTCGAAAGCTGCGATGTAGGCCACGCCCTCCGAGGCGTTGTTCGAGTGGAAGGGCGCGTCGAGGTTCGCCAGCGTGACCAGCGAGCGGGCGTCAGACACGGTGGCGCGGGCGACGGTGTGCTGGCCCCAGCCCCCGTGCACGTTGCGCCACGCGAGCACGCTGGTGACGGTGTGGTCGAGCACGTTCCGGCAGCGGCCGACGACCACGAAGGGCCGCGGTGCGACAGGGATCAGCGTCTCCTCGCCGCTCTCCGCGTTGAAGACACGCTTTCGCACGCCGGCGTCATCGACCTCGTAGCCGGACGGGGTGCAGAGCTCACCCGACAGCTCGTAGCCGCGCAGCGACGGACGCAGCGTCTTCAGCAGGCCGGCGGTCGCGGGGGCCGCAGCCCGCCGCGCCCGACCTTGCCGTTCGGCGTCCTCCTGGCGTTCCGCCTCTTCGCGGGCGGCGCGGGCGATCGCCTTGGTGCTCCCGGCCAGCCCGCGCACTCCCGCCACCGGCAGCAGCAGCCCGTCGAGCCGCGCGTGGTCCGTGCGGTAGCAGGCGCCTAAAGAGCGCACGAGCGCCCGCTCCGCGAGCGCGGCCGAGGTCGCCGCGACGACCGCAGCGGCAGCACCCTCACCGGCGGCGAGCGCGCCGAGACGTGCCAGGAGCTCCCAGCCGGGTCCGCCCTCGGGCGGGGGTTCTGCGGTGACGCCGCAGACGTCGCCCATCCAATCAGACATGGTCGGCTCCGTGCGCGTCGAGCAATTCATCGAGGTGTCCCCACCAGCCACAGGAGTTGTGGTGGTTGCACTTGGCGGTCTTCATCTTCCCCGGCTCCAGCCAGAACCAGACCGAGGTGCGCCCGCAGCGCGGGCAGAGCACGTCATCGGCACGGTCCCCGCGCACCTTCCCGTCGAGGTACGCGGCGGCGCGGCGGCGGGCGGCCGGCTCGGTGTTCAGCCGGAGCTGCGCCTCGCGGCGGGCCTCGCCGGTCGGGAGCTGCACTGGCGGGCGCGGCGGCCCCGCGGGTGCTGTCGCTGGTTCGTGCGCGGCGCAGGCGTCCACCAGCGCGCTGTCCGGGTCGAGGAGCGGGGCCTCCTCCCACGCCTTCGCGGCCGAGCGCCCTCCATCGGGGCGTTCAGACCGAAGAAACAGCGCGCGCGCCAGATCCTTGGTCTGCGGGTCGGCGCCCCGGCCAAGCATCGCCGCCAGCCACGCCCAGAGCAGCTTATACTCGGCGGCCGTCACGTCGCGCGCCAGCGGGAACACGATGCGGAAGCGATGGGCGTCATGACGATGCGACGCCGTGGTGTAGATGATGTGGAACCACCCGCGGAACAGCGCGTGCGCCTCGTGCGTCGTGGGACCGTTCTCGACGTCGAGCGCGATGACGGAAGCGAACTCGAAGGCCGAGTTCCGCCGGACCCCGTCGGTGAACGCGCCGACGAGGAAGTACGGGGTGCAGAACTTCCCTGGAACCATGTGGCGCGCGAGGAAGAACGCGACCAATGCGCGCAGATCGAGGACGACGCGCTCGCCGGCTGCGGGCCAGATCACGTCGTCAGCGTTGTCGGGGTCGCCGCCCGGCCGGAGCACGGGCGCGGGGAGGACCGTTACTGTGTAGGTCCTCATCGGTGGCCACCGCGGCGGCCGACGGCTCGGTAGACGAAGGGCGCGTTGCCTGAGTGCAGGCCGCGCTTGTCGAGCTTGGGCAGTGGCCTCGGTCGCGGAGGGGGCGTCGGTCCCTTCGGCGCGGGAGGTGCTGACGGAGGACGCTTCTTCATGGAGCACCCCCGGCAGCCAACGCGGCGCCAGCGGCGCGCGGAGCGGCGGTCGGTCCAGGCTCGTCGTCGTCTGGCAGCGTGCGTGTGCCCGACAGCAGGGCGTCCACGTTCACCTTGAATCCGTCGCGCGCCTCGTAGAGCGCCCGGTGAAGGTGCGCACGCGGGGACGACGGCCGGGGCACGAGGGTGAAGGGCTGGCGTCCCCGCCGGTCGGCGTAGCCTCCGAGGTCACTATCGAACGCCCGCCAAGCGCGCGCGTGCTCCTCGCACGTCAGGGGGCGGGTGACAGGGAGAACGACCCAGAAGCAGCTGTCGTCGTCGCCCTTCGCGGCGTGTGCGAGCGTGCTGAACGTCAGGTACGCGGTGCCGAGCTGGCGGACGCGGGTGAGGACCGCCTGCGCTCGTTCGGCGGGGAGGTGGACGTACCCGAAGGCCAGAGCGGTGACGCGCGTCGGCTGACCGGCAGGGTCGAGCGCGGTCGCGAACGCGACGCCCGAGGTGAGCGCGCCGGCGGTGTGGACGCGGTGGACCGGGAGCGCGCGGCCCAGCAGGTCCTCGCTCGGGACGGGTGATCGGTCCCGCTTGTCTACGAACTTCAAGAAGGGGAGGCGATCCTCGGCGAATCGAAAAACGGTCATTTGGCGGCTCCAGGCAACGACGCGGCCTGCTCCCTGCGCTTCCATTCGGCGAGCACAGAGAGAAAGCCAGAGAGGTTGTGGATGATCTCCCGCCCATCTTCC
>CAIUMM010000179.1 GCA_903900265.1 uncultured Pseudomonadota bacterium
ATCCCACGGCAGCGCGTAGTCGTGCGACACGTAGCGATATCCGACCGGCTCGGTGCCGCTCAGGTCGGGCGCGTCGGCGACACAGCGGGTTGGAGCCGCCGAGTCCGCGCTGTCGGCGCTGTCGGGAGCGCCCGTACATGCTGCGAGCAAGGCCAACAAGGCGAACTCAGGAACCCAGCGGCGATGCAAGACGGTAGACATCAGCCCTCGTACAGAAAAACAGGGATCGCGACAAACTTCAGGGTGATCGAGAGCTGTTGGCACGTGCCTGCGTCATCGGGCGCGAGGTCGACGTTGTAGTCCAGCAGCGACGACACGAGCTCGGTGACCTCGGAGTCGATGTTGTCGGTCTCGGCGATGGACAACAGCTGCGACTGATCGAGCCCGCCCGCGAGGTACCCGGCCACCGATCCGTCGGGCTGCACGTCGAAGCGCAGCGACCCGCTGAGCACGGTCACCAGCAGCTCGTGACCGAGGATGGTCACCGGGATGGTGACCTCGAGGCCCTGCGCCTGCAAGCGCCCGTCTTCCAACGCGACCTGACCGGCTTCGGAGCGCGCAGACATCGGCTCCCGGGCGAGGGTCTGGTACCACTCCATGCGCCCGTCGGTGCCGATCGAAGGCGTGCCGGTGGCGCGGGCCATCGCAAAATCGACGCAGGTGTCGCTTGTACCTACGGAAGAGCCGGCGCTGCTGCCCGACCCGCTGCTGCCCGAAGCGCTGATGTCGGCGTCGACGTGGCCCAACTCCAGCGTGATCAGCAAGGAGCCGTCGTCCACCGCGGCTTGGATCAGCGGCTCGAGCGCCTGGGCCTCGGTGGTCTCGAGCACCGGGAGCACGCGCGCGAACTGGTTGTCGATGCCCGCCGTGCCGTCGGGATCGGTGTAGTCTGCGAGCCCGCAGCCGGTTTCGTCCCCGGCGGCGGTCGTCGCACCGTCGAGGTCGAAGCCCGCCGAAACGCCGTCGGACACCTCGCGGGAGAACGAGAGCTGCGAGATGACAAAGACGTTGGTCTTGTCTCCGCTGCACGTTGGTTCAGGGTCCGGGGCAGGAGCACACGCGAGCAGCCACAACAACATCTACGCCTCGATGTCCGAAAGTCCGTCGGTCGCCAGGCCTTCGTCGGCCCCGTACGACGCAGCAGGGATGCCCATCCCGCGCACCACCGAGAGCATCGCTTCGGAGGCGCTCTCTTGGGTGTAGGAGCGGTAGTGGTAGTTCATCTTGAACGCGCCGCATCCACCGCCGCAGATCAGCAGCGGCATGTCGTCCAGCGAGTGCGTGCGACCCTGGGAGATCTCCGATGCCCCCATGATCACGCAGTGATCGAGCAGCGTCGCGTCGCCTTCGTTGACGTTGGACAGCGCCGTCAGCAAGTAAGCCAGCTCGGCCACGCACTGGGTGGTGATCATCCGCACTTCGGTCTGCGGATCCGCCTCGTCGTGGGTGAGCGAGTGGTGACCGGCAGTGGCGTCGGGGAACAGGATGTCCGCGACGGGATCGGTGAGGTAATGCCCGACGACGCGCGTTTGATCACAGGCAAACGACATCGCGATCATGTCGCACATCGCCCGAGAGCGCGCGGAGATCTGCGGGCGACCGTCTTGATCGCTGAAGTCCACAGCCAGCGCGACCGGCTGCACACACGCGGCGAGGCTGGGCGGATCCTCTTGCAACCGGGCGAGCCGGGTTTCGAGCTCGCGGATGCCGTCAAGGTGCTGCTCCAGCCGCGCTTTGTCGGCGACACCGACGCGCGCCTGCAACGCGCCGATGTCCTCCATCACCGCGTCAAGGATGCTCTGGCGCAGCCCCAGCGAAGGATCAACGAGGCCTTCCTCCCCGGGGGCGCGGAAGGTCGCGCCGAACAGGCGCTCGTACAACGCGTAGGGATCGGTCTCGGCGTAGTTGCGGCTGGACGGCCCGCTCCAGCTCTGGCCGGAGCAATCGGTGCCGCCGGTTTGCAGCGACGGGAAGATGGTCTCCCCGCCGATCTCCTGTGCGATCAGCTGGTCGATCGTCGGCGCCGCGAAGGTGTATTCGTCGTTCACGCGCTCCAGGCCGCGACCGGTGAGCAACCCGGCTACGCCCGAGGTGTGCGGCTCGACGTTCGGGAGCTTGACCGACAGGCCGGAGACCACCGATACCCAAGGTTTGACGTCAGCAAGTGGAGAGAGGATCTCGCTCAGCTCCCAGTCGTATCCTTCGGTCCCCGGAACCCAGTACTGGGGTACGTTGCCGTTGCCCCAGTAAAAAAGCCCGAAGCGAAGCGGAAAGCCGTCGTCGCAGGCTTTGGCGGTGCGCCCGGCGAAGATCTCCAGCCAGGGCAGGGCCACGGCGACGGCCGAACCGCGAAAAAGGCCTTTCAGCATGGTGCGCCGCGAAAACCCGCCGTGCTGCTGGCGTACTCCCGGCATCTTCAAACGCAGGCGCGGATCTCCGGGCTTCACTGGACCACCCCCACCCGCCGGAACCCGGGGCTCGCGACGAGATCCCGGAGCAGCCATTGCACCTTGTAGCCGTTGTCGGCGAAACCTTCGGCGTGCCAGTTGATCAAGTCGCGTTCTCCCTCGCTCGCGGCGTGGCCGGTGGCGTACTGGTAGAGCGTGCGTGAAAAACACGGCCCCAGATTCGCGTTGTCGTGGACCGCTGCCGCCAAGCCCCAAGCGTTGTTGAACGGCGCGCCGTCCAGATCTCCGGAGGCGTCGATGGTGTTGCCGTTTTCGGTGGCCCGCCAGCCTCCCAGACCGTCGAAGTTCTCAAAACCGAGGCCGATCGGGTCGGTCATCGCGTGGCAACCGGCGCAGCTGGGGTTGGACATGTGCTCTTCCAAGCGGGCGCGCATGGTCGGATAGCTGTCGGAGGGCTCGGGGATCGACGTGTCGACGTTCGCCGGGGGCGGCGACAGCGGCGTGCAGAACAGCACCTCGCGGATGAACTTGCCGCGACGCGTCGGAGAAGTCGACGTGGGATGCGCCTGCAGCGCAAGGAAGCTGACTTGCCCCAAGAACCCGCGACGACCGCCGTCTGCGGGCAGCTCAGTCTGGGCGAACCCGTCCAGCGAAGGCGCGGGCACCGCGTAGATCGTAGCGAGCTTGGGATCCACGAACGTTGTCGTCGTCGTGAAAAAGTCGCGGTAATCACCGTCTTCGTCGAAGGTCAGCCACTCGGCGAGCGACAGCGTCTCCTCCCGCGCGCTGCTGCCCACCGTCGAGCTGGTGTGCACATAGGCAGTCGGATCCTTGCTCAAGTCCTCTAACTTGTAGAGCGTGAGCATCTCGTCGAAGAAGTTGCGCACGCCATCCCGACCGCGCGGATCGGCCAGCATCCGCTCCACTTGCGCGTCGATCCCGGCGTCGGTCACCAGCTCTCCAGACTCGCCCGCCGCGAGCAATTCGGCGTCGGGCGTGGAGTTCCACAGGAAGTAGGACAATCGCGTCGCCATCTCCACGCTGGTGTACCGGCGCTGGACGGAGGATCCCGCCGCGGCGTCCGGATCGTCCTCTCCCACCTCGATTCGGTACAAGAAGTTGGGCGACTGGAGGATGGCGGCGACCCCATACTGCACGCCGTCGTCCCAGCTTCCGAGCGTGCTTCGCGCCGCCGACGCGATCGTGGTGAGCCGCAGCAGCTCAGCCGGTTCCAACGGACGACGCCACGCGCGGTGGCCAAAGGCCTCGAGGGTGTCGGAGACGCAGGTTTCATTCTCCGCTTCGGCCGCCGCATCCGTCGCAGCGTCATCGATCGCGCATGGCATCAACGCGGCGCGCATGTCCGAGTCCGCGCGGACCTGCGCAGCGACGTCAAACGCCGCGGTCTCGTACTGCTCGACGCCGCGCGCAGACAGGGAATTCACCGTGCCGCCGAGCACCAACAGGCCTTCGGAGGCGTCATCCGGCTCGAGGTCATTCGGCACGACGAGCGCGCTGCCGAGCAGATCGCGGAGCGAGTTGCCGTATTGAGTTTGCGTCAGGCGCTTGAGCACCGGAGACACCACCTCGAATTCCGGAGCAGCCCCGCGTTCGGGCAACGGATCAGCGGTCACGCACGCGAGCAGCCAAAGCATCTGCAAAACATAACGCAGCATCGATCGTGCGCGGCGATCCGATCGGACGCGACGATCGTACCTGAGCTGTCCGCCCGCTACGTACGATAGTTACTTACACCATCCATCTCAGGAGCCCTCCATGGCGCGCATTCTCCGTCTCCTCGCGTTCCTCCCCGTCGTCGCGCTCAGCGCGTGCAGCGCCAACGACGCCTGCGCGTTGATCGGCGATTACACCGGCACGTTCGAGGGGGACGCCTCCGGGGACCTCACGATCGTGCTCTCCGAGTCCGCTGACGGCACCGATCCACTCGTGGACATCACCCTCGCGGGCGACACGTTCGACGCGGTTGGGCACGGCACCTTTCACTGCGACGACGGCGAGCTGATCGTGACCTTGTTGGACGATCAAGGCAACGAGGTGGGGAGCTTTACCGGCTCGATGATCGACGAGAGCGGGGACTGGGAGCTGGGAAGCGGCGAGACCGGGACGTGGAGCGTCGCAGCCGACTAAGCCGCGCTCCCGTCGCAGCGCGATAATCGGCACCATGCTGCTGACTCTGCTCGCCCTGTTGTCGGGCTGCCCCGCGCCCGAACCCGAAGCCTGCGCCGGTGAAGTGCTGTTCGGCGCGCCGAACGCCAACACCGGCCTCAACGCCGATCAGTGCGCTCCTGCCTGCGCGGATTGCGGCGGCGCGCCTTGGGCGCCTCCGGACTACACATCGAGCGACCGCGAGGGCTGGCTCGCGTGGACGCTGGTGGATGCGCCCGCGCCGGGGGAGAGCGATCCCTACGCCGGCAGCGTCGACGTCACCGAACCTGGAGCGGACGCTGTCTGCGGATTTTTGCCGGATAGCGGCTCTACCTACCGACTATTCGACTACGAATCGACCGCCGCCGCGACCAAAGCCGGCGCCCGCGTCACGCATTACGGGCGCTGCGGCACCTGCTCCTCGCTGCAAGACCTCGCGGTGTACGCCGCGAACCCCGACTTGACCGAGCCCGTTCGAGCCTGCGGCCTCGACAACCTCGACGGCGACGTGACCGCGCTCACGGCCTGCATCGCCGCGCTGGGGTTCACCGACGCGTGCGCGACCACGTGGGCGTGGAACACGTTGCACACCCGCGACGCCTGTCTGACCGCGTGCATGGCCGACCTCGACGCACCCTACAACAACGCCGACGGCTCGCTCAACGACTGCCTCCAATGCGACGAGGACGAGAGCGGCGCGGTGTTCAAGGCCGTCGCCGGACGCACCCGCCGCAACACCGGGCTCGCCTCGTCGATCTGCAGGCCGTGCAGCGAGGTCAAGCCGCTGGTCCACGACTACCCGACCGCCGACTAAGCGTCGCCGTCTCGCGCCCCGCACCACGCGGGACACGCATCGCCGAGGCCGAGCACCGGATCCTCCACCGCGCGCAAGGCCCCGGCCCGCATCCACAGGATCAGATTCTGGCGTTCGCCGCGGGTGATCGGGTGCGCGCCGTGACGATGTCCGCCGGAGTGCAGCAACGCGACGCCCGGCTGGTGGCGCCAACGAAACGGCTCGCCGGGGTGCGCCGGATGGTCGTGATGTTGGGCGCAACGACGGCCTTCAAACCAGAGGTCGCCGCCCTCAAAGCCGCCGCCGAGGCAAAGGTTGAGCGTGACCTCCGCGTCATCAGCATGAAAGCCCAGCGAACGATCGCCGTCCATCGCGTAGTGCACGACAAAGCCGTGATGGGAGTCGAGCGGGCCGAGCTCCGGGAACAAGCGCGCAGCGAGCGGACCTAAGGCCTCGCGGAGCGGCGCGAGCGGGAGCAGCTGCGCATCTCCGCGCTTGTCGTCGTCGTCCGTGGTCGTCGAGTCCAGCACCAGCCCGTAGCGGTTCATCGAGTTTGGCGGCTGAAACACCACCCCAGAGGCCCGCGCCCACGCCGCGTGCAAGGCAAGCTCGGCGCGCAGCCCCTCGCACCAAGCCGGATTCAGCACGCGCAACGCCCACAGATCTGGGTGCACCTCGGTCGCCAACGCAGCGCGGCGATCCGCATCCGCCCCCGCAGCGAGGAAGTCAGCGTCAAAAGCGTGGTCGAGCGACCAGAACTCAGGGTGCGCCGAGACGTACGGGGCGCGCTGGCGGGGCGACATTTTCAGGGGCGAGCCGACGGGGCCAGCCGAAGCCGCACGCGGACGCAACCAGCGGCGGACGAGACGTCGGAGCATGACAAAAAGTAGCGCATTCCAGCGGCTCACGCGACCGTTTGCGGATCCATCGCCGAACGAACTCAGGATAACGCTTCTCGCGGCTGCCCCGTTGCGCAGCCGCTCCCCGAGGTCCGCTCCCATGTCCCTGTTCCTCCTTGCCACAGCGTTCGCTGCTCCCGAGATGATCCCACAAGCCGCTTGGGACGCTGCTTCCAACGCAGGCCCGCCCGCTTCGGCAGATTTTGAGATCCCGCTGAAGGACGGCGGCACCTTCAAGATGGTCGATCACAAAGGAAAGCAGGTCGTGTTGACCTTCTGGGCAAGCTGGTGCGGTCCGTGCCGCAAGGAGCTGCCAGCACTCGCGGTATGGGCGAAAAGCCACACCGACGTCCCCGTCATCGCGGTCAACGTCGATCGCACGTCGGCCGACGCTGCAAGTTTTCTCTCCAAAGTAAGCTTCGACCTCCCGGTCGCGTATGATCCCGACGCGAAGCACCTCGGCCAGTACGGAGTGACCTCGATGCCGACGATGTTCCTGTTCGACCGCACCGGCGCGCTCGTCTGGCGCCACACCGGTTTTGGCGAAGAAAAAGGCCTCACCGAGCTCGACGCAGCGTTGGCAGGTGGAAAATGAAATCCGTACGCGACGTCGCGCTGTGGCTGCTGTTCCCGCTGATGCTGTTCGGCATGTTTGTGGGTGGGCTGATGACCTGGCATCACGACACCCAGCTCTACGGGGACGCGCCGCAAGGCGAGCTGATCGGGTGCACCGAATCCGCAGAAGTGAACTGCGACATCGTCAACACCAGCGCCTACAGCGAGGTGCTGGGCGTGCCGATCGCCACGCTCGCGATCCCGTTCTACGCGACCGTGCTGCTGCTCGCGGCCATGGCGCTGCGCGGACGCTCAGGTGCCCGCCCGCTGATCGTCGGGGCCGGGGTGTTGGCGCTCGGCTATTCCGGTTTCTTGTTCTACATTTCGAAGACTGAGCTCGGCTATGTGTGCGCGTGGTGCATCCGCCTGTACGGGGTGAACGCCGCAGTGCTGGTGCTCGGGTTGATCGCGGGCGCACGGGCCAAGCCAGAGCGCGGCGTCCTGCTCACCGCGGCCGGCGCGTACATCGGCCTGCTGTTGCTCTCCGCCGGCGGCGAGCACGTGTACCGCGCATCGTTGAACGGTCCAGGCGGATCTACGGCCATCGGAGACGCCAAAGCCCACGGACGCGACCCCAACGGGGACGCGCCGACGCTGTCGTTCACCGTCCGGACAGAGGACAGCCACGACGCCACGCTGCAGCTCGACGCCGACGACGCGTGGACGGGCAACAAAAACTCCAAGGTCGCCGTGGTGATGTTCGGGGACCTTGAGTGCGGCTACTGCAAGCGTTCCAGCGCTGAGCTTGCCCGGTTGGAGGCGACCTACGGCGACCGCGTACTGTTCGTGTTCAAACACTTTCCGATGAACCCGGACTGCAACGCAGGTGTCAAGAACAAAAAGCACCGCAGCGCCTGCGACGCCGCCAAGGCCTCGGTCTGCGCCAAAGAACAAGGTTTTTTCTGGGCCTTCCACGATCTCGCATACAAGAACCAGCACCAGCTCGGTGTGGACTCTTTGCGCACGTACGCGCTGGCGGCCGGGGCCGATGGCGCCCGGTACGACGCGTGTATGAGCAACGATGCGCCGCGCGAGGTCGTGCTGCACGACGCCGCCGCAGGGACCAGCCTCGACATCCACGGCACCCCGCGCATCTACATCAACGGCCACCTCTACCGATCCGGCACCTCCGCTGAAGTGATGGCGCGGGCGATCGAGGTCGCGCTCGGCGCGAGCGAGCAAGAGGCCAGCGCCAAAGCCGCGGCGATGCATGAGACCGGCAACGCCGCGACGGCCGTGCCCGCGGACGCTCCCGCGATGCGCAGCGTGAGCGCCGACGGCCTAAAGTTCACGATTGACACCTTCGAAGCCTCGACCGCCGACGGAAAAGCAGTGTCCGCCAAGCACATGGTCCCCGCGATGCGCTCCAGCTGGTACGACGCAAAATCCGCTTGCGAAGCCGCGGGTAAGCGCCTGTGCACCGAGGAGGAATGGGTGACTGCGTGCCAAGGCGCCCGCGCGGTCGACGACAACAAGAACGGCCAGTTCGCCGACGACATGATCGAAGGCACCGCCTACCCCTACGGCGACTACCACGAGGACGATCGCTGCTGGGACGCGCACGACGACAGCAAGACCGGCAGCAGCCCATTTCGCCCGGTATACACGGGTGAGCTGCCCGGCTGCGTGACCGCCGCCGGAGTCTACGACCTGACCGGGAACGTCGAAGAGTGGGCCGGGGACTCGCCCGAGCACGCGGTCCTGCTGGGGGGCGCCTTCGACACCAGCGAGGACCACGCCCGCTGCTACCGACGCAACGCGACCTTCGGGCCCGGCTACGCGGCGCCGCGTTCGGGGTTCCGGTGCTGCTCGAACTGAGCGGGTAGTCCGGCAGGGACACCGAGGCTCGCAGAGCCTTCGCGGAGCGCGAGACGCGGGACCGGATCAAACTGTGACGCGCGGCGCCGTGGTCGAGCTGGCGGGAGCGGGTCTGTCAGGGTGCGGCCCGTACCAGTTCTACTGGACGCTGCAGGCCGTCCCGAGCGGGTCCATCACGCAGCTTCAGGAGGTACACGCCGCGAACCCTACGTTCACGGCGTATAATATTGGACGTTACGTGATTTCGCTGTCGGTCAGCGACGGCACCCAATGGTCGGCGCCGGACACCGTCACCGTCACCGCCACGGACTGAACGCCTAGGTGTCAGGTTGTTACCATTACACTTTCCGGAAAGTGTAATGGTAACAACCTGACACCTTATTTTAGGTAGGTTCAACCGTTCTCCGACCGCGCCGAGCAGCCAAAACCAGAAACCCCCTCCCGGGCTTGCGCTCGGAAGGGGGTTTGTTTGGTAGTCCCAACGGGACTATTTTTATCCGCATATAATCATGCGTTCATGACTTTGTGACGAGATTTTGTGACGAAGCCCGGTACCGGAGGATCAGATCCTCGAGAACATCCTCCGGCACGCGCAAGCCCTCCGCTTGCAGGAGGTCACGCAACTTGGTCACCAGAGTGGGATCAGCCTTCAGGTCGGAGAGCGTCCCGAGACGCGCGCGGACCACGGCAGTGCGCCGGGCACCCACCGTCGACCTTCGGTAGTGCTGGAGCGCGACGGCGGGCGAGTGCCCCATGATGTCGGCAGCGACGCTGACGTCGGTACCCTGTTCGTACAAGACGTCTACGACCCCTCGACGGATGCCATGGGCAGTGAATTCGGGGATTCCGAGTTCACGGCACACCTTTTTCAGGGCGGGACTGAGTTTGGCCTTTAGGCTGCTGCCCCTGACAGGTTGGCGTTTCCCGCCGCGCTCGTACCAAAGGACGGACTTCCCGTCGTCCTCGGCACGCCACGCGCGCATCGTCTCCAAGATGTCCGGGCCGATCGGGACGTCACGATGGCGGCCGTCCTTGCCCACCAAGTGCATGGACGCAGCCTCCAGATGGATAGCGGTCACCGTCCGCAGGTCGTCTTGCCGCCCGTCGTCGCCCCATTCGATATCGGCGATCTCGCTGAGGCGCGCGCCTGTGGAAAAATAGAGGAGCGTCGCCCGCCACATCCACCCTGAAAAGTGACCGAGTACCTGTCGAACGTGAGCCACGGTTGGCGTGGTATGGTTGTTGACACGCACGGATTTGATTGCGATCCGAGGCAACTCCCGCGCAGGGGTGTAGGCCAGGCTCGGGTCCTGCCCCCACCTCCAGGCGCTTCTCAGGACGCTGAGGTCCTTCTTGACCGAATCGGTGCCGCACCCGTCCCGCAGGCTCTCATGCGCATAGGCCTCCATCTGCGTCCGACCGAGCGACGATAGGAGGACACTCCCCATACGCGCCTTCACGCGGGCGAGCACATTCTTTTGCGTGGTGACGGTGGCGTCGTGGAGATCCGCGCGATCGGCCTGCCGCTCCGCATACTTCTCGCAAAGGTCGCCCACGGTCAGCACCTTGCCGGAGACGGATGTCACCGTCGGACCACGCCGGATGATGTCCATCATCGCGAGGTCCACGTCCTTGGGCTCGGCCCATCCGGACCATAGGAAAACGGCGTGGCCCGCGATGCGACGCTCGACGCGCCAGTAGTACAGGCCAGTCTCCGGGTCAGGACCGCGGTTGACGCGCGCGTTCAGATCTCCGAACTTACGAGGCTTCGGCCTGCTCTTCGGCCTGCTCTTCGCCCCGGTCACCGCAGACCCCGCCGGCCCGTTGCGGCGCGAGTGGGAAGGCTCTCCATCGCGTGCGCGCCCTGCGACTGGACGGCGGTCACCACGTCACCCCAAACCACCAAATGTCGCCCGTCCACCGTCCGGATCAGACCGCTGCGGTGCATCCACTTCATCGCCGCGGCCTCCGACATCGGGAGCAGCTCGGCGGCCTTGGTGGGACTGATGACGGCGGCTGCCCCGAGCTGCAGGCGGGCGGCTTCGATCGAGGGCGTTGGACTTGGCCGCGCAACAGGGCACGAGGCGTCCCCAACTTTTTCCCGCGCCTGAACTTCACCGAGGATCACGCACATCGCGAGGTTGTCCGCGATCTCGGACCACAGGTCGGCACCGGTGGTGTCGCCGTGTTCCCAGTGGAATCTGTGGGCGTATTGCGCGAACGCGCGGAGGTCCTCGAGGGACACCGGGGGCAGGGCCGCGACGGCGGCTTCGCCATCCTGACAGGCGAGGGCGAGGCGGGCAGCAGCGGCGAGCGCTCGGCGCTCGGCTTCTGTGGAGTCAGAAGCGCGCCATGGACGCGGCGATGGGTGTGAACCAGCTGGTGGAGCTGGCTGCGTTGCGCTGGGCTTGCGTTGGCGCCCTGCAATGGGTAAAGAAAACATAGGTATCCCGGGAATGCGGTGAGCCGAGAGCCCCAACAATGTGAAGGCTCACGAGCCTGATGCGTTGGCGCGCATCAGGATTTCGTCATTTTGGGGTATCCGATCTGTGAAAGGGTGCCAGTGCGGACACGCAGATTCTGCTATTTGCTCGTGGCGACTTTCTTGTCATGCGTCAAGTTCTATGGAAGGCCTCGCATTCCCGCCGGTGCCGCCCCAGTTGGCAATTGCGCTCGCTGCACGGGTGCTGTCGCGCTCCAACGCGCGGGTTCGGAGTGAAGAGTGCGTGGCAGACCCTGCAACACCGTCGGTGCGTCATGAACGACATCTGCTGGGGCTTCACCGAGTACGGCGGGTGGACTACTTTAGGTGAGCAAACCCGGGGCTCGTCTTGGTGAGCGTGTCAGGCCGACGGGGGGCTGGACTGGCTGGGAGCGTGCGTCGACGATGCTGCTCTCTCACGCGGACCGGCGGCTTCACGCGGGTTGGGGGTGGCGGTGACAGGGGCGCGGCAGGCGACCGGAGCGGGGCGCAGCCCGTCGGCTTGCCGACCGAGCGGCAGCGAGCGCGGAGGGCACCGACGGCGGCTTGCCGCTGGGCCGCCCCGACTTTTTTGGAATTGGCCCCCGTATTTCGTCCTATGTCGGTTTTCCTGTTCGTCCTGTGTAGGGCATGCCGAGACCGCGGGGGTACCGTGAACAGGCGCCGTCAGGTCTGCGGCGCGCTGCTCCGGCCTGACCGAACTGCGGCCTGACCGAAGTGCGGGCGATCGTCCGCGCGCCTGTCGTCGACTTCGGTCTGGCCCGCGTGGGTCCCGAGGATGGGGCGGCGGCGTCGGGCACGGTCGTGGGTGAGCGCTCCCCTGCTTGCTCGGCGCATCCTGCGGGTTGGCGGACAGGCCTGCCGGCGGACCGCAGACGGCGTCAGGAACTGCGCGGCCCCCTCCCCGTCGATGGAAGCGAGCGGCTGCTCGTCCGCGAGACCCACGAAGTGCGGTGGCTCAGGGTATTGACGTGCCAGAGCCGCCACGCAATCTCATGTCTGCACTATTCGGTTACAACCCTCATAGTGCTGTGATCGGACACGCTACCTGTGGGCAACTTCGCGACGACGCCCGCAGGCGACGCGCACCGTCGATCGGGGCCCCTCCATGCCAGCTCCCTGAGCGAGGCGCCCCAAACTTTACAGGGTGTAGTTGCCAAACAGTAGAGGATGTTGAGCACCCAAACGCACCTTCAATCCTCAGTGGATGTCGTCGCAAAAATTTTGAGGAAGTGCTCGTCCCCATGGCCCAAAAAGTTCATGTTCACATGCACGCGTGAACATGGCCTCGAAACTGCATGACTGCGGGCGCGACCGCTGAGCGCAAACGGGAGGACGCGAAAGGTGCGCTTCTGAGCGATCCTCACCTCGAGCATCCCCGAGCTTGCCGATCGCAGCCTTTTGAGTCACAATGGTAACCATCAGTTACTATTCTGGAGCCAATCCATGCCTGTCTCCCCCGTCAGAACCCCCGAATCGGGCCTCGTCATCGACTCCGCGAGCCTCTTCGGGCGTTGCGTCGCTGCGATGCGCAAAGATCTCGGCCTCACGCAACAGGAATTCGCGAAAACGGTGGGCCTCACCCGTCCGGGGCTGACGCGACTGGAGACGGGACGATCGACGCCGTCTTTTTACATGCTCATGCGGCTCGGACAGCGCGTGCAGCAGGCTCGATCCGGGGCCGACGCCTCGTCGATCATCGCGCTCGTGTACCTCTCGGCCACCGCGCTGCGACGGCATGGGGTCCGGGTCGTGAATCGGCCCCGAAAAGCGGACGATCGACTACTGGATCAGGCCCGCGTCGATCGCGTGGTGGGTGCGGTCTTCGATCGCGAATTTCGGCAGCACCCGCACGTCGAGGTGTTCCACTACGACGAGCAAAGCGACGATGCGGGGGAAACATGACCATCAAAGGTTCGAAAGCGGCACGGGGAGATGAAGAGGACGGTGACGAGCAGCAAGCGCCGGCGACGACGGCGATAGCGCTGGAGGAGGTCGTCCGGCTCGTCACTGAGCAGTGGGGTCATCGGCTGTCGCGCTCGAAGCTGGACGGCATCGCGCGGCTGGACGGGCGCCCGGTAGAGAAGCTCGACTACGCCCGGATCCGCTTGGCGATCGAGACCCAGAACTGGGTTCGAACCCGCGCCGCGGACGTGCGATGTGCCATCGATCTGGTCGTCGGCGATCGCGCCGTTCATCCCGTGTGCGACTACTTGAACGCGCGGAACTGGGACGGCACGGCGCGCCTCGATCGAGTGCTGATCGACGATCTGGGCGCCGAAGACACGCCGCTGAACCGCAAGCTCGGCGCTGCGTGGTTGATCGGAGCGTGCGCCCGCGTTTTTCAGCCCGGTTGCGCCCTCGAGGGCGCGCTGGTGCTCATCGGCGGCGACGGCTCAGGCTCCGCGGGGGCGTGGGAAGCGCTGGTCCCCGATCCAAACTGGCTTCGCGAAGCGCCGATCGACACCAGCAGCACCGAAGCGCTGGTCACCGTCTACGGAAGCTGGTTTTTTCACCTGAACGCGAACGAGTCGCTGACCCGGGCCCGCCCCGACGCACGCAAGGCGTTCCTGACCCGTCGCGTCGGTCGCTTTCGGCAGCTTCACGGCGCGCAGATCGACGATCACCCGCTCCAGCACGTGTACGTCGCCACGTTCGAGCTGGAGTCTTGGCTCCAGACGCCGCTGCGCGGGTCGGACCTGTGGACCGTGGTCGTCGGCCAAGCCGACACCGACGCGCTCCGCCGCGACCGGGACCAGCTGTTCGCCGAGGCCGTCGCCCGATACCGCTCCGGCGAGGCGTGGTCGCTCGACGAAGCCCACCGCGACCGGCTCGCCGAGGTGCAGCGGGACCTGTTCGACCCGACCCCGCCAGAACAGAAGTTAGAAGCTTGGGTCAAGCTCCAGAAGCAGCCGTTCACCGCGCTCGCGGCCGCTTACGGCGCGCTTGGTGTGATGCCTGAAGCCGGGAGGACCGAAGCCGTGAAGCAGCGCGTCGGCAAGATGCTCGCTGCGCTGGGCTGCGCGCGGGTCAGGCCGCGAGAGGGCGCGGGGGCGAGGCCGTGGCTGTGGAGGCGGCCGGATCGGTGGGGCGGCGGGGTTTAGCGGCGCGGGCGGTCTGGGGTAGTCTTAGGTGGTCTGGGGTTGGGACAGGGTGGCGTGTGGGTGGAAAATGTACGTGGAAGGATGGTTTGTCAGAATAGTTTGGGGGTGATCTGGGGTCGTCGGCTTTGATTCGGTAAAAGATGGACGTTTGGTGTCACGGCAGAGCGTTCCTTACGCGGCATCGCTCGGCGAACGCGATCGGTGTCGCCGGCGACCCAGACCGATCGCCCTCGCGCTGCTCGCCGTTTGGGCGCAGGTTTGGGGGATCGGAGACAAGCGGCTGACCGTGAGGTCCAACTCCCTGAGCACCTCCCCGATGGGGCGATTGGGCTGACAGCGGCGCAGCGCCCCCGGAACCGAGGGACTCCAGCTTCACCGATCGCTCAGGACCGGGAGGCTTACGTTGCGGACCTATACTCGAGGCCACGCGCTCCCAACGGATCAAGCCCTACCGACACGCACCCGCGGTCGAGACCACCTCTTGCTTGGCCGCGACACGGGCCGTTGCGATCTGCTCGGTCATCGCGCAGCCGGTGGTCTCGGCGCGACGGACGAGGAAGCTCGTCGTAGAGACCGCGGCGCCCGCGGGCATTAGTTTGTCGGAGAAGCCTCCGGGCAC
>CAIUMM010000180.1 GCA_903900265.1 uncultured Pseudomonadota bacterium
GACTTGCGGTCTCCAAGGTCGATGCCGACGGTGCAGGTGCTATACTCGGTCATGGCCGGTGACTCCGTTGAGCTTCGCTCGTATCAGGGTGCACGTTGTGCTCCGGGTGGAGCACCGGCCGCCTCATCCCATCTATTCTCCCGAGGCCTTTCGTGAGCTTCGTGCCAAGTTGGAGGCGGGTGGGCGCGAGCGAGCGCTTGAGATCCTGCGCGTCGGTGTCCGCGGCGATCGACGGGAGTTCGATTGCGTTGGTGCGGATGGCGCGGTTCAGGGCGTTGCTCGCGCCGCCGCCGAGGGCGAGGACGTAGACGACGTGGGGCTTCATCGCCGCCGGACTATCCGTCCCGGAGGCCCGACAACGCTCGGCACGGCCCCCGTGATACCGAGCCTTTGCGGCGAACTCCCACGATGAGGCTCAAAGATGCTTAGCGCTAAACGACCAAACGCTCGCCTCGGTGCCAGACATTTCGTCGTTGCCGTGGCGTGGGCTGCCGGGGTGCCAACCGCGAGCGCAACTCCGCCTCACGTCGTCAGCGTCACCCCTGCGCCGGACTCCGCGGGCGTGGACCCCGCCACGAAGGAGATCATCGTCGTCTTCGACCAGCCGATGGCGAACGGCTACTCCGTGACCCACGGACTCGGCACCGGCCCCCGTGACGTGCCGGGCGATGCCGGGGCGGCCCGGTGGCCCGACGACCACACCTTCGTCGACCCCATCCGGTTGCGCGCCGACCGTGACTACGGCGTCAGCTTCAACGACGGCGCCTTCCAGAACTTCACCAACGCAGCGGGGGAGGCGCTGGTGCCGTACCCGATGCGGTTTTCAACTGCGGCGACGGCGACCAAACCACGCGCCGCCGCGAACGCCCGCCTGCTCGCCCGGCTGAAACGTGCCATCGACGAGGACTACTCTCACCGCGACATCCGGGGGGTCGATTGGGACGCTCGTTTCCGGGAGTTCACCCCTCGGCTGCTTGGAGCCCCCTCCGTTCGAGCGTTCGGTCGGACGGCCGCGGAGTTGCTTGTTCCGGCCCATGACGCACACATGGCACTCTGGCTCCGGCGCGGGCTTACGGAGTGGAACTACCTGCCCTTCCCGATGCCGGTGGCGAACGTGAACCCCGACGCCCTGCCGAAGCTCGTGCCGGGCTGGACGAGCCTCGGGGACGGTGCGGTCGCCACTGGCCGTTTTCCAGACGGCGTCGGCTTCATCGCCATCAACGAGTGGGAACGCGCCACACAAGCCGCCCTCCCGGACATCTACGCTGCGATCCAAGCGGCGGACCCCCTCCGCGGCCTGATCATCGACGTGCGGGCGAACGAAGGCGGGAGCGAGTTGATCGGCCAGAAGGTGGCGGGTTGCTTCGTGCGCAAGCCGACGCCCTACGCCAACGTTCGCGCCCGGCAGAACGGTTCTTGGCTCGGCCCATTCCAGAACGAGGTCGCCCCGAACCCGGCTTGCGCCGCGTTCCCCGCCGAGCGTGTGGCAGTGCTGGAGGGGCCCACATCCATGAGCGCGGACGAGTCCTTCCTCAAGATGATGAAGCTCGCCGGGGCGGCAATCGTGGGGCAGACCTCACTTGGAAGCTCCGGGCTTCCCCGGCCGCATCGACTCGGGCACGGGCTCGTGCTCATGGTGCCGTCGATCGAGGACAACTGGCCCGACGGTACACCCGTCGAGGGGGTGGGCGTTTCCCCGACCGTGGAAGTGGAGGCGACGGCGGCGGACCTCGCCAACCGCGATCCCGTGCTGGACGCGGCGCTCGCGCTGCTCCGTCGCTCCGGCGGGTGACACACGGCCCGACTACCAGAGCGATCCTGTCGCCTTCGGCACCAGCATCACGGCCCAGGTGTCCGCATGGGCAGGCCGTACACGGCTGGTGGACGACCGCTGGACATGTGACGGTGATCGTCGGATATTCTGACTCCGATTGGATCGTGAACGACCCCGCGGGCGACTGGTACGCCTGCTACGGCTGCGGCGAGGCCGACCATGTGCGCTATCCGCTCGGCGGCGACTGGGATGACGCGATGAGCGTCGATGGGGATCTGTGGTATTCGACTGCGGATCGCGCGCCGTTCTGAGGTCCGGGAGCGCCCCGCCCACGCCGGACCGATCGTTGGCATTTCGGGCTATTGCAACTATCGGTTGCAATGTGTTAGGGGATGCGCTTGGAGGCCTTCATGCCGAGCGCGCCGTCGATGCTTGTCGTCCTGGTGTCGAACCTGTTGACCCAGTCGATCGGCTACTTCGCCGTGGTCGGCGCGATCTACGCGGTGGTGTGGCGGTTGGGGCGCGAGCGGTTCCGATTCTCCCGCATCCCGGCGCCGCAGCGCGTCAATTTCGCGCAGATCCGGCGTGAGATGGGGCACACCCTCGTCACGCTGCTCGCGGGAGGGTTCAGCGCCGGCGCGGTGATCGGCCTCGACGCCGCCGGACGCGCGCGGCTTGATCACGGCGCGGTCGCGCCGCTTGTGGTCCTCGGCTGGATTGTGGCGGGTCTCGCGTTCAACGACCTGTGGTTTTACAGCTGGCACCGCCTCCTTCACCACCCGTCGCTGTTTCGGCATGTCCACGCCGTGCATCACCGCAGCATCGACGTCAACCCGTTCACCTCGTATTCGTTTCATGCGGTCGAGGCTGTGCTTCTCGGTAGCTGGATCGTCCCAGCGGTCGTTTGGCTCCCGGTGCCGATGATGGCCCTCGGCGTCCTGCAGGTTCTCGGGTTGTTCAACAACGTGATGGCGCACCTTGGCTACGAGTTCCTGCCCCGCTGGATTTTGCGGGTGCCGCTGCTCCGCTGGACGAACACCGCGACGTTTCACAGCCTCCATCACACGCGCTCGCGCGGAAACTTCGGCCTGCATTCTCGCTTGTGGGACCGGCTGTTTGGCACCGAAATCCCGGATTATGAGGAGGTCTTTGTTCGGCGCGGGGCCGAGGCCGGGTCGACCAGCGGGACCGTGACTCTATGAAAGGGGACCACGCCCCAGTCAAAGAGCCGCAGGTTCGCGGCGCGCCCGTGGTGGATCGCGTGCTCGACCTCGCGCTCCAAGCGCTCGCCGACCACGGCTACGCGGGGTGGACGGTCCCCGAGGTCGCGGCGCGCGCCGGCTTGAACAAGACCAGCGTCTACCGGCGCTGGCCGACCAAGGGCGCTTTGGTGGTCGCGGCGCTCGGGCGTCGTCTTGGCCACGACGCCGCTCTGCCGGACACCGGATCGTGGCGCGAGGACATGTACCAGATGACCGCCGCGGCCGTCGAATGGGCGACGTCGCCGGTCGGGCGCGGCGTGACCCGCGCGCTCCGCGACGAGGTGGACGAGCCCGAGGTGCGTGCGCTGCTCGGCGCCATGATGAGCCAGCGGGGCGATGCGCCGGCGGCGCTTTTCCGGCGAGCGCAGGCACGCGGTCAGCTGGACGCGCGGGCGGATGTCCCGATGGCGCTGACGCTGCTCGCCGGCGCCCTCTCGCACGCGATTTTTGTGGAGAACGTACCGATGACGGAGGGCTTTATTCGCCGGCTGGTGGCGATGGTGGCGGATGGACTGGAGCGCTTGGGGAGCGAAGGGCGCGGGGCAGCGCAATAGCTTTGTTCAAGGCGCACAGTCTGGGCGCGTCGACTCTGGCGTCCTCCCTCGACCCTCCCGTCCCCCTATCGTAGCTCTGCACCCAACGACAACGACGTGAACGACAGCCAGTTTGCGGTGTAGCCGTCCCCGAAGCCGTCCGGGTTCTTCGACGTGCCTTCGGCGCCGCCGCCGATGTACCGCACACAGGCGTAGACGTCCGCGCCGTGGTGCAGCGTGAAGCCGCCTTTGACAGACGCGTCGAGCAGCGCGCCGACGACGTCGACGTTGGCGCCGTTCAGGTATTTGATCGGCGCGTAGGATCCGCTGGCCTCGGCTCCAAAGAAGCCGCGCTTCCCGACCGGGAAGCGGGTACGGGCGGCAAACAGCGGCACGGGCCCGACGTCGCGCTCAGAGAAGCGCTGCGTGCCGTCGCCCGACTCAAAGCTGATGTTCGCGTTGCGAAGCTGGAGACCGAGGCCGATGGCGAGCTCCTTTTCGGGAGCGGGAAGCAGCTCATGCAGCCAGGTGCCGCGCCAGAAGCTGAAGCCGTAGCGCAGGTCCAGCGTGGAGTTGGCGGGGAAGGTCACCGTGTCTTCGGTGACGTCGTGGTCCAGCACCACTTCGGACTGCAAGTCCAGCGGCTGGTAAAGGAACACGAAGGTCTCGCGCTTGCCGACGTCCAACGAGGTCTGAAGCCGGAGGAAGGGGAACAGGATCTCCTGCCCGCCGTCCTCGATGTAGTCGAATTTGGTGCCGTCGTGGTCGAACTGGATGGTGTTCGCGATCGGCGCGAGGAAGCCCAACTCGGCGTCCAGCGTGATCGCGAGCGGCTTGCCGCCCACCGGGTTCAGCAGCGAGTCTTCGGCCGGCGGCGTCACCGCCGCAGCGCTGGCCGACCACAGCAAGCCAGTCAGCGTCGCAAGATTGCGTGCAAGGGTCAAAGCGAGAGCGGGGCGGGCTGCGGGGCGCGATTGGGACATGGATTCCTCGGAGATCAGCGGTGTAGCCACGATTCAATACCTCGTCAATACTTATTCAAAATCTGCGCGATGGCTGGACGTCTGCTTCGACACAGCGTAGTGGAACGTATGAACCTAAGCATCGGAGCGTTGGCGGCCGCGACGGGAGTCCCGGCTACGACGCTGCGAAACTGGGAGCGTCGCTACGGCTTTCCACGCGCGCTCCGCACCGCTGGCGGGCAGCGTGAGTATGCCCCCGACGTGGTCGCGTGGGTGCAGGCTGCGGCGCGGGCGATCGCGCTCGGGCATCGACCGTCGCAGGTGGGCCGGGCATCGCTGGCGGAGCTGGAGGCGCTGCATCCCCGCGGGGTTTTGAAGGTCCTGAGTGCTGAACCCGCGCAGGCTGAGTCGGGCTCGGGTGCGGCGATCGACGCGTGGTTGGTCGCCGCGGGCGCGTTGGATGGCGCTGGGCTGGAGGCCGCGTTCCGGCAGGCGCTGCAGCGGGAGGGCTTGTCGGCGTTCTTGCGCTCCTACGCCGCGCCCTTCCTCGCCGCGGTCGGGGATTCTTGGCGGAAAGGGGAGCTACAGGCCTTTCACGAGCATTTTGCCAGCGAGCGTCTGCGCGATCTTCTGGTCTCGATCTGGAGCCCACGCTCCGCGGTAAACCACGGCCCCGTCGCGGTTTGCGCGACCTTGCCAGGCGAACGGCACGCGCTCGGGCTGCATATCGTCGCGTGTTTCGCGGCGGATGCGGGCTGGAACATCCTCTTTCTCGGTACGGAGATGCCGCTCCCGGACATCGACGCCTGCGCACGCCAGAGCGACGCGCACGCGGTGTTGATCAGCGTGTCCGCCTCGGCGAACCGCGTGCAGACCCTGTGGGAGCTGGAGCTGCTGCGGGCCCGATTGCCGCGGTCTACCCGCCTCATCGTCGGTGGCGCGGGCGCGGTGGGGATGGAGCAGGCGGCCGGCGAGGCGGTGTGGCCGCATCTGGACGGTCTTGAGGCGGCTTTCGCCACCTCTGAGGCTGCGCGCGCGTAGTTTCGGGGTAGAGTGCGCCCAAACCCGGTGCGCTGTGTTCGAACCTTCGTCCCAAACCCGCCTCTCCCTGCGCTTTATCAGCCTCCTTCCTTCATCGTTTCTGATGGTGGGCGCGATCGGACTCTCGGGATGCGCCATCGACAATGGCTTGAAGGGGTTTACCGATGACGGGGGCTTCGGCGATTCGGGCTCCGGCTTCGATCCGGACAGCGACAATCGGGACGACGGCGTTTGTGGCACGCCCAACCTCGATTGTCCCGACGTGTCGGTCGACGAGACCTGCGAGGCCGAAGCCCACGTAGGTACGTTCACGCCGATCATCGAGTGGACCAACGACTCGCTGGGGGACGCGTACGCAACGCCCGTGGTCGGACGCATCGTCGACACCAACGGCGATGGCGCGCTGACCTCCGCGGACGTTCCGGTGGTCGTCGTCGCGAACGCGGTGGGCGTGCTGTACGCGCTCGCTGGGGACACCGGCGCGGTGCTCTGGACCGCCGGGGACTTTGGCACCGAGCCGATGACGCCGGCGATCGGGGATCTGGACGGCGACGGCTGGCCCGAGGTGGTCGGCGCTGGCACGAACAACACTGCGGCGGTGCACGGCAACGACGGCTCTCCGTTCTGGACCGGGCGCGCCTACGTCGGCGGCAAGCTGCCAAACTGCGGTGCGGTCGGCATCTACGATCTCGACGCCGACGGCGCGCCCGAGGTCGTCATCGGCGGCGAGGTGATGGACGGGATGACCGGTCGCCGCATCTCGCAGGGCGCAGGGGATGGTTCGGGCAACTACGGCTACTCCCCGTTCGGCGTCGCTGCAGACATCGATCAGGACGGTCAGCTGGAGGTCGTCGTCGGGAACGCCCTGTACCACAAGGACGGCACCGCGCTGTGGAGCAACGGCCAGAGCGACGGCTTCGTCGCGGTCGCGAACTTTGACGGCGACGACTACGGCGAGATCGTCGTCACCAACGAAGGCACCGTGCGCCTGCAGGACGATGACGGCACCCCGATCTGGACGCGTCCGCGGGTCACCGGTTCGACTAGCGGCTCTCCGACGGTCGCGGACTTCGACGGCGACGGCGAGCCCGAGGTGGGCGTGGCCGGCAACAACGTGTACATCGTGTTTGAGACCGATGGCTCCACCAAGTGGACCATCCGTGTGCAGGACCAGTCCTCCGGGTTCACCGGCAGCTCGGTGTTTGACTTTGAAGGCGATGGCTCCGCCGAGGTGGTCTACGCTGACGAGAACGACCTGTACGTGCTGGACGGCGCGACCGGCGCGATCAAGCTCAAAGAGTCCCAGCACTCCAGCGCGACCTGCTCCGAGTACCCGGCGATCGCCGACGTCGACAACGACGGCCACGCCGAGATCATCTACACGTCTTCGGCCTACTCGGGATCCGAGCAAGGAGTGCGGGTCGTGGGCGACGCCGACGACTCCTGGATGCCTTCGCGGGCGGTCTGGAACCAGCACGCCTACGCGATCACCAACGTCGACGACGACAGCAGCATCCCTGCGGTGCCAGCGACCAACTGGCTGAGCTACAACAACTTCCGCTCCGGTGACCTCGCCGCCGCTACCGGCGGTGCGCTGGCCGACGCCGTCCCGGTAGAGGGCGACATCTGCATTGAAGAGTGCAGCAGCGGAAGGGTGTCGGTGGTCGTCGCGGTCGGCAATCAGGGCACCACCGATCTGCCAGCCGGCATCGCGGTCTCCGCCTATGCCGTTACCTCGCGGGAGCCGCGCTACCTGCAGACTCAGTACGTCCCCGACGTCGTGGCCAGCGGCACCTCTTCGGTCGGCATCGTGTTTGACTTCGATCCCGCGGATCTCCCGTACAACGCCGTCAGCTTCATCGCCGACGACGACAACGGGACCGCGGCGGTGACCGAGTGCAACGAAGACAACAACACGATGGTCATCGCCAGCGGGCTGTGCGAGTAGTGCGCGGCGGGGTGCGCTGATGGAGCCGGTCGTCGAGACAGCGCCCGCTCCGGACGTTGCCCCGGATGTCTCGCCGGGCGTCGCTCCGGATGGATGTCCGGTGAACGTCCCGGACGTCGCGCCGGAGCTGGCTCCGGATCCGGCGCATGTGCGGCCTGAGGCTGCGGTCGTGGGAGCGGTTGTCGCGCCGGAACCTGCGCTCAAGCCGACGTGGACGGCTTTTCCGGTGGCCGGGCTGGACAGCGACGACGGCTTCGGCTTCGGCGCGCGCGCTCAGCTGGACATTCACGCGCCGGGCGCACTGCCGTACAAGCAGAGCTACGTCGTGCATTTGTTCATGACCACCGAGGGCTACCACCACCATCGCTTCAAGTTCGATTTGGTCAACCTCGGCAAGCACGAAAAGCTGCGCCTCACCGGCCACTTTGCGTTTCGCGCGTGGCTGAACGACGGCTACTGGGGCATGGGCAACGGCAGCGTACACGACACGCAGTACGACGACCTATCCAAGGACGATCCCCGGCGTAGCTATTACCATTACCAGCTGATCCAGCCTTTCGCGCACCTGACGCTGCGGGATGAGCTGGCGACGGTCGGAGACGGGCGGCTCTCCGGGTATAGCAGCCTCGAAGCGCGCTATAGCATTATTCGTTCCTATGAAGGCTCGCTGCTCGAGCAGGAGCAACCGTACGGCGTGAATGGCGGAGCTGCGGGTCAGATCACGCTGGGCTTGCTGTGGGACACGCGCTCCCCGGAGACGACGCCCGAGTCGGGAGCGCTGTTGGAGCTTAGCGGGCGGGTGGTCGGGATGGCGTCCATGGACCCCGGGGGAGGGGATGCGACCCAACTGTCAGCGTTTGGCGGCCCGATGCTGAGCGCGCGCGGCTACGTGCCGATCGTGCCTCAGCGGCTGACTTGGGCGACGCGGGCGATGGGCGAGTGGCTGTTCGGGCCGGTGCCGTTCTACGAGATGGTGCACTGGGGCGGCTTTGTGCCCATCGCCGGCGTAGGCGGCGCGGAGACGCTGCGCGGCGCGTCGTTTGGACGCTGGCGGGGGCCGGGCAAAGCCGTGTTCCAGAACGAGCTGCGCATCGACGTGCTGACCCACCGGGCGCTCAAGCACGAGGTGCGCTGGCAGCTCGTGCCTTTCGCCGATGTGGGCTCGGTGTGGGGCATGGATCTGGAGAGCCCCGCGCTGTTGGGCGACGCCGTGATCCCCGATGCGCGCTTCCCGGTCCACCCCGCAGGCGGTCTGGGCGTGCGCGGCATCTTCGCGACCACGCTGGTCGGCAGGTTCGACGTCGCCGTAGCGCAGGATGTGCTGCCCAACGGCGTTTATGAACCTTCGCTGGGTTTTTATCTTGCGTTCGATCACACGTACTGAGCACCTGTGACCGCGATCTTCAACCGCACCGCGGCGTTTGCGATCACCGTCCCGGTCGCGCGCGACATGATCGAGAAGTTCACTTCGCATCAACCTCTGGCGGGCTTGAAGGTGCTCGACGTAGGCTGTCGCAACGGCGACTCGGTCCGCGCGTTGACCGACATGGGCGCCGATGCTTATGGCGTCGACATCGCCCCCCGCTGCATCGAGAAGGCGCGGGCGCGCTTTCCCGAGCTCGCCGAACGCTTTTTCTGTGCCGACATGCGGGACTTGCGCGCGGTCCCGGTCGCGGGCTTTGACCTCGTGCTCTGCATCGGCGCGTTGCCCTACGTGCCGCCCAGCGACTGGCTCGCGGTGATCGCCGGCATGGGCGCGCTGTGCCGCTCAGACGGCGAGGTCCGGGTGCTGCTGCAGCGTGAAAAGTCGCGGCCGGTGCGGGCTGCGGTGCGGCTGCTCTCGGCGTTGCCGGAGCCAGTGTATGCCCGCGCGGTCGCGCCGTGGGTGACTGCGGCGCTGCGCCCGCTCGCGCCGCGTTTGCTCGGCGGGGCGATGGGCAGGGAGGAGCTGCATTATCGCGTGTCGTTGTCGCTGTATGGCGTGCACTTTGGCGTGCCCAAAGCGCTGCGGCCGTACGCCTACGCGGTCGTTCCCTGCGCGTACATTTCGCCGCGGTTGTCCGAAGCGTTCGCAATTCCGGCGGAGGCCTGCGCGCAGCTCCGCGCTTAGGTCCTTCCTTTTTCTACGCTTCGCTTCAGCGCGTGCAGTCGGCGCAGCGTGCTCACGTAGGACAGCGCGAACGCCCGGAGGTCGCGCTTGGTTTTTCCCGACTTGCGCTGGCCGAAGGTGGAGGGGATCTCCTTCACCGTGTAGCCGTCACGCGAAAAGCAAAGCTTGACGAGGATCTCTTCGACGATGTCGAAGTTCTCGCAGTCCAGCGTGAGCGCGCGGAGGTCGTCGCCGACGTAGAGCCGAAAGCTGTTGGACACGTCGGCGCAGGTCAGGCCCAGCGTCACGCGAAACGCGACGTTTACCGCGAGGCTCATGGCGATCAGCACCGCCGGGTTGTCGGTCTTGCCGCCGTGCGTGTAGCGCGACGCGATCACCAGATCGGCGTTGTTACGCTCCAGCCAAAGCCTGCCGACCTGCGCGGGATCATGGGAGCCGTCGGCGTCCATGAACACCACCCAGCGGCCCCGAGAGGCCGCGATCGCGGTCTGAACCGCGTGACTGTAGAGCATGCCGCCGGTGCGCGGCAAGTAACGCACGCCGTTTTCGGCGCAGACCGCCGGCGTGTTGTCGCGCGGCTCAGGCGTGTCCGCGATGAGGATCTCGTAGCGAATGCGCAGGTCGTCGAGCACGGCGCGCAGCGCCGGGAGCAGCGCCACGAGGTTGGGCCCCTCCTCGTACGCCGGAAGCGCGACGGTCAACTCTACATCGTAACTCAAGACGACTCCCGAGGTTCTTTCTGGGGTTCACGCACCGACAAGCCCGGAAAGCTGGACTGCGCGAGCTGCCACACCGCGTGGGCGAGGTTCTGGCGCGGCTGCCAGCCCAGCTCGCTGCGCGCGCGTGCGGTGTCAGCGACCAGATGCATGGGTTCAAAGCGCGAGAAGGGCAGGGCGCCGAATTGGAGATCGATGTCCAGCCCCAGCTCTGCGACGACCCCGGTGAGCAAGGTGCGGAGCGGATCGAGGCGCCCGCTGCCGAGGTTGTAGATGCGGGTGCGGGCGGCCGGGCTCCGACCGGTTTCGCCGGCCTGATCCGCCTCGCCGGTCTCGATCGCGCGCCAGATCCCGTGCGCGATGTCCTGCGCGGAGCAGTGGTCGCGCACTTGGGTTCCGGGCGACATCGCCAGGGGGCGCCCGGTCGCTGCGGCGCGCAGCAAGCTTGGAAAAAGCCGGTTGCGGTCGTCCCCAATTCCGGTGAACCCAAAGGGGCGCAGTACGGTGAGCGGCACGTCGAATTCCGCTGCGGCCGAGCGTACAAGCAGGTCCGCCGCGGCTTTGCTGGCGCCGTACGGGTGCTGCGTGTCCAGCGCGTCGTCTTCGGCGAGCGGGCGCCCTTGGGGTCGGTAGGCGAGGCCGGTGCTGACGTAGACGAATTGGCAGGCTGGTATGGCTGCGGCGCACTCGCACAGGTTGACGGTGAGATCGACGTTGAACCGGATCAGATCGAACCAAGCGGTCTTGGGGAATTCCATGCCGGTCGCGGCGCAGTGTACGACGCTGGTGGGCTGAAATTGCCGCAGGATCGCGTCGAGATGCACGCGGTCGAACGAGTCGAGGCGCGCCACCTCGACGGACGGGCCTTCGAGGGTCGCGCGGGACTCTGGGCGCAGCAGCGCGAGCACGCGCACGTCGTCCCGTCGCTGCACCTGCCGGAGGAAGTTCCCTCCGAGGGTGCCCGACGCGCCGGTGAGCACGATGCGGTGGGAAATTGGCGACGAGGACCGATTCACCCAACGGGTGTATCCAGATTGGCGGCGGGGCACGGCCCTCGGCGCGCGGCAATTATGCGGCTCGCTGTGCGCGGAATGAGTACAAGTCGATGAATTCAGTTATAGGGACGGCTGAGGCCATTCTTTGGGCGATGCGTCGGACATGATCACTGCCGGTAAGCGCGACATCGACCTGACGGGTGAGGCGTTGCCTGTGTTGCGCACAGCCGTCCCCGGTCCGGAGTCGATCGCTTGGCTGCAGCGCTTGGAGGCCACCGAGTGTCCGGGGAGCACGGCGCGGCGGGTGTTGCGCGATGGGCGCACGCGTAGACCTTCCATTCTTTGGTCCGAAGCGCTGGGCTCCAACGTGGCGGACGTCGATGGAAACATCTACGTCGACCTCTGCGCGGGCTTCGGCGTTGCTTCCATCGGCCATCGGCATCCGGCGGTGGTCGCAGCCGGCAAAGCCCAGCTGGATCGCCTCCCGCACGCGATGGGCGATGCGTTCGCGGACGTGCGCCGCGTCATGTTGATGGAGGCGCTGAGCCGCCTCACCGGGATGCCGCGGGTGATGTTGGTCACGTCGGGGAGCGAGGCCGTCGAGGTCGCGATGAAGACCGCGGTGTTGGCGACGGGTCGGCACAAGATCGTCGCGTTCCGCGGGGCCTACCACGGCCTGTCCATCGCGCCGTTGGCGGCGCTGGGCCATCAGGTCGAGCAGCGGCAAGGTCCGTTCCGGGCGATGCTCGGCGGCGCGGTGACCCTCGCGCCGTTTGGAGGGGCGCTGCCGGATCTGTCCGACGTGGCTGCGGTGCTGGTGGAGCCGGTGCAAGGTCGCGGCGGGATGCGCGCTCCGCCGCCGGGCTGGCTCGCGGGTTTGCGCGCCGCGGCGCGCTCGGCCGGCGCGTTGGTGATCCACGATGAGGTCTACTGCGGCCTTGGGCGCACGGGCTCGCTGTTCGCGGGCGGCGCGGAGCGAGACGCTGCGGGCAAGCCGCTCAGTCCCGACTTGCTCTGCGTGGGCAAGGCGCTCGGCGGCGGGTTTCCGATCGCTGCGTGCCTCGGCACCGACGCGGCGATGGCGGCTTGGTCCTCGAACGCCGGAGCGCTGCACACCCAGACCTTTTTGGGAAATCCGATCGGTTGCGCGATGGCGCTGGCCAGCCTGGACGTCATCACCTCAGAAGGGCTCACCGCGCGCGCCGCGGATCAGGGCGCTCGCTGGGCCGAGGCGCTGGTCGGGGTGCCGGGCGTGCGCGGCGTGACCGGGCGCGGGCTGATGCTCGGCGTCGTCGTCGATGACGCCCCGACGGTGACCGCGCGCATGCTGCAGCGCGGGTGGCTGGTGTTACCGTGCGGCGAGCACAGCGAGGCTATCGGCTTGACTCCCCCGCTCACGATCTCCTCGGCGCTGCTCGACGGTGCGGTCGCCGCGTTGGCAGAGTGTGTAGGATGAGGCCGAGTACGATTCTCGTGACCGGCGGCTGCGGCTTTGTCGGCAGCAACGTCGCGGCTCGGTTGTTGGCCGACGGCGCGCGCGTCGTCGTCGCGGACAACCTCTCGCGGGTGGGCAGCCAAGCCAACTTGGAGTGGCTGCGCACGGTGGGGCCGGTGGAGTTCGTGCGCACCGATGTGCGCCGTGCGCCCGAGGTCGATGCGTTGATCGCGGCTTGTTTGCCGGACGTGATCTTCCACCTCGCCGGGCAGGTCGCGATGACCACGTCGGTGAACGACCCACGGCTCGATTTTGAGACCAACGCCGGAGGCAGCTTCAACCTGCTCGATGCGGTGCGCCGCTTGGTGCCCGCCGCCACGGTGGTCTACGCGTCGAGCAACAAGTCCTACGGCGATCTGGGGACGGTCGCGCTGCGCGAAGACGCCACGCGGTATTCAGCGCCCGATCACCCTGACGGCATCGACGAGAGCGCGCCGCTCGACTTCCAAACCCCCTACGGATGCTCCAAGGGCGCGGCGGACCAGTACATGCTGGACTTCGCTCGTGTCTACGGGCTCAACACCGTGGTTTTTCGCCACTCTACGATGTTCGGCGGGCGTCAGTATGCGACCTTCGATCAGGGTTGGGTGGGCTGGTTTTGTCAGCAAGCGGCGGCGGTCCAGCGCGATCCGGCGCGCGCGCCGTTCACCATCGCCGGAGACGGCAAGCAGGTCCGGGATCTGCTGTTCGTCGACGATGCGGTAGACGCCTACCTCGCCGCCGCCGCGCACATCGGACAGGCGCGCGGGCAGGTGTTCAACATCGGCGGAGGCATGGCCAACAGCTGCTCGCTGCTCGAGCTGTTCGCGGTGCTCGAAGCGCATTTTGGGGTCACGCTGGCCTACGAGAAGCTGCCGTGGCGGTTGAGCGACCAGCGGTTTTTTGTCGCCGACAACCGCAAAGCGACGCGGATGTTGGGCTGGTCGCCGCGCGTCGACCGAGCCACCGGGATCGCGCGCATGATCGCCTGGACCGAGAGCTTACCGACTTCTTGACCTACTCGGTAGGCGTCGGCTCCCACGCGCAGACCGGCGCGCCGTTGTCGTCGAAGGTGTTGACGCCGGGGCGCGCGCAGCAGGCTTGGATGGTGTCCCGCGCCAGCCCGTAGCGGGCCTCCCAGGCCCCATGGTCTGCGTTTGTTTGCCCGTCGCCGGTGTACGGCATCCAGGTTCCGAGCCACCAAAGCGGGCTGTTCGGGTCAACGCCCGCGGTCCGCACGCGCTCTTCGGTGCCTGGAGCCTTGGTGACCCCGTAGGAGTCTGGCGCCCACGTGCTGCACGTCGCCCCCGAGCTGATGCGGTGGCAGCTCGTGCACGCGTCGGCGCCGGCTGAGACGAGGTGACTCGTGTTGTTCTCGGCGTAGGTGCCGGAAGGCGCCGAGTCCAGCGCGACGCGGGTGTAGCCGCTGGAGGTGTACGCACCGGCCTGCCAATGCACGGACTGCAGGTACGGCGTGTAGTTGAACGGATCGTTGTCGTGGCAGCGGGTGCAGCTCTTGCCGTCGGTGTAGTAGTAGTACCCGAGGAACTGGGCCTGGTTGTCGGGGTTGTCCTTGGTCAGATCGATGTCGGGCATGTTTCGCCCGGCGATGCCGGTGTGGTCGTTGTCGTCGAACCAGCAGGATGCGCCGTTCCTTGAGTTGTGCAGGATCAGGCCGACATCGTCGTAGGGGAGCGTCTCGTCGTCGATCGCGCCGGCGACGTACTGGTTGCGGCGGCAGATCCACTTTGCGGTGACGGTGCCGTGGGTGAGCTGCCCCAGCCGGCCGCCCGGTGTGCACGTGCCGTAGAGCAAGGTCGGGTTTGCGCAGGTGGTGACGTCGGCGTCCACCGCGGTGAGCGCGCCGTCCTCCCCCGCCGTGTAGATGACGATCTCTTCGCCGTTCGCGCACTGGTACTCGTCCTGCGACGGCAGCCATCCGTCCATCGCCGCCTTGCACTGGCAGGAGTAGCAGACGGCGGTGCCTGCGGACGTAGACGTGTCCGCGCACGCGGCGGTGCAATCTACCGGGATGATCGGGGTTGCATCCGAGCTGTCGCCGTCGAGCCCCGCGGATTCATCGGACGACGGGCATCCGCACAGCCCGAGGATCAGCGCGCCGAGGAGCGCGGCGGGCCCGCTACTCTTCATCGTCGGCTTCTTTGCGTGCGGCCTCCTCGACGGCGCGGTCCGCGGGCAGCTGCTTGGCGCTGGGCACGGCCGGCGGCTTGGGCGACTTCGGCTCGATCTTGCCAGCTGAGACGTCGCGAATCCACTCGAGGATGCGTCGGGTGTCCCCGGCGTCGATGGTCTCGCTGAACGCGGGCATCTTGCCCTTGCCGTTGCGGACCACGCCGGTGATCACGTCCATGCTGTCTGCGCCGATGCGCCCGTCGAGCGTCCCTACGCCCCCCAGCGCCGCGGCGAGCGGCCCATCTCCCAGGCCTTTCATGCCGTGGCACGCGGAGCAGGACTGGGACCACAAGGTCTGCGCGACCTCGGGATCGGGCGGGCGTTTGGTCGCGACCGTGGTGTTGCTGTCCGCCGCAAAGGCGGTATTTCCCACAACCCCGGCGACGATGACCCCGACAGCGAGCGTAAAGAGCGGCCTCATTGTACGGAGAACGTGACCGTCTTCAACACCACGTCGGTGAGCGGCTTGTCTTGCCCGTTGCGTTCGACGCTGGTGATCGCCTTCACGACGTCGAGGTTCTCGCAGTCGCCGAAGATCGTGTGCTTGCCGTTCAGGTGGTCCGGCGTGCCTTCGGTGATGAAGAACTGCGAGCCGTTGGTGTCGGGGCCGCTGTTGGCCATCGCGAGGATGCCCGGATGATCGAAGACCGTGAATGAGCCGACCTCATCCGCGAACTGATAGCCAGGGCCGCCGATGCCCTTGCCGAGCGGGTCGCCACCTTGGACCATGAAGTTCGGGATCACGCGGTGAAAGATCGTGCCGTCGTAGAGCGGCGCGGTGGAGGGCTGGTTGGTGCGGGGATCGGTCCACTCTTTCTCGCCTTTCGCGAGCTGCACGAAGTTGGTCACCGTCTCGGGCGCCTGATCGGGGCGCAGCGTGCAGTGGATGTCACCCAAGGACGTCACGAAGGTCGCGTGGAGCTTTTTGCCTTCGGTGACGCCAAGCTTCTGAAGGACCTGCGCCCGCTTTTCTTTTTCTGCGAGCTCGGCTGCCTCTTTGGCCTTGGCGCCCAGCGCCTCGTTGTCCGACTGCAGGCGCTGGTTCGTGCGCTTCAGATCGGCGACTTGCTGGGTGAGATGCGCGTTCTCGTCGATCATCGCCTGATCCTTGCAAGCGCTCAGGGCCGAGAGTGTGGGCAGCAGGAGGAAAGGCATCATAGAAAGGCGCATCGAGACTCCAGAGGCGCGTCGCTTATCAAGGAGTGCACGGGCTTGCCCGAAAGGCGCACTGGCCATTCGGACAGGAGGCCCGGGTCGGGGCTTCGCGATACGGACAGGTATCGGAGTTCCCATGCGCGTTCGTGTATTCCTTCGGCAGTCCCTGTTTTCGATGAAGGGCGAGCACCTGCCCGCAGCGGCGGTGATCCTCGACGGCGATCTGGTTGAGGTGAACGCGCTCGGCGTGCGTGTGCGCGTCTCGAAGTGGTCGGACGAGAAAGGCCGCGAGCTCTCGGGTGAAGCGCGGGATCTGCTGATCCCCGAAGCGAAGCTGGATCACATCGCCTACCTGACCTGAGCCGCACGTGGCTTCGGTTTGGTTCCGGTATGGGGCGCGCTCCCCGGGCGTGCGTGCGGTCGTCGTGTTCGCGCTCGGCGGGGCCGTGGGCTGCGCGCAGCGTCTGGATGGCGCGGTCTCCGATGCGTCGGGAGCCGCCGTCGTCGGCGCGCACATCGTTGGTGGTGGCTGCGACGCCGTGTCCGGTCCCGATGGCCGCTTCTCGGTGGAGTGCGAGTCCGGTCCAACCGACTTTGTGATCACCCATCCGGCGTACTTGGCCGCGACGGTGCCGTGGGCCGCTGGCGAGCTCAAAGGGAGCCTGACCGCCTTGCCGACGGAGCCGGGCGTGTATGTGGTGACGGGATCGAACTTTGTGGTGCCGCCCAGCGCAGCGTTGACCCGCAGCGGAGATGACGTCGCGGGCTGGAAGTTTTGCTTCTCCGGAAAGGACGCGGGCACACCGACGGTCGCGAGTCCGTTGCGTATGCTCGACAATCATGACGTAGACTGGCGCTTGTTCGCGGTAGACGCCGAGGGATGCGCGTACCAGCTGCAGCATGGGAACGGCGAGTGGTGGACAAGCCCCAGCAAGGGCATCCCGGTCACGCGGGAGTCCGAGCTGGCGCCGGGTCGGGAGTGGCTGACCGTCGATCTTCCTGCTGGGGACTATGCGATCGTCGATTGGTACGCGGGCTCGCCGGTGCCCGATGGCGCGGGTTGGCGGGCGCGGCGGTTGTTGGTGGGCAACACCGCGAGCAGCGCGGCTGTAAAAGTGGAAGGAGGATCGTGAATCATGCACGTTGAGCAACGCCGCGGGGGGCTCCTCGAGACGGTACATCCGGTGTCTGCGGCGCTCTACGTCGATGGCGCGATCCGCTGGTCGGTGGGCCCGGACACGGCTTCCTTTTGGCGCTCGGGCTGCAAGGCCTTGCAGCTCACGTCGTCGCTGTCGCACTTGCCGGCGGAGCTCGTCGCGGGTTTGTCGGACGCGGACTTGTCCATCGGCGCGGCGTCTCACTCCGGTCAGCCGATGCACACCGAGCACGTGGCGCGCTTGCTGGAGCGTTTTGAGCTCGTCGAGGCCGATCTGCGCTGCGGTGCCCACCGGCCGATGCACGAGCCCAGCGCGCGGAAGCTGGACCAAGCGGGGCTGCGGCCTACGCAACTGCACAACAACTGCTCGGGCAAGCACACCTTCATGCGCGCCGCGGCCAAGTTCGCCGGCTGGGATGAAAACTACCTGCCGCCGAGTCACCCGCTGCAGGTCGAGAACACCGCGCGCATCACCGATTGGATGGGGGAAGCGCCGGCGGTCGCGGTGGATGGCTGCGGGGTCCCCAGCTTTCACGCCCGCTTGCACGCGATGGCGCGTGCGGTCGCGCGGTTGGCCGAGGAGATGGGGCCCGCGTCCGCGCCGACCGGATCGCTCGCGGGGCGCGTCGGTTGGGCGATGCACCGTAATCCCATGGAGATGAGCGGCGAAGGGCGTCTGGACTTGCGCGTGGTCCAGGCCGCCACTGAGCCGCTCACCGTCAAGGTTGGCGCCGAGGGCTTGTTCACGATCGCGCTGCCCAACCGCGGCGCGGGGCTGGTGGTCAAGGTGCACACCGGGAACGACGCCGCGCTGGCGATCGCCGTGCGCGCGGTGCTCGACGAGCTGTACCCCGGCATGTTTGTGCCGACGGCGTGGGATTGGGCCAACGTACAGAATGTCGTCGGGGTTCGGGTGGGCGAACGCCTCGCAGTCTGGTAGAGCGTGCCCATGAAGGACGTCTGGACCCCTGACTACGAGCGCCCGATCCGGTCGCGCTACGTCGACCCCGTGGACCTCGTCTGGTTTTCCACCGCGCGTCGACTGGGCCTGACCATCCGTCGCAACGGAGCGATTTTTTCGGCGACCGATGGCGCGGGGCTGATGGAGCTTGGCCCGCGGGCGACGCTCGACCCCGACGACTGCGCGGCGCAGATGATCTTCCATGAGATCTGCCACTGGATCACCAACGGCGCGGCGACGTTCACCGCCCGCGACTGGGGTTTTGACCTCGACGGGGATCTCGACTGGCGCGAGCATGCGGGTTTGCGCCTGCAAGCGGCGCTCAATGACACCGCCGGGCTGCGTCGCGTTCTGGCTCCTACCAGCCAGTATCGCGCGTACTACGATGCGATCCCCGAGGACCCGTACCAGCCCAACCCCTCGCTCGACCCTGAGAGTGAGCGTCAAGCCTGCGCCCGCGCTCGGGTGGCGTTTGTCGAAGCCACCGGCGCGCCCTGGGGAGACGCCGTGCCGCGCGCCCTCGCGGCGACCGCCGCGCTGCGCGAGGCGGTGCAGCCGTTCCTGAGCACCTACGCGACCGACGTAGAGGGCGATGATCTGCCTTCGATCTGGCGCTTTTGATGCCCGTCTTTCGCCTGAGTGAGCTGCCGATCTTCCCGCCTGCGCATCTCGCGGAGCAGGGCCTGATCGCCGTGGGCGGCGATCTGTCCTCCCAGCGCCTGATCGCCGCGTACACCGCCGGGATTTTTCCTTGGTACAACGAAGGCGAGCCGATCTGGTGGCACTCGCCGGAAGAGCGGTTCGTGCTCGAACCTACGCGCATCCACGTGCCGCGCTCGCTGGAGAAGATCCTGCGGCGTGGAGACTACGAGATCCGCTTCGACACCGCGTTCGCCGAGGTGATCCGCAAGTGCGCCGGCCGCCCGCGACCGGGCCAGAAGGGCACGTGGATCACCCGGGCGATGCAGCACGCCTACATCACGCTGCATGAGCTGGGGATCGCGCACTCCGCCGAGGCCTGGAAGGACGGCGTGCTCGTCGGCGGGCTCTACGGCGTGAGCCTCGGCGACATGTATTTTGGCGAGAGTATGTTCGCGGAGGCGCCGGACGCGTCCAAGTGTGCGTTCGTCACGCTGGTGCGGTGGCTGACGGCCTCAGGCGTCCAGCTGATCGACAGTCAGGTACACACCGAGCACCTTGAACGCTTTGGCGCCGAAGAGTGGCCGCGCGAGCGCTATTTGGCGCGGCTCGCCGAGCTGATCAACGCGCCGACGCGCACCGGAAAATGGGTCGTTTCGGCCCCCACGCGGCGGTCGTAGCGGGGTCGGTTGAGATAAGGGCGCTCATGCGCGCTTGCTTTTCTCCGTTCGTGTCTCCATTCTTCGTCGTCCCCTTGGCGCTGTCGCTGTGCGCCTCCGGTTGCGCTCCCGAAGAAGTCCCGGAAAATCAGCCGCCTACCTGCCTGGTTACCGCGCCGGCCGATGGGGCCACCTTCGCCAGCGGTGAAGAAGTGGCCCTTGAAGCCACGGTGACCGATCCCGAAGGCGAGTACCTGTCGATCTACTGGACCTCCACCGCGAGCGGGCCTATCGCCGACGGCGCGGTGTCCTCGGCGTTTTTGCCCGATGGCTCGCAGATCCTCACCGTTCAGGGGCTGGATCAACACGGCAACGCCTGCGACGACAGCGTCACCGTCACGCAAGAAGCCGCCGCGGACTGACCCCGCCGTCTGACCGTCGGCCGTCTGAGAGAGGGAACGGCGCTCGGGACGCCCGGAGTGCGCGCTCGGTGCGTTAGCAGGGGACGATGTTGTACCCCGCGATCGAACCCTCCCATTCCGGCTTCCTCCCCGTCTCGAAGATCCACCAGGTTTACTGGGAAGAGTGCGGGAACCCCGCGGGCGTCCCCGTGGTGTTTGTGCACGGCGGCCCGGGCGCTGGCTGTGACGCGGTGCATCGCCGCTTCTTTGACCCGGACAAGTACCGCATCATCCTCTTCGATCAGCGCGGCTGCGGGCGCAGCAAACCGCACGCGGAGCTGCGCGAGAACACCACGTGGAACCTCGTCTCCGACATGGAGGTGCTCCGTGACTTTCTGAACGTAGAAGCCTGGGTGGTGTTCGGCGGGAGCTGGGGCAGCACGCTGGCGCTGGCGTACGCCGAGGCGCACCCGAAGCGCACGCGCGCGTTGGTGCTTCGCGGGATCTTCATGTTGCGCCACAAGGAGCTCCAGTGGTTCTATCAGGACGGCGCCAGCTACCTGTACCCGGACTACTGGGAGGACTACCTCGCGCCGATCCCCGGCGAGGAACGTGGCGACTTGATCGCCGCGTATTACCGACGTCTCACCTCAGAGGACGCCGCAGTGCGGTTGGAGGCCGCGAAGGCGTGGAGCGTGTGGGAAGGCCTCACCTCCAAGCTGCTCCCCAGTGAGGACATGGTCGGTCACTACGCGAGTGACGACTTCGCGCTGGCATTTGCGCGCATCGAGTGCCACTATTTCATGCACCGCGGCTTCTTTGAGCGTGACGACCAGCTGCTCGCCAACGTAGGGCGCATCCGCCACATCCCGGCGGTCATCGTGCAGGGGCGCTACGACACGGTCTGTCCGATGACCAGCGCGTGGGATCTGCACCGCGCGTGGCCCGAGGCTGAGTTCATCGTCGTGCCGGACGCAGGGCACAGCGCGTTCGAGGACGGCATCCTCGTCGAGCTGGTACGCGCGACCGACAGCCTCGCGCAGTCGTTGTCGTCCAGCGCACCGGGGTAGGTCGGCATGGCATCTTCGAAGCTGCGCGTCCTGCTGCTGCTCGCGGTCGCCTTGCGCGCGCCGTTTGCAGCGGCCGAGCCGCCTGCGCTGTCCACCCCGAAAGGGACCGGACACGCGCGGAAGGACGCTGCGCTGGTGATCGGCGTCGAAGATTACGCATCGATCCCGGACGCCTACGCGGCCGACGCCGACGCCGACGCGTTCGCGGCGTTCCTGATGGGAAATGCCGATCTTCCACCCGCCAACGTGCTTCGGCTCCGCAACGCTTCGGCTGCGGACATTCGCAACGGGCTGGTTGGAATCCGCAGCAAGGTCAAGAAAAACGGGACGATCTGGGTCTACTTTGCCGGGCACGGCGGCGTGGCTTCGGACGGTGGCCGCATCGTGCTTCCGGCGGATGTCGCGCCGGAGTTTGCGCCGGTCGCCGGGGTGGCGCTCGCGGACCTGATGAAGGTGGCCGTAGGCTCCAAAGCTGCGCGCGCGGTGGTCGTCGTAGACGCCGGGTTTGGCGGGCTCGGGCGCAGCGGGGAGGAGCTGTTCCCCGGCAACCGGTTCACGGTGTTTGGCTCGGTGCCCGTCCCGAAGGAGCCGTCCTACGCCGTATGGACCGCAACCACCTCGGGCGAGTCTAGCGCGCTGTATGCGGCGGCGGGGCACTCGATGTTCACGTATTTTGCGGTGGGGGCGCTTGGCGGTTGGGCCGATGGGGCCGGTGGGACGCCGGCCGATGGCGTCGTCACGCTGGGGGAGGCTCAGGCCTCGGTGGCCAAGCAGGTTCGTGCGGTGGGAGGCCCGACCCAGAAGCCGCTGAAGGATACGCGCGAGGCGGTGCTCGAGTGGAAGCTGTCCAGTCGGAACCTCGAAGCTGGGCCGTCACGGGCGGACTTGAACGCGATGGCCGAGACCGAGTCTGCGCGCCGGATCAAGCTGGCGATGGAATCGGAGCTCGCAGAAGCGGCTGCGGTGTGGGCCCAGCTGCCTGCGGGCCCGGATCGAGAGGCCGCGCTGCGCGGCTTTGTGTCCCGCTACGATGCCGCCTCCATCGTCGTCGATGGCGTAGAGGTGCCGGTGGTGGTGCCCGAGGTGGCCGCAGCGCGCACCGAGCTGGATGGTTTTGCGCGCGCCGCCGCGGCCCGCACCGGACGCAAGGGGCGATCGTCCCGGAGCAAGAAGCCCGTCCTGGTCGTCGCCCAAGCGGTCTCTACGGCGGCGTGCGACGATCTGGTGCGCTTGGAGCCAGCGTCGATGATCGGCCAGCTGAGCAACGACGACGTCCGCTGTCTCGAGACGCGCATCGCTCAGGACGCGCTGCAAACCCAGCGCGACAAGGTCAGCCGCGTGCTGATGGTCAACGCCGAAGGGCGCGGCGACATGGCCGAGTGGATGACGCTCGCGGCCCGTCACCTCGAGGTCATCGATCGCTCCGATCCCGACTTGTGCTTCCGCTACGCGCTGCTGCTCGCGCGGGGCGAGGTGGAGGACGCTGAGGTCGCGCTGCGATGGGCGGACTACGCGCTGGAGAACAAGCACGTTTGGCAGGGGCCCGCCTACAAGCAGCGGGTGTACGCGCTGCTCGGCTTGCGCGCCGACCTCGCTGCCCGGCTCTGGCTGGACGCCGAGCAAACGTACGTCGAGGACCGCAGCGACGACGCCGAAGCGCTCGCTTCGCGCTGGCGTGGCGGCGCCAAGGACTTTGCCCGGGAGTGGTTGGACTACGCCCGGGTGTCCGGACAAGCGACGGCCCAGCCGGGCGTGCTGTGTCGTAGCGCGGCTGGGAATGATGGCTTTTGCAGTGAAACTTCCGATCCCCTCACGCCGGTGCAACCATGAAACCCCGCGTTCTCTTTCTGTACACCGGGGGAACCCTCGGCATGGTGCGCCGCGATGGTCCCCTCGCGCCCTCGCACGTCGCGGAGGACATCCTCCCGTATGTGCGCGGCTTGGAGGCCGAGGTGGACGTAGAGGCCGAGCTGCTCTGCAACCTCGACAGCTCCGACATCGGCCCTGACCATTGGGAGCGTATGGCCGAGGCGGTGGCGCGGCGGGTCCCCGAATTCTCCGGGGTGGTCGTGCTGCACGGCACCGACACGATGGCGTGGTCGGCGAGCGCGCTGTCGTTCATGCTCCGCGGGCTGGACCGCCCGGTGGTGTTCACCGGGGCGCAGCGGCCCATCGCGTTCGTGCGCACCGACGCTCGAAACAACCTGATCCATGCTGCGCTTTGCGCGACCATGGACATCCCTGAGGTCGGGATCTACTTTGGACGCCGGCTGTACCGCGGCAACCGCGCGACCAAGATAAGCATTCAGTCCTACGAAGCGTTCGAGAGCCCGAGCCATCGCCCGCTGGTGGAGATGGGCGTGGTCATCCGTCACACGTCACCGGTGCTGCCGCCGCCCGCGAGCGGCCTGCGCGTGACGCCCGGCTTTGAGCGCAACGTCGTCGTGCTTCAGGTCGTGCCGGGGAGCGGGCCGCTGCTGCTGGACGCGGCGGTTGCCGCCGGCGCGCGGGGGGTAGTGATTCGTGGCTTCGGGGCTGGTAACGTCCCACAAAAGGGCTGGCCGGATGGTATCGTCCGCGCTGCCGCCGCGGGGGTTGCGGTCGTGTTGCACAGCCAATGCCTGCGCGGCGCGGTCGACCTGGGCGCCTACGAGGGCGGGCGCGCGGCGTTGGAGGCGGGGGCGATCGGCACCGGCGCGATGACCGTAGAGGCCGCTACTGTCAAGCTGATGTGGCTGTTGGGCCAGGGCCTGACCGGCCAAGCGCTGCGCGCTGCGTTCGCGGTCGATCTCGCGGGCGAGGGCTCAGCGGAGACGGGCGAGCTGACCGGAGAGCGCGAGTAGGCTCAGCGCGGTGCGTGGAGAAACTCAAGGAGTCCCGGCATCGCCGCTTCGATCACGTCGTACATGGTGCTGAAGCCTTCGTCGGCGCCGTAGTACGGGTCGGCGACGTCGGCGCCGGGCGCAGACGCGGGGTCGAAGCTGCGCAGCAGCACGATGTGGTCTTTGGGAAAACCGCTGGGCGCCATGCGCTGCAGCGCCTGCAGGTGGTCCTTTCCCATCGCGACGATCAGCACCGGCATGGTGAAGTCGGTAGGTTGCACCTGACGAGCAGGGTGATCGACACGATACCCGCGCCGCTCGCCTTCGCGAACGGCTCGCGGGTCGGGCGGCTCATCGGCGTGCCAGCCGCCGATGCCGCAGGAGTCGACTTCGATCGAAGCACCACGGGGGCTCTTAGCGAGCCGGTGCGCCAAAACCGCATGACCCGCCGGCGACCGGCAGATGTTGCCGGTGCACACGAACACGACCTTCACGCCCACACCGTTGCGCGTGGGCTGCCGACTACTTGATGTGGATCTTGGCGCAGGAGATGCCCATCTTTTCGGGGGCGGCGGTGCCACAGGTCTTGGTGCGCTCGAAGCTGATCACGTGGGGGCCGGGCTCGGAGAGCGGAACCTTGATGCTCCACTTGACCGCCTTGGCGTCATCCGGCGCGAGGTTCGGGGTCAGCGCCAGCGCGTCCTTCCAGATGTTCGCGCTGTAGGTGCACGCGGCGTCCGGCTTGTCGTTCTTGTTCAGGGTCGAGGTGAACTCGTAGGTGCCCGGAGGGTAGGTGTGCGCCGTCGCGCCGTCTTCGACCACCGTGTTGGCAGCCTCGACGTCCTTGCACGCTTCGAACAGCCACGCCTCTTTGGTCTCCTGGAACTTGGCAGTCCCGACCGGGTTTTCATACTCATTGACCTTGCCGTCGACGAGGGTGCTGTACTTGTCCTGAACGGTCAGCATGCACTTCGCTTTGTCGACCGCGATCATGACCTTGCCGCGGATCTTGTTGTTGGGGCTGTTGTAGCTCTTGAAGGTCTCGGTGCGCTCGGTGCCCTTGAGGCCCGCGAGCTCCTTCTCGATGTCCTTCTGCACGGCGTCAAAATCAGCCGCCGGCAGGCCGGTCGCCGCGGCGAGGCCGGCGCTGTCGATCTTGCCCTCGTGCGTGGCGCCCCAAGCCCGCGACCACTCCTTGGCGTGGTGATCCTCTTCGACGCAGGTCAGGATCTTGCCGTTGAGATCGCAGCTGTAGGCGTACACCTCGGACAAGGAGCTGGCGGTGTAGTCCATCTTGGTCTGGCCGCCTTCGTCGCGGAAGCGCATGCGCGTCTGGGTCTGCGGCTTGTCCGGTCCGGTGGGCTGCGGGCGCAGCCAAACCCAAGCGGTGCCGGCCAGCTTGTCTACGGCGAGCGGGCAACTATCTTCTTTCTTTGCCTCGACCTTCTTTTCGGGAGCGGGCGAATCGCAGCCGACGAGGGCGAGGAGGGGGAGGACGGTCAGGCTGGCGAGCAGATGGCGATGCATGAGCACTCTCGGGTTTGGGGAGGTGTACCAAAGCAGGGGTGGACGTGTCAAGTTTGCTGCGCGCACTTTGCTGTATAGACTCTGTTTGGATGACCGCTTCCTACTCCATCGATGCCGCCGCTGCTTCGGACGCGCCGGGCTTGATCGCGTTGCGCACCGGCGTGGTCGCGGAGGGGGAGTTTTTGGTCTCAGAAGCCGGCGAGTTTCCGGCATCGTTAGACGCTGTCATCGCCCGCGTGCGCATGACCGCCCCGAACGGCGGGCCGCCAAACCGCTGCATGTTCGTCGCGCGGGCGCGGTTTCAGACGGTGGGGGTGATCGAGGTGCAGCCGGGGGCGTTTCGTCGAAACCGCCACGTCGGGCACATCGAGGTGCTCGTGCGCGCCGATTGGCGGGGCAAGGGCGTGGGGCGGGGCCTGCTGGAGCGCGTGCTGTCGTGGAGCACGACCAGCGCGGTGACGAAGCTCTCCCTGGCGGTGTACGCCCATAATATGCCTGCGATCGCGCTGTATCGGTCCTGCGGGTTTACCGAAGAGGGCCGTCGCGTCGCGGAATATCGATTTCCCGATGGCAGCTTTCGGGACGACCTGCTGATGGCGAGAACGGTAGGAAGCACGCCGTTATAGCGGGCGCGGCGGCGCCTCCGGGTCGCCGTCGGCGTCCCCGCTCTCTGAGCCGCGCCATTCGGCCTCCCGGCGGTAGATCGTGCGCGCGGTGATGCCGAGCATCGCTGCCGCGAGGTTGCGATCCCCGGCGCACAACCGGACCGTGGACTCAATCATGCGGCGTTCGACTTCGGTAAACGGCGTGCCTATCGCGAACGTCAGCCAGCCGGTCTCGGTGCCGGCATCGGCGTTCCCGGATGCGCGCAGCGCAGGCGGGAGATCGACGGCGCGCACAGAGTCCTCGCGGCAGAGCACCACGGCGCGCTCGATCACGTTGGCGAGCTCGCGCACGTTCCCGGGCCACGGGTGGGCCTCGAGCGCGGCCATCGCGTCGCTCTCCACGCCGCGCACGGTCTTGGCGTTGCGCCGGGCGTGCACCGCGAGAAAGTGCCGTGCCAACAATGCGATGTCCTCTTTTCGCTCGCGCAGCGCGGGTGCGTGCAGGCGGATCACGTTCAGTCGGTAGTAGAGATCGGCGCGGAGCCGCCCCTCTGCGACGGCCTGCTCGGGGTCCCGGTTGGTCGCGGCGAGCACGCGCACGTCGGCGCGTAAGGTCCGCGTACCGCCGAGCCTCTCGTATTCGCCATCTTGAAGCACCCGAAGCAGCTTGACCTGCACGGTCAGCGGCATCTCGGTGACCTCGTCCAGAAACAGCGTGCCGCCATTCGCCAGATCGAAGCGGCCCTCTTTCTTTCCGGTCGCGCCGGTGAACGCGCCGGCTTCATACCCGAAGAGCTCGCTCTCCAACAGGCTCTCGGGGATCGCGCCGCAATGTACGGTCACCAGACGCGCGCCGCGGCGTCCGCTCTGCTGGTGAATCCATCGCGCCAACGCGCCTTTTCCTGTGCCGCTCTCGCCGGTGATCAGCACGCTCGCCATCGACGGCGCCACCTGACCGGCCTCATCGAGCAGGCTGCGCATCGCCGCGGACTGTCCGACCAGCTCGGTGGATCGCTCCGCGGTGCCGGCGATCTGCTCGCGCAAACGGCGGTTCTCGGCGAGCAGCTCACCCCGCTCCAGCGCTTTTTGGATGCTCGCGACCACCTCGGCGCGCTTCAGCGGCTTGGTCACAAAGTCATACGCGCCCTCCTTCATCGCTTCGACCGCGGTCTCTACCGTGCCGTAGGCGGTCATCAGGATCACCTGTACCTCGGGCGCGAGCTGCTTGGCGGCGCGCAGCAAGTCGAGGCCGTTCATCCCCGGCATCTTGACGTCGGTCAGCAGCACGCGGATGTCCTCGCCGCGCACGCGTTCCGCGCGGATCTTCTCCAGCGCCTCGCGCCCGTCGGCGGCGAGCGTGACCGACCATCCCTCGCGCAGGAAGATCCGCTCCAGGGCCGCGCGGTTCGGCTCTTCGTCGTCGACGACGAGGATGCGCGGCACCGCGCTCTACTCC
>CAIUMM010000181.1 GCA_903900265.1 uncultured Pseudomonadota bacterium
CGGGGAAAGGGGTCGGCAGGGGCCGACCAGCGAAACGAGCGTGAGGACGCCCCACGCGAGGAGCAGCCGGAACATCCAAGGCGGCAGGCGCGAATGCGCCCGGATGGCCTCAACCGAAGCCGGCGCCGGTAGCCGCGAATCGATGCGCGCCGTCTGCGGAAGGCGGACGTACTCGACGATACGGGCGGGGGGCTCGGAGGCGTCGTCGCGGGATACGACGAGGGGCTGGCGCACGGCTGGCGCGCCGGCAGCGTGGATCTGGGTGTCGAGGATCACGAGGGCACCGACGTGGAGGGCGAACGCATGAGGGTTCGTAGCCGCCAACGGGGCGATCAGGGCTGGATCGTTCCTACCGCGGGGGCGGTGTTGCCTACCGCATCATTCGTGCTGGACCCCCGCTCGCCGCAACTGGTCGAGGAACTCGCGCACTACGGCTCGGAGTTGGTCGGCACGGGCCGCCCATTCAGCGCGCTCCGCGCTCGGTCGCTGGGGGTCGCGAGCTTTGCGCTCTGCCTCGACTGCTTCCGCCCGGTTCGCCTCAACTGCATCGACCGTGTCACTGATTTCTTTCTTTGTCATTCCACTTTCTCCGTTCAGCCGGTGGAGCCTGAATGGCTCGGGCTGCTTACCGGAGATGTTACCGATCGCCGATCCCGATGCAGAGATCAATTATTACCGCTTGGTGGGTCATCGGTTTTGCGGAGCCCGCTGAGCATCAAGTTCGCCGATCTGGACCCGGGACCGAATGCTCGGGGCTCGGCCGGTCACGGCCCGACGTAGGAGCGCACAAGCCGGAACCCGAGTGTGTAGTACCGGAGGCCGTTGTCCGCGCTCGTCCGTTCGGCGACGCCGGTGTAGGTCGAGTCCCCGTACCACCCGCCACGCACGATCCGGTTCGTGCCGCTGTCTGCGCCCACTGGGTCCGTGGCGGGGCCCGGCGCGTACGAGTCGTTCGGGGGGTCCGCGACGTACCCGGTCCAATCGTGAGTCCACTCGAACACGTTCCCGCTCATGTCGTACAGCCCCCAGCCGTTCGCCGCGAGTCCGGCGACCTCGTGGGTGTCGCCACCGCTGTTGGCGGATGTCCAAGCAACGTCGTCGACGTCGTTCGACCCGGGGTAGGCGTAGCTTGCACCGGCGCGGGCCGCGTATTCCCACTCGCCCTCGGTCGGGAGCCTGTACCCCTCGCAGTTGTAGGGATCGTCGGCCAGGGAGGTGACCAGCTCGGTGCCATCGGCCGTGTAGCAGAGGTCCAACCCCTCCGCCGCGGAGAGCGCGTTCGCGTACATCGCCACATCGGCCCAGTCGATGCCCTCCACCGGGCAGTCTAGGCAGTCCTCGTGGAACGACGGCGCCGATCCAGGCGTGGCCGGAACCGTTGTCCACGCCGCCCACTCGGCCTGCGTCACCTCCGTCTGCGCCATCCAGAAGTCGTGCGTCAGGGTGACGCTATGGACGGGGCCGTAGCTCGAGCTGCCCATCGAGAACGTGCCGCCGGGGATCGTCAGCATCGCGGACCCGTAGTCCGTGGTGTAGTCGATGAACTCGACGGTACCCACCTCAATGGTCACGCTCGCCGTTCCGGCTGCGCTCGTCGCCACCCCGTCGCTTCCCGTCACGCGGCAACTCCAGGTCTGACCTACGCTTGTGAGGGAGGCCGCGACTGTAGTGGTGGTGAGGCCAGCATCGGCGCCGTCTACCTCCCAGCCGTAGCCGTAGGTCACCGAGTCGCCCTCCGGATCGACGCTCTCGTTCTCGATGATGCAGTTGAGGACATCGTCGTCGGTCGGGCTGGTAGGCGAGATGCTCACCGTAGGGGCGCTTGGCGTCTGGTTCCCGATGGCGATCGTGGCGCTCGCCGTCGTCGGTGAACCATCCAGGGTTCCATCGGTCGGCGTGACCGTGCACGTCCAGGTCTGTCCGCCCGACGTGAGCGACGCCGCAACGGTCGCGGTGGCGAGGCCCGCGTCCGCACCGTCCACGGACCACGCGAAGCCGTATGTGACCGCATCACCGTTCGGGTCCACCGCTTCGGTCACGATCGTGCAGGTGAGTACGTCGTCATCGACGGGTGCCGCCGGCTCGACCGCGATCGCTGCACCGCTGGGCGCCGCGTTGTCCCCCCCGCTGTCGGTGGCGCAGTCCGGGGATCCCGAGCAGTCGGTGTCGTCGCAGTCGTAGGCACCATCGCCGTCGTTGTCGGCACCGTCGCTGCATTCGCCCGGATTCGCGCCCTCCGTACTCTCGGTTCCGTCGCAGCCGGCCAGGAGGGAGGAAAGGGCAAGCGAAACTGACCAAAGCGAAAGTCGAAACATGGGCCGTCCTGGGTGTTCATTCTAACTGGCCACCGTATATCGGCGATTCCTGAGTCTAACACCGATCGGGAAAGTCGCTGCGGCTACGACGCGACCCCCTTCCCGATCCTCTCCAAAATCTCCCGATCCCTCTCCGAAAGCTCCACCTGCACCGTGACCTTCACGCCCTTCCCGAGCAGGTACGCGCCCCACACGAGCGCCCCGTAGGGCCCCATCGAGAGCAGGAAGTCGGCCGACGGCATCGCGCTGGGCGGCACCGCCACGGCCCCGAGATCGGGGTCTGCGGCGAACGCCTGCGCCACGCAGGACACAAGCAGGAGCGCAGGGCCGAGCCACAGGAACGCGCGGCTCACGCCCCACCCCCCATCGACTGGGCCGCCTGCTTGATCGCATCGGCGAACGCGTTGACCAGCAGCTGATCCTTCGCGGGGTCCACATCGGCGGCCTTCGGCTGGCCCACGTTGGGCTTGCGCGTGCGCGTCGCCTTCGGGGGCGTCGGCGCGCTCATCGGGGGCGCAGCGGGCGGCCACGCCGGCTGCATCGATGCGGTCGGGATGAGGACCGGCGGCGTCTCGCGCATCGTGATCCCGGTAGCGATCTCATCCGGCGACCGTGGCGCCTGGCCGATCTTCTGCTGCCCGGCCGCGCAGGACTTCGCCGCCCGCGCCGCCGCGAGCGACACGCGCTCGCTGATCCGGCGCAGCGTGGTCAGGATGTCGGGCTGCTCGCCGCGCTCCAGCGCATCGCGAACCTGATTGTAGGCGTCGGCGCCGCGGCGCAGGTCCTCCCACGCCATGCGCTGCTCCTTGCCGGAGCACATCGGGGACTTCACCAGCGCCTCGGCGTGCCGGAGCAGCTTTGCAGCGCGGGTGAGCAGCTCGGGCACCTCAGCCGCGTTGACCCACGAACCGCTCGCGGAATCCGC
>CAIUMM010000182.1 GCA_903900265.1 uncultured Pseudomonadota bacterium
ACTGGAGTCCGCTCGCGCGCGACGGATTTCGCGTGAAACGGGGTGGGAAGCCCTGCCTCGGCGCGCTAAGCGCCCGCCATGTACGAGTTCGACCCCACCCGAATCGCCAAGGCCCAAGCGCTCGCTTCCGAAGGCATCGCCCCGTATCCGGCCGGATTGGCCGTCACCCACACCGCCGCTGAACTGCGGGCGTGTGTGGCTGATTTTGAGCTGCGCATGCGCGAAGAGCAGGGGCTTGCTCCGGACGTCGTGGTCGACCTCGCCCCGCTGGGGCGAGACTTCGTTTTTGGCGGCCGCCTGATGTTCAAGAACGAGATGGGCAAAGCCGGCTTTGGCCGCGTGCTCGATCGTTCCGACCGCATGCAGGTCTACGTCAAGCGCGACGACGTCGGGGATGACGCGTTCGCCGTCTGGAAAAAGCTCGATCTGGGCGACATTGTTTGGGTTCGAGGCAGCCTGATGCGCACCCGCACCGGTGAGCTCTCCGTGCACGTGTGGGAGCTGCGGCTGGCAACGAAGTGTGTGCGCTCGCTCCCCGACAAGTTTCACGGCATGTCCGACCCCGAGGCGCGCCAGCGCCAGCGCTACGTCGATCTGTTCGTGAACGACGACAGCCGCGATGTATTCCTGAAGCGGTCCCGTATCGTCAGCTATATCCGTAGGTTTTTTGAGGACCGCGCGTTCATCGAGGTCGAGACCCCGATGATGCACGTGATCCCGGGCGGCGCCACCGCGCGCCCGTTCGTCACCCATCACAACGCGCTGGACTTGGAGCTCTACCTCCGCGTGGCGCCCGAGCTGTACCTGAAGCGGCTCGTGGTCGGCGGCATGGAGCGCGTGTTCGAGATCAACCGAAACTTCCGCAACGAAGGCATCGATCAGACGCACAACCCCGAGTTTACGATGCTCGAGTTCTACCAGGCGTGGCAGACCTGGGAGGGCCTGATCGCGCTCACCGAGTCGATGATCGCCGGCTTGGTCGCCCAGTTGTTCGAGTCCCCCTTGGTCGCCTACGGGGCGCACACCATCGACTTCTCCGGGCCGTTTCGGCGCGCTCGGTATGCGGAGCTGGTCGCGGGCGCGTTGGGCATCGACGAGGCGGACGCGCGGTCGCTTCCGGCGATCGAAGCCGCGTACAAGCGCAAGCACCCGGCTTGGCAGGCGGAGAACCTGCCCACGACGCTCGGAAAGTGGTGGGAGAAGATCTTTGACATCGACGTCGAGAAAACGTTGATCAACCCCACGTTCGTGACGCACTTCCCGATCGAGATCTCGCCGCTCGCGCGCCGGAATGACGCCGACCCCGAGCTCGCTGACCGCTTTGAGCTGTTCATCGCCGGGCGCGAGATCGCGAACGGCTTCAACGAGCTCAATGATCCTGTCGATCAGGCGGCGCGCTTCGAAGCTCAGGCACGCGCCAAGGCGGGCGGAGACGTCGAAGCGATGCACTTCGACGCGGACTACATCGACGCGCTCTGCTTCGGCTTGCCGCCCACGGCGGGCGAGGGGATCGGCATCGACCGCCTCGTCATGCTGTTGACCAACGCCCAGAGCATCCGCGACGTCATCCTGTTCCCCACGCGGCGTCCGGCGGCGAACACGCTGGCCGAGCCCACAGAGTCGGGGTCGGATGCAGTTTGAGCTGCTCGTCGCGTGGTCGCACCTGCGATCGCGTCGGCAGGACGTCGGCGTCAGCCTGATCGCGGTGTTGTCGGTTTTGGGCATCACGCTTGGCGTGCAGATGCTCATCATCGTGTTGGCGGTCATGCAGGGCTTCGAGGGCGATCTTCGGGATAAGATCCTCGGTTTCAACGCCCACGTCGTGGTGCTGTCCTACGAGGGCAACGTGCCGGACGCCGCGGCAGCGTTGAAGATCGTGCAGGACACGCCCGGCGTGGAGGCCGCGAGCCCGTTCGTGTTCAGCGAGGTCATGATGCGCTCGCAGTTCGCGACCGCCGGCGCGATCTTGAAGGGCATCGATCCGGTGACGACCCCGAAGGTCACCGATATCGTCTCCAGCATCAAGACCGGGCCTACCGGCGCACCGGGGAGCTTGGCCGAGAAGCAGCACATCCTCGACACCTTGCACGCGCCGCCCATGGCGACGGCGCAGGACCTGACCGACGCCGAGCAATACCCGGGTATTTTGCTGGGCAGCGAGCTCGCCGATCAGCTGAAGGTCTACCCGGGCGACAAGATCTACGTGATCAACCCGTTGGGCGGCGGGGTGGGCGCGTTCGGCATGCCCATCGCCAAGACCACGACGTTTCGCCTCGCTGGCATCTTCTACACGGGGTTCTACGAGTACGACACCAAGTGGTCGTACGTCACCATCCCGGACGCGCAGGCCTTCGCGGAGATCGGAAACAGCGTCACCGCGATCGAAGCGCGGGTCGCGGAAGATCGCATCTACGACGCCCCGACGATGGGCGCCGACATCGAATCCCGGCTTGGATACCCGTACTACTCGAAGAACTGGCTGACCGTCAACGCGTCGCTGTTCAGCGCGCTGAAGCTTGAAAAGTACGTCATGGGCTTGATCCTCGCGCAGATCATCACCGTCGCGGCGGTGGGCATCGTGACCAACTTGATCGTGATGGTGATCACCCGCGCCCGCGAGATCGCGATCTTGAAGGCCATCGGCGCGTCGGATCGCATGATCCGCACCATTTTCATGCTCGAAGGCAGCATCGTCGGGGTGGTTGGCACCGTGCTTGGGACGGTGCTTGGCTTGTTGGGCTGTGCGTTCCTGGATCAGTACAAGTTCCCGCTCGACACCAACGTGTACTACCTCGACTCGCTGCCGGTCGTCGTGGAGTGGCACAACGTGCTCGCGGTCGTGGTCGGGTCGCTGTTGATCTCGTTCTTGGCGACGATCTACCCGGCGTGGCGCGCGGCTCGCATCGATCCGGTCGAGGGCTTGCGCTATGAATGAGTCTGGGTCCGCCCCTACCGGGTTCTCTGTTGAGGTTCATGGCCTTTGTCGTGCCTTTGTGAAGGGCGGGCAGCGCATCGAGGTGCTGCGCGGCGCCGAGATGACGGTGCATCCGGGAGAGGCCGTCGCGTTGGTCGGCCAGTCGGGTTCAGGAAAGTCGACGTTCTTGCACATGTTGGCCGCGTTGGAGCCGGCGACGGAAGGCGAGATCCGGGTCGATGGGCGTGCGCTCGCCGGCCGCACGCGTGCGGAGCTGGACGCATACCGCAACCGGAACGTCGGTCTGGTGTTCCAGTTTCATCACCTGCTTCCGGATCAGACCGCGCTCGCGAACGTCGCGATGCCCGCGTTGATCGCGCGGTTGTCGGCGAAGGAGGCGGAAGCCCGCGCCACCGAGCTGCTCACGCGGGTTGGGCTGGAACGGCGGTTGACGCACCGACCGGGTGAGCTCTCTGGCGGCGAACAGCAGCGCGTGGCGATCGCCCGTGCGTTGATGATGCACCCGCGGTTGGTGCTCGCCGATGAGCCGACCGGCAACCTCGATCCGGCCACCGCGGGAGACGTGCTGGGCATCCTGCGCGAGATTCAGCGGGAGCGCGGCGTGACGATGATCGTCGTGACGCACGCCTTGGAGCTGGCGAGCCGCTTTGACCGCGTGCTCCGGTTGGTCGACGGTCGCTTCGTCCCCGCCTGAGCCGGTTTAGCCGCTCAACGGGATGCGTGGACCGGCGATCGCGCCGGGGACCACGTTGTCGCCGTCGATGTGCCAGGCGTGCGCGCCGAGGAGCAACCCGACCACGCGCGGGGGGCGCCCCGGGCGCAGCACCACGGAGGCCGGGCCGGTCAAGCGCGTCGCGGTGGCTTCCGGCTGTTCAGCCTCGATCGCGACGAGCTCGCCATTTTGGCTGCGAAGCTGCCAGCACGTCGCGCCGACGATGTACACCCGATCGTCGGCCTCCACCACCGCGCTGTCCGCGTTCAAGCTGCGCAGCGCGGCTTCGGTGACCGCGCTAACCGTGGGGGGCAGCCCCGGATCGCGCCGAAGGCCGCGCAAGAAGCCGAGGCTCAACGCGCCGGTGGGAACCGCGACGGCGAGGTACGCGACCCCGGCGAGCGCGCAGCTCAGCACCACCGGCAGGTCCCGCGCCGCAAACGCGACCGCGCCCAGAACGCCGCTCGCGAGCACGATCTTCAGGTGTTGACGCAGTACCCCGCGACCGGCGATCGTCGCGCGCAGGCCCCACGCGAGGAACACGCACTCGCCGGTCACGGTGATCGCGTGCGAGAGCGGCAGCGCCTCTACGCCCAATCCGAAGCCGCGGGTGAGCAGCAGGATCGCGGGGAGCTTGGCGAGCATTGCGCCGATGGAGAGGCGCATCGGGGTTTGGGGATTTCCCAGCGCATAGTAGAGCGGCACCGCGAGGCGATGGGTGCAGATGCCGAACACCGCGAGCGCGTACATTTGCAGCATGTTCGCGGTGTTCAACGTGTCGACCGTCGTGAACGCCCCCCGCTCAAACAGCAACGCGATCAGCGGGTGCGCGAGCACAAAGAACGCGACGGCGCAGGGCAGCACCAGCGCGGCGTTGAGCGTGAGCGCGCGCGCCACCTCGTCCCCAACTTGCTTTTGCTCGCCGCGCGCGACGTGCCGGCTCACCCCCGCGAGCGCGGTAGTCGCGACGCTTCCGCTGAACACCGCGAGCGGGATCTGCACGAGTCGAAAGCTCTTGATCAGCCAGGTGACCGGCCCGTCGCCGTAGTCGCTGGCCCATTGGTTTTCGACCACCAGATTGAACTGTACGGTGGAGATGCCGATGATCGCCGGCCCGAGGTACGCGAGCATGCGGCGCAGCCCGGGATGTCCCCCAAGCGTAGGCACAAAGCGAAAGCCCTCCCGCCACAGCGCCGGGGCGGTCAGCGCCAACTGCACAAAGCCAGACAGCGTCGTCGCGATCGCGACCGCGACGATCGGCGGGAGGCCGGTCCACGCCGCGAAGCGGGACGACCCCAGCGCGCTCCCGATGATCAGCGCGTTGAAGGCGTTTTGTGCCATCGCCGGCCAGAAAAAGCGACCGCGCACGTTCAGCATCGCCGACGCAAAGCCCGCCAGCGACAACCCCACGAGGAACGGCGACATCCAGCGAGTCAGCGACACCGTCAGCGCGTACTTCTCCGGGTTGGCGGTGAACCCTTCCGCCATGCCGCGCACCAGCAACGGCGCGCCGAACCAGAACAGCAGCACGGTGCCGCCCAACACGCAGAGCAGCACGCCAAGCAGCGCGCTCGCGAGGCGCCACGCGCCTTCGATGCCCTCTTTCTCGGAGGCGTCTGAGAACGCGGGCACAAAGGCGTTCTGCAGGCTGCCTTCCGCGAGCAGCTCGCGCAGGAGCTGCGGGATGCGGATCGCCGCGTAGTACGCGTCGGTGGCGAGGCCAACGCCGAACACCGCCGACATCACCATCTCCGCGACCATGCCGGTCACGCGCCCTACCGCGTTCGCGACGCCGACCAGCGCCGTCGCGGCGCCCCGACGCCCACCCGATTCGGGGGTCACTTTGGCGCGCATGTCGCGCTCCGTGGGCGAAAACGCAGCGCGACGAGGGTAGCGGCGATGCCGAACACCACGGCGGCGCCCGCGTACACCCAGCGCGGGGTGCTCAGCGTGGTCAGGCCCCGAAGGCGCTCGGGGAGGGGAAAGTCGCCGTCTTTACGCTCCCAGTAGCCGGCGGGAGCCACGCTGACGGTGACGTCGCGGGCGTGCTCATCCCGCGTCCACGCGCCGTGCGTGCTGCCGGTGAGCAATCCTGCGCTGCTCACACCCGCGAGCGAGGTGCGGGTCACGACGAGGTCGCCGGGGAGCGTGACCTGTGTGGCGAAAAAGCATTGTTCATCGGGAAAGTTGCCGTTTACGAGGCTCAGCGTGCCGGTCCGACCAGGCAGCGTGGCTTGCAAGTCCAGCTTGAATTCGAAGCCCGCTTCTCCGGTGCTCGCGGCGTGCGCGATGGGCACGGACTTCAGCTCCACGGGTGCGTCATTCCAGCGCGCCTTGATCGCTCCCGCAAGCTCAGCAAGGCGGTTCGCCGCGTAGGATTTGGACGCCGCGGGCGGGAGCGCGGCCACCTCGGTGAGCACGCGGCGCTCGGGCACCTCCGCTTTGTAGACCACCTGCAGGTGTAGGTCGTCCGCGGCCGTGTCGGCGGGCGCCAGCTGGATCTCGAAGCGTTGGCCGAGGATCTCTGGCGCCGGGTGCGCTTCCGCGTGCGACACCACGCCGGGGTGGGCCAGCGCGAGCGTCAGGAAAAAGGGGACGGAGCCGAGCACGTTCCACCAGCGTGCGTGCGGGGTAGCCGGTTCCGCGGCGTCGAGCGAGGCCAGCGTGAATCCGTCTGCGCGATAGAGGGAGTTTGATGCTTCAGCAGAACCTCTCGCCGCTCTCGCGTGCCTTGCTCATCGCCAGCTTCGTGATCTACATCGCGCAGCTGCTCTCTGGCGGCGTGCTCGACGCGTTGCTGGTGTGGCAGCAGTTTGGGGCGGGCTTCCAACCTTGGCAGCCGCTGACGTCGTTCCTGCTGAGCGGCCCCGACCCGAGTCGGGCGATCTTCGGTTGGATCGGCATCTTCTTCTTCGTCGCCCCGGTGCAGTCGATCGTAGGAACCCGGAAGCTGGGCTACGCGATGCTGGCCACGTGGGCGGGGGTGGTGGTGTCCACCCTCGGCGCCCTGTCGCTGGGGCTGCCCTTCATGCCGTTTCTGGGCTCAGAGCCGCTGATCCTCGCGTTGTGCTGTCTTTTTGGGTTCTACATGCCCGGACAGAACATCCTGCTCGCCTTTGTGCTGCCGATCCGCGGCGTCTGGTTCGCGTGGGGCTCTGGCGTGTTTGCGCTGCTGTGGCTGGTTTACGCCCCCAGCAACTACACCTTTATGGATGTGGCGGCGTGGTGCGCGGCGTTCGTGTTCCAGTACGTCGATCAGGGTGGCCTCCGCCGGCTGCGCGTCAAGCAGCAGCGTCGCACGGTGGAACGTCGTTTTGCGGTGCATCAAGGCGGAAAGTCGTCGAGCACGAAGTGGGATAACTAACTGATTCTTTAGGCGCGGCGCTGGCCGCGAAGGAGCTCTTGTGGCAGGACGTCTGGAAGGGAAGGTGGTGTTGATCACCGGTGCAAGCCGGGGAGTTGGCGAAGCGTGTGCGGTCGCGTGTGCCAAAGAAGGCGCGAAGCTGGTGCTGGCCGCCAAGACCATCGACCCCGATCCGCGGCTCCCCGGAACGCTGCACGACACCGCGCGTGCGGTAGAAGCGGTGGGCGGCGAGGCGCTGATCGTGCAATTCGACGCCCGCGACGCGGAACAATGCACCGACGTCGTCGAGCGCGCCGTCGCGCACTTTGGGCGCCTCGATGTGTTGATCAACAACGCCGGAGCGATCTTTTGGGCGCCCGTCGCCGATTGGAACCAAAAGAAGTTTGATCTGGTGTTCGCGGTCAACGTGCGCGCCAGCTTCGCGCTCGCCCGCGCGGCGATCCCGCACCTCCGCAAGCAAGGCGGTCACGTGCTGATGATGTCGCCGCCGATCAACCCGCTCGCCTCGACCGGCAAGGGGCCGTACATGGTCTCTAAGATCGGCATGACCATGCTCGCGATGGCGATCGACGCCGAAGAAAAAGCGAACGGCATCGCCGCGCACGCGCTGTGGCCGGTCACCGCCATCCGCACCGCCGCGACCGTCAACCTCGGCATGGGCGAAGACGCCGAATGGCGCACGCCCGACATCCTCTCCGACGCGACCGTCGAGCTGTTGGCGCGGGATCCTCGTGCCAGCACGTTCCGGGCCTGGCTCGATGAAGAGGTGCTGCGCGAGGCGGGCGTCACCGACTTCAGCCGCTACCGCTGTGATCCCGAGCATGAGCCTTCCTGCTTGTCGATCGAGATGGTCGATCCGGGTTGGACCGCGCGCAACGGTCGCTGAGCCGGGCGCGCGGATTTACCTCCGACGCCGCATCAACCCCGCGGCGACCAGCAAGAACGCCCACCCCGACTGAGCCCCCGCGGACGCGCATCCACAGACGTCTGGGGGGATGACGGTCAGGTCTTCCGGTAGCTCCGCGCTGTCGCCGTCGGGCGTCCAGTCGCTGGTATCGGTGTCCGCGTCGGTGTCCGCGTCGGTGTCCGCATCGGTGTCGGTGTCTGCGTCGGTGTCCCCGCTGTCGGAGCTCTCCGGGACGCAGTCTTCGTCCTTCACGCGGTCGCAGTCTTCGTCGCCGTGGCCGCAGTCATCGAGCACGATCAGCGGCGAGACGCGGGCGTTCGCGTCGTTGCAGTCGCCGCCGCCCCAAGCCGCCGCTTCGGCGCCGTCCCCGTCGGCGTCGTAGTCGTCGCCGCCGTCACACGCCTGATCGACGCCGTCATACCAGCGCTCGGTGGCGCCGCCGTAGATCGTGCGGTCGGTGTCGTCGCAGTCATCGCCGCCGTAGACTTCGGCTGCGTGCCCATCGCCGTCGCAGTCGGTGCACACCGCGTAGTCGCTGCCGTCGCAGTCCTGGTCGACGCCGTCGTCGGCGATGTCTACGGCCTCGGGGTGCACTGCGGCGTCGGTGTCGTCGCAGTCACCGCTGGAGCCCGAGCTGTCTGCTCCGGCGATCGCGTAGCCGTCGTGGTCGCAGTCGTCGTCGCTGTAGCTTGGCGTGTCACTATCGCTGCAGTCTGAGTCTACGCCGTCGTAGCAGGCGTCGGCCGCGCCGGGGAACACGGTGGCGTCGGTGTCATCGCAGTCGTCGCCGCCGTACCAGATCGCGTCATGGCCGTCGCCGTCGTCATCGTACTCCGGCGCGCCGTCGCAGTCTCGGTCGATGCCGTCGTACGGGAAGTCCTCCATCAAGCTGGACACTTCAGGGTTTGTGTCGTCGCAGTCGGCTCCGCCCCACGACAGCGCCAGGTCTCCGTCCTGATCGCAGTCAAAATCGCTGGCGCCATCCTCGGCAAAGCTGCAATCGCTGTCGACGCCGTCGTAGCAGAGGTCGGTCGCCCCAGGATTACTCGTTGGATCGATGTCGTCGCAGTCTTTGCCACCATCGGCGATCGCGTCGTAGCCGTCGCCGTCGTAGTCGTATTCCGGGCCGCCGTCGCAGTCGGAGTCGACGCCGTCGAACTTCACGTCGGTGGCGGCGGGGCTGATCGACGCTTCGGTGTCGTCGCAGTCGGAGCCGCCCCAGTCCGCGCTGTCGTAGCCGTCGGCGTCGCAGTCGTAGTCGCTCGCGCCGTCGCAGTCTTGATCGATGCCGTCGTAGCAGACCTCTCCGGGAGCGTGGGGGTAGGCGGCCGCGTTGTCATCGTGGCAATCGGTCCCGCCGTAGGCCGCGGCGGTGTAGCCGTCGCCGTCTACGTCATAGTCGTCGATGACCGCGCCGCCCGAGCAGTCCTCGTCGATGCCGTCGTAGGGGACCTCGGCGGCGTCGGGGTTGGAGGCGTAGTCGTCGTCGTCGCAGTCGGTGCCGCCAAAGCTTGCGGAGTAGTAGCCGTCGCCATCGGCGTCGTACTCGTCGGCCGGGTAGCAGTTGGAGTCGACCCCATCGTAGTAGTCTTCGGCGGCGTCGGGGCTCACCGTCGAGTCCGCGTCCTCGCAGTCGTCGCCGCCCCAGTCCAGCCCGACGTGCCCATCGGCGTCCGCGTCAAAGTCGCTTCTGCCATCTACGGCAAAGCTGCAGTCGCTGTCGATGCCGTCGTAGTAGGTCTCGGCGGCGTCGGGGCTGACGGTGGCGTCGGTGTCGTCGCAGTCGGTGCCGCCCCAGTCGGCCGCGGTGACGCCGTCCCCATCGGCGTCGTAGTCGGCGTCGTAGTCGGGCTCGCTGGACGCGACGGGGGACGCGGTCGCGTCGGAGCAGTCGGAGTCCACGCCGTCGTAGTAGGTCTCCTCCGCGCCGGTGTAGGTGGTGGCGTCGTCGTCGTCGCAGTCGCCTTCGGACTCGGTCTGCCCGTCACCGTCGGCGTCATCGAGGCCCAGGGCGCTGTACACGAGGTCGTCGATCGCAAAAACTTCGGTAGCGACGTCGGGGACGATGCGCAGCTCGTCGATCCGATAATCGTAGTCAAAGCCGTAGAACACGTCGGAGCCGGCGGGTGTGAGCGCGCTGGTGTAGGCGAGCTCGCCGTTGTTGTAGGCGTAGACCGTAAAGCTGCCGTCGCCCGAGAGCAGCGTGAACCCCGCGGCGGGCTGGGGCTCCTTGAAGCGCACGACCAGCGCGCTCCCGGTCTGCGCGGCGGCGACGCGATCGTGCGGCGCGGTGCCGTCTACATCCCCCGCGCCGGCTGCGCTGACGCGGAACTGTACGCCTACGCTGCGGTATTGGGTGGTGAGGCTCTCGCCTTCGCTCAGCAGCTCAAAATCCACCTTCTGCTCGGTGACGACGTTCGCAGCGACGAGCCAGTCGGCCTCGTTGTCCCAGACGGTGACCTCGCCGGCGTCGATCACACCGTCGCAGTTGTTGTCGACCTCGTCCCCTAAAAGCTCGACGGCGTCGGGATGTACGTCCTCGCGCGTGTCGTCGCAGTCGCCGTCCGCTTCAAGGTAGCCGTCGCGATCGTGGTCGGTCTCCGCGGCGTAGACGACGTCGATGTCGTCGAGCCCGAAGGCGTCGCCGCTCGCCGACTCGATCACGATACTGTCGACGGGAAATACGAAGGAAAATCCGTGGTAGACGCCGCCGGTCCGGTTGTCGGCGTCGTCGGTGAACGTGTAGGAGATCGCGCCTTCGCTGCCGGTCGCGGTCAGCGTGTAGTCGTCCATCGGATCGAGCAGCGCGAACGCGATCGCGTCTACTGGCGTAGAGAAGTCCAGGTTGAGCGCCGAGGAGCCGCCGGGCGTAAACTCGCCGCCTACCGTGTCACTCGGGAGGCTGCCGAACACCGGGGTTTTGGCGAAGATCGTGGGCGTAAACTCCAGCGTCGTGCCGTCCACCGTGTAGGTGGAGACCGCGTCGCCGGCCGCGAACGCCTCAAAGTCGAAGCGGTGAGGGGAGCCAGAGTAGCCCAGATCCGCGACGTCGTAGGCGAAGTCCGCCGCGTTGTCGCGCACGATGACCAGGCCGTCGGTCCAGCCGTCACAGTCGCCGTCTTCGCCGTCTCCGGGCGTGTCGGTGCCACCGGGGTACACGCTATCGACCGCGTCGTTGCAGTCGTTGCCGCCTGCGTTCACGTCGACGTAGCCATCGCCGTCCTCGTCCGCGAAGTTCGGGCTGTACGGCCACGCGTACATCGCGCCGTTGGCCGTGCCCGCCACGTCGGCGTAGGGCGCGGAGACCAGCACCGTGGGCCAGCCATCGGCCTCGTGCGCGAGCGCGATCCCGGTGCCCAAGGCGCTCCCCGAAGCCTCGCCGCGTACTTGATGATCGGCGGTGGTGGCGGAGACCGAGCCCGTTGGCGGCGTGGTGTAGATGTAGGTGATGCCGCCGCCGCTGACATCGGTGGTGGCGTTGGTCGCGCTCACGAACAGGTCGGAGACGCCGTCGCCGTTCAGATCCCCAGCGAGGAGGTGGCCGCCGAGGTTGTTGCTGGCGCCGACGCCGTTGATGGCGACGTCCGCGGCCGCGGTGGTGCCCGAGCAGCCGGTGGGGCCGGGGTCGAGCAGCCCCCAGACGTAGCCCGCGTCGGTGCGCGCGCCGTTGGCGTAGGGCGCGCCCGCGTACAGGTCCAGCCCGCCGGAGCCGTCGATGTCCGCGGCGACCACCGACGATCCAAAACGATCGGCGGCGGTGACATCCAGCCACGTGCAGGACGCGCTCGCCGTCGCGTCGTTGGTGCCGGACCAGCTGCCGCCGTTCAGCACGTAGACCGCGCCGCCGTCGGTCGCGCCGCTGTCGTTCTGGGGCGCGCCGACCAGCACCTCGGCGGCGCCGTCGTCGTCGAGATCCGCCGCGCTGACCGCGGTTCCAAAGCGCTCGGTGCTGCTTGACGAAGCAAAAACCGCGTCGGGCGACATCGCGCCCGAGCCCAGCGGCCCGTAGTACAGGTAGACCGCGCCTGCGTTGGTCGCGCCGATGTCCGAGTCGGGCGCGCCAACGAGCAGATCCCCGTAGCCGTCGCCGTCGACGTCGCTCTCGCCCCACAGGCTGGTCCCGGCGATCGGGCGATCGGTGGTGTCCCCGTAGCCGATGAAGTCGGCGGTGTTAGCGGCGAATGCGCCGGGCGCGGCGCTGACCGCGTCGCCGCCCCAGACGTAGATCCTCCCTTTGTTCGTGCCGGCTTCGTCGTTGTTGGGCGCGCCGACGCCGACGTCGTCGTAGCCGTCGCCGTCGAGGTCCGACAACAGCACGGTGCTCCCGAACGCGTCGCCGGACGCTTTGCCGCTGAACACCGCGTCGGCGGCGTCAAAAGTGCTGGCGGTGTTGGGCCGGAACATCAGGTAGGCGCGACCGTAGCCGCGGTCCTTTGCGCCGATCAGCGCGTCATCTACGCTGTCGCCGTTGCCGTCACCGCTCGCGAGCGCGGTGCCTGCGTAGGCGAAGTCGATGTCACCGCCCCAAGGGGCTTCGAGCTCGTCGGATCGCACAACGGCGCGCCCGGGGCGACCGGACTCCTCGCCAAACCACGCGCTGGAGCCGCTGCTGAGGCCCCCGGAGCAGGACCACGCCAGCCCGCTGGTGCTCGCCGCTGCGCCGATCATCGCGCTGGCGCCGTCGTCGTGCGCGGCGTCGCCGAAGTCCACGTCGTCCAAGACGATCACCGCTTCGGCGCGCCCCTCTAAGAGCCAGATCTGGACGCGGCCGGGGTCGGGGCTCGTGACGGGCTGCGCGGAGGGATAGGAGACGACGAAGGTGCGGTTGGGGTAACGCCCGAAGGTCTGGGTGTAGACCGTGCTCGCGCCCAGATCATCGCCGAACGCGGCGATCCCGGCAAAGTCGGCCGTGTCGATACAATCGGTGAGCGGGGCGGCGGGATCGAGCGCGCCGCTGTCGAAGTACAGCACGCCGTTGGAAGACACCGTGGCGGTCGTGTACGAAACGTCGGCCCAGGTGAACGCGAAGGGCAGCGTGATGGCGCGCGCGTCGTCGTCGTCGAGATCCAGCGCGGTCCCGGTCGTGGCGTCGAGCCAGACATGCGGCGGGCCTCCGGCGTCCAGCGAGTCGCTGTACACCGTGCCTGCCGCGCTAGGGCCGCCGGTCCCGGCGACGGCAATTCCCGCGAGCGTGAGCCACGCGACACCTACGCCCCATGCAGGGCCGATGCGGCGGCGATCGGACTGGCGGGAGCGCATTCGCTCAGGATACTTCGTTTCTATGTCGTATGAGCCTGAACGGTCGCACCGGATGACGGAAAGTCAAAGATGAACGTTCGACTTCTACAAGCGATCGACCCTGTAGGCGCGGTCGTGCTGATCTCGGAGGTGTCCGGGGTGGATGAAGCGCTGCTCGGCTACGCAAATCGCCTCGTTGCGGAAGGGTTTAGCGTTGCGATGCCCGATCTGTGGTGGCGCACTGGCCGCCCGGATCTGAGCGTAGAGGGCGGGATGGCGCGCGCGATCGAGGCGGTGCGCGACTCGGAAGCGCTGCTCGACGTGCGCGAGGCGCTCGCCGGGCTCGCGGGCGTCCCTGGGCCGCGGTTTGTGATGGGCTTCTGCCTTGGCGGCCTCTACGCGCGCATGGCGGCGTGCGCGCTGCCCGGGCTCGCGGGTGCGGTGGAGTTCTACGGGCGGATTCGGTATCCCTCGATCAGCGAGGCAAAGCCGGTGCAACCGCTGGATTTGGTGTCCGGTCTGGGATGTCCGATCCAATGCCATTTTGGCAGCGAAGACACGGTCTCGCCCCCCGCGCACGTCGATGAGCTGGAGCAGCGCTTGAGCGGGCGCGGTCACGCCGCTCAGGTGTTCCGCTATGCAGGATGTGGGCACGCATTTCTGAACCCCAACCGCCCCTCCTTTCAAGCTGCGCCGGCGGCGCTGGCATGGTCCCGCGCGATGCGCTTCCTCGGGGAGCAGTCCGCGTTATGAATACGCTCGAATCGTTGAGGTCTCATTCGATGTCGCTTCTTGTTGCTTCCGGCGTAGAACCTACGCTCCTCCCGAACGTCTCCGTTCTCCTCGCTCCGCCGGGAGCCGACGACTTCGATGATGACGACTTCGACGGCGACGCCATCGAAGATGAAGAGGACGCGCTCGAAGACGACGACGCCCTCGAGGACGGCGAGTTCGATGATTTGGAGGACGAAGAGCTCGACGACGGCGACGACGATCTCGACGAAGACGAGCTGGACGACGACCTCGACGAGCCCGGGTTCTCGGACGAAGAAGAGGACGATGCCGAGGACGAAGACGGCGAAGACGATTGGGATGACGAAGAAGACTGGGACGACGAAGAAGCCGACGACGAAGCCCCGTAGCGCGCCGCAGTGCGCTGTTGATCCGCTCGGCTTCAGCCCCGCTTCAGTCCAGCGCGGGGCACCAGATCGGGATGGGCTGCGGCGTGATGGAGATGGTGCCTGCGTCGCCTTGCATTCCGGACACGGTGATGTCGCCCCACGCTTCGGTCTCCGTCACGCCCTCGAGGTTGATCAGCACGGTGTCGCCTTCGCCGGTGTAGAAATACTCCAGCGAGCCGCCGGCCTCTTCCTGAAGCTTGACGGTGACATGGCCCATCGTCTCGTCGTAGGTGCCAGGCCCGGCGTAGACGCCGAGGATGTCGGCCACGAGCACAAAGACGTGCTCGCGTGCGGCGTTGCGCCAGAAGGCGCGAAAGTTCGGAGCGCCGTCCAAAGCTTGGCAAGAAGGCTGGTCAAAGGTCAGCTGTGCGTCGTAGTGGCCAGAGATGGTCAGCGTGAACGGCGAGGGGTCGGGGGGCAGCGTGTCCACCGCAGAGTCGGTGTCGGTGTCCGCATCGGTGTCGGCGTCTGCGTCGCCTGACGAGCTTGCGCTGTCGTCGACCTTCGCGCCCGTACAACCCACGCCGAATGCGCCGAACAGCGCGGGGAGCAGCAACGTTGCCGCCGGGGAGGGGAGCGCAGGGATTCGGGAGCGGACCATAAGGAGCCTCAAGGTGCGGGTTCGGTGGGCAGCTGAGCGATCGCCTCACGCGCCGCGCCCAACAGCTGCGCGCGCTTCGGCGCTTTGGCAATGTAGCGCTCGAAGGAGGCGCGTGCGTCCGCGCTGCGGCCGACTCTCAGCAGCGCCACTCCATGAAAATACCAAGCGTCTACGGGGCAGCGCTTCATGTCGACGGCGGCGTCCAGCGCGCTCAGCGCCATGGCCGCATCGCCCGTCTCCAACAGCAGCACGCCGCGCAGCCGGAAACTAGACGCGGTGAGCGGGAGGATCGGGTCGATGGCGCGCATCGTGTCATACGCTTTGGCGCGCACCAGCGCGTCGCCGAAGTCCAGCTGCTCGTCGGCGTCCTGAGCCCACAGCGTCGCTTCGCCGATCTGCAGCACCTCGACCGGCGCCTCTTTGGATCCCGGGCGACGCAGCAGTCGTTGCCGCGACAACGCGGGGCGTGCGCTTGTTTTGACGCTGCCCGAGCCTTCCGCGGCGATGCGAAAGACCTGCTGGCCCACCGTCGCGACAAAGGCGATCGGACGGGGCGCTGGATGCGCTTCTCCTGCATCTACGCCGAGATCCACCCACAGGCCGTCTGGTCCGGGCGGGCGAGAGAGCCGCGCGACCGCGTCGCTCCCCGCCTCGGATACGCCACGTGCGGCGCTCTCGGACAGCCGCACGGCGTTGTCCAACGCGCTCCAGTAGCCTAACTGCGCGCACATGCGGGCGAGCTCGCCTTGGGTCTCGGGGCGGATCTTGTCGCTTCGAAGCAGCGGTACGATGGTCTGCTCCACGGTGTCGGGCGCGGCCGCGCTCTCGGCGTAGCGCAGCAGGCCGACCACCGCGCCTGCGCGCACATCGGCGCGAGGGTCGCGCAGGCCGATGAGGATCCGCGACAGCGCGGCGGGGGTGCCCAACGCGCCGCACACCTGAAACAGCCCGACGTTGTGCGAAGGGTCGGACGAAGCGACCATCGCGAGCAACTGGGCGCGTTTTTCTTCGGGAATCGACGCGCTGGCCCTACCCACCCGGCTGCGGGAGAGGATGTCCGCCGCCGCCGCGGCGCAGCCCAGACGCACCCCAGGCGAGATATCGCTCGTAGCCCGCTTCAACAGCGCATCGAGCGCAGAAGGGGTTCCCGTATGGGCAAGATCCCGTGCTGCCGCCGCGCGGATGGGGAGCTCCGCAGCTTCGAGGGCGGCGAGGGGATCGGCAGTTTCAGCCACAAGCAACTCGGGCGTAGGGTTCCAGTAGGTCTATCGCGATCCCTGCTGCTTGGTTCAACAGGGTTCAACAGGGCTCAAGGGCGAGCCGGACCGGATAGATCCCAAGCATGGTTTTTGCGCTGCTGTTGCTCGGGTGTACCCCAGACGTCACCCACCTCTACGCTGCGGAGCGCACGACGGCGTTGGCGGTGGCCAGCGAGGTGCCGGCGGGATGGAAGCCCGACGCCGCGCTCGGAATTGCGTCGCCGGATCTTGCCAAAGCGCTGCGGGCGGTCGTTCGTCGCGCGGTGTCGGAGGGCAAGCCGATCCAGCTGCCGTTGGCGTTGGGCATCACCGCTACGCTGAAGCCGGATCTGGATCTGAAAAAGATCAACATCGAGGCCACCTCCGACTGTGCGGCGTGTTTTTCAATCCAGCTCGCGCTCGAGGGGCAGGCCCGGTGGGAGGCGGGTCCGGCGAGCGGCAGCGTCCCGATCTCCGCAGCGGCCAGCGCGATCATCGCGGTGTCGGTGCGCGACGGCGCGATCATCGAGGCGCGGCCTCGTCGCGTGGACAGCCTGCGCGTGGAGGTCCCTACGCTTGGAAACCTTCGGGTCAACGCCTCAGGTCCGCTGCAGGACTGGCTTCGGGGCCTGATCGTGGATCGCCTCGCGCCGGTGCGCATCGCGACGTTGGACACCTCGGCGCTGCCGATCCGTGACCTACGGCTCTCGACCACCAACGATCAGCTCGTGATCGAGCTGCTGACCGACGTGCCGGGCGCGGTTCCGCTGCGCGCGCTCCCAGCCCCGGCGCAGGGCGTAGAGATGGTGATGTCTGAGGCGGTGATCACCGGCCTCGCCCGTCGAGCGGCGTTTCAAGCGGGCACGCTCCAAATGGACGTAGCGGTCGACCCGCGCAAGCTGAGCGTCGACGGGGCGGCGTTTGTGCTGGATCTTCGGCTTTGGCGCCTCGTCGGGCGCGGTTGGTACCGGGATTACCGGGTGAACGGCGATGTGGACGTCGAGGTTCGCGCCAACGGGGCCCCGCGGCTCCGTCTGAACGCCAAGACCGCCGACGAGACCGCCGCGAGCCCCGGAGCGCTGCTGGTCGATCCCCTCGCGGCGCTGTTTCAGGCCAAGATCCTCGATGCGATCGTCAACGCGATGGACCGCAGCTTGCCGGGACAGACCCAACAGCGGGTCGCGGGGGTGTCGTTGGCCGCGAAGATGACGGCAGCGCGTGGGTTGGACGAGGCCTTGCACGTGTACGGCACGCTCGACGTCGCCGCGTCGAATCCGTAGGGATGGCGGTGTCGCCGGAGCTCAAAACCCCAATCCGCTGGAGCCGTCGGTGGAGCGCGCTCGCGCTTGGAGTCGGCGTGTTGGTCACGTGGGAGGTCATATGCCGGATTTTTCCCGCGCCGGACCCCCGCGTGCCGGCCGGCGTGCCGGCGCAGGAGACGATCACGCTGGAGGGTGACCCCTGGCTGCTTTGGCAGCTTCGCCCTGGGGATCGCGTCGAGCATGGAAAGCCGGTGCACGTGAACCCCAACGGCTTTCGGGATCGGGACGACGGCGCGGCCGCGTCCGGCCTGCGCGTGATGACGGTCGGGGACTCCAGCGTCTACGGCTTTGGCGTGGGCGACGACGAGGTGTTTTCCAGCGTGATCGAGAAGATCTACGCGCCCGAACTTCCCGGGATCCACGTCATCAACGGCGCGACGCCGGGATGGTCGACCTTCCAGACCTTGAACATGCTCGACATGCGCGGGTGGGCGCTCGCGCCGGACCTGCTGATCGTCGGCAACTTGTGGTCTGACAACAACTTTGATGACTTTGTGGACTCGGAGTTGCTAACTTCCTACGCGGGTTTTCGCCAGACGTCCGAGTATCGCGCGCGGGTGGTTTTCTCGCACTCCGCGCTGTTCCGGTGGCTGGACTACCAGATTCGCGTCGAACCTCGAAAGTCCGCGGCGCAGAAGGTCGGCTGGACGCTGGGCGGCGATGGTCCTCGGTCGGGAAGGCGCAGGGTGGCGATCAACGACTACGCCGACAACCTCGACACGCTCTGCGCGCGGATGCGCGAGCGCAACGGCGGCGTGGTCTTTGTGATGCTCGCGAATCGGGAGGACGTGAACCCGGTGTCGCCGGATCCGGCGTGGGGCCCGTATCGGCGCGTGATGCAGCAAGCCGCCGAGCGCAACGGCGTGCCGCTGGTCGACTTGCCGACGGTGTTCCGGGAGTCGGGTCGTTCGGAAGACGCGCTGTTCATGGACCAGATGCACCCGACGGCGGCGGGGCACACGCTGATCGCTTCGGCGGTGGAGCAGGCGCTGAAGGCCGCGGGCTGGCCCCAGCAGCGACTCGTCCCCGTTCACCCCGAGCCGCACCCGGTGTACGCCGATCGTTTTGAGAATCGCGCAGGCAACGTGCAAAGCAGCGTGTCCGCGGATCCGCGGGGCGAGCCCGCTGCGATGCCCGGGACCGCGCCCCAGCCGCCGCCGGTGCAGCAAAATGGCGCGTTTGCGGTGGATGTCTCCGTACCTGACTACGTTACGGGGGACTTGCTGCTGGAGGTGCTGACCGAAGATGGCGCGGTGTTGACGACCGCGACGCTGCCGGTGCCCGGCGTTGCGCGGTTGGGCGCGGTGCACACGGCGCGAGTGCGGCTGCGCCTCACTCTGGACGTAGGGCGCGACGGCGCGGGCGGGAGCGACGAGGTCCGTGAGCTGGGCCCGCTGAACATCGGCGCCGGGGGTGAGATTCCCGCCGTCTTTTCTGCGAACGGAAGGTGACCGCGGCGCGCAGGTGCTTAGACTGCGGCCGCTCTGGAGCCTCATGTCAAGCCCTGCCGACCCCCGCATCCCCGTCACCGTTCTGACTGGCTTTCTTGGAGCGGGAAAAACCACCCTGCTCAATCGCATCCTGACCGAAAATCACGGGCAGCGCATCGCGGTGATCGAGAATGAGTTTGGCGAGATCGGCATCGATCAGGCGCTCGTGCTCCGCAGCGACGAAGAAGTGTTCGAGATGAACAACGGCTGCCTGTGCTGCACCGTCCGAGGCGATCTCATCCGCATCCTCGGAAACCTGCTCAAGCGCCGCGACCGCTTTGATCGCATCCTCATCGAGACCACCGGCCTCGCGGATCCCGCGCCGGTGATCCAGACCTTCTTCATGGACGACGAGCTCAAAGAACACCTGCGGCTCGACGGCGTCGTCACGGTCGTGGACGCGCGCCACGTGCAGCTGCACTTGCCGGTCGAAGCCGCGCAGGACGGCCACACCCACGGGCCCGATTGTGGTCACGACCACGGCCACGGCGGCCATGATCATGGCGGACATGACCACGCCGAGCACGAGCACGCCAATGAGTGCGAGGAGCAGATCGCGTTCGCCGACGTGCTGTTGCTCAACAAGGTGGATCTGGTAGACGCGCACCAGCTGCGGCGCGTGCAGCAGCGCATCCGCCAGATCAACCCGATGGCGCGCCTGTTGCAGGGCAGCTTCGGCGATGTGCCGCTCCAGAAGGTGCTGGATGTCGGCGGCTTTGACCTGACGCGCGCGCTTGAGCTCGACCCCAAGTTCCTCACCGACTCCGCTGCGCACACCCACGACTCCGAGGTCGGATCCGTCAGCTTCGTGCTGGATGGCTCGCTGGAGCCTGCGCTGTTCCAGCCGTGGATCGACGCGCTCCTCAAGGAGCGTGGCGCCGACATCTTCCGGTCGAAGGGCATCCTCGCGTTCGCGGGCAACCCCGGGCGGGTGGTGTTTCAGGGCGTGCACATGCTGTTTGAGATGGAGGACGGCGCTCCCTGGGGCGCTACGCCGCGGCAGTGCCAGATGGTGTTCATCGGGCGCAACCTCGACCGCGCCGAGCTGCTGGCCGGCATCTCCGCGTGTCTGGCATGAGGAACCTCCGCGCCGTTGCGGTGTGCGCGTTGGACCAGAACCTCGCGGCGCTGGAGTGGTCGCCGGACGGCACGTCGCTCGCGTGGGCCGATCTCGACGGCGGGATCGGGGTGCTGCGCGCCGGCGTGATCAAGCGCTGGAAGAGCCCCAGCGCGGCTTGTTTGGCGTGGGCGCCCGACAGCCGGCGGTTTTTGACCGGCGGTGATGACGGTGTGCTGCGCGTTTGGGACGCGGCCGCCGCAGACGGGGCGATGCAGGTCTGGAATCCCGCGGCGGTGGGTGTACCCGCGCGGCAGCGGCCGGCGGCGATCGGCGCGGCCGTGTGGGGTCCAAGCTGCGTGGCAGTCGCGGCTGGAAAACACGTGGAGCTACGTTCGGCCACGGGCGAGCTGTTGGGCGAGCCTACCGCGCTGCCCGCTACCGTCAGCGCGCTGGTGCGCGACCCTGCTCGGGACGGCTTCATCGCCGCTGGGTACGGCGAGGCCGTCGCTATCCCCGCGAGCGCGGGAGCCGTGCGCACGTTCACGTGGAAGGGCTCGATGTTGTCGCTCTCGCCTTCGCCCGACGGCAAGTACGTCGCGATCGGCTGTCAGGACAACAGCGTGTTGATCTGGCAGCGCTCGCTGGGGCCGGTGCCCGAAGGCGCGCCCGAGCCCGAGCCGATGCGCATGGGCGGGTTTCCCGGCAAGGTGCAGCACCTCGCTTGGGGCGATGGCGCGACGTTGTTCACCGCCGGAGGCGATGCGCTGGCAACGTGGAGTTTTGCCGGCCGCGGGCCCGCGGGCCAAGACGGCGTGGGGCTTGGCGGGCATGCCGGGCGCATCCTTGGCGTGCAAACCGCGCGTCGCGGGCGCTTGATGGCGTCGTTGGGAGAAGAGGGCAGGGTTGCCCGCCTGATCTGCTGGACGTATCGTCGCGCGTGGGAGCCCATCGCCAGCGTGCAGCTCGCGGCGACGACGCTGGCGCTGCGGGCCGACGGGCGTGGTTTTGCGGCGGCGGGCGAGAACCTGCTGCTCGCCGAGATCCCGGACTAGTTGGCGGGTCGCCAGTTTTTCGGGCTGGCGATGCGCGCTCCGTAGATGTGGTCGGGGTCGATGTTGCGGCCTCCGATGGGCTCGGTCATATACCCGATGCCGCCGATGCCCGGATGGGTGGACCAGTACCGCATCGCCGTCACGCGCTCTCCGTGCATGACCCAACTGTCGAAGATCAAGCTGTGGCCGGCACCTCCGTAGGTCCAGAACTGCAAAAAGTCGCCCCGACGCAGCTCAGCCAGCGGAACGAGATCGCCCAGACCGTAGCGCGCCAGCGCGGCGGCAGGGCCCACGCCCAAGCGCTCCCGCACGAACCAATCGGTGCGCAGCTCCACAAGATCGGCTGTGGTCAGCCCGTTGATCGGCGCGCTCTCACCGACCTGCGCTTGCAGCACAGCCATCGCGACCTCCCAGGTCAGCCCCACGCAGTGTGACCGATGCTCTGGATCTTTAGGCGACAGTAGGGTGCCCAGGTAGCTCACGTCTCGCGTGGTTCCCCACCATACGCCGTCATCTTCGGGCCAGTAATAGCCGTAGCTGCCATCCAGCGGGTACGTGTCCATCACGTGCGCGACGGCGTCGGAGAGCCCGATGTCGAGCCTTTCGGACTCTGCCGGCAGCGGCGGCAATCGTACTCCCCGGTGCGCGCATCCGATCAGGAGCGCTACAATCAGCACCTAATGGGCCTCTCCGCCCATGGCGGTGACGATGTCCTGCGAGATGCGATCGGGTCGAAACGCGATGACGATTTTGGCGTAGGGGTGCTTCTCGTTGAGGCTCTGTCGCAGCGCCGGGAGCTCCTCCAACACCGCAGGCCCGCCCAACACGACGGCGTCGACGTCGCTGATGCCTTCGATCGCGGCGATCCCAGCGTCCGGTCCGACCACGCCACGAACTTGCCAGCCTTCGCCGCGCAGCCGCCGCACGGCGTAGCGGGTGAGCTCGGGGTGGCTCCCGATCAGCAACACTTTGGCCACGCTACGCCTCGGCCACGACGGGCGGGAAGCTGAAGCGCACCTCGTCGTTCACGACGTCCGCGATGACCCGACCGCCCTTTTTGAGCCGGCCGAACAGCAGCTCGTCGGCGAGCGGCTTCTTCAAGTGCTCGGCGATGACGCGGGACATCTCTCGCGCCCCGAACTCCGGCTTGTAGCCGCGATCGCCCAGCCAATCCCGAAGCGCAGGCGTCGTCTCCAGCACGACGTCGCGCGCCACCAGCTGTCCGCCGAGCTCGACGAGGAATTTCTCCACCACGCGGAGCACGACATCCTTGCTCAGCGAGCCGAAGATCACGTGCCCATCGAGGCGATTGCGGAACTCGGGGGGGAAGGTGCGCGCCACCGCGGTGTCCACCTTGTACTCTTTGGAGTCGCCGCTGCTGAACCCAAGGTTGCCCTTGGATCCTTCGCGGGCACCGGCGTTGGTGGTCAACACGAGGATGATGTTGCGGAAGTCTGCTTTTTTCCCGTTGTTGTCGGTCAGCGAGGCGTGGTCCATCACCTGAAGCAGCACGTTGTAGATCTTGGGGTGGGCTTTCTCGATCTCGTCGAGCACCAGCACGGCGTGGGGCGTGCGCGACACGGCGCCCGTCAGCAGGCCTTCTTGCTCGAAGCCGACGTAGCCTGGAGGCGCGCCGATCAGCCGGCTGACGGTGTGCTCCTCCATGTACTCGCTCATGTCGAAGCGGATGAAGCCGACGCCAAGCACCTCGGCGATCTGCTTGGCCAGCTCGGTCTTGCCGACGCCGGTAGGACCGCTGAACAAGAAAGACCCCACCGGCTTGTTCGCGCTGCCGAGGCCGGCGCGGTTCAGCTTGATCGTGGCGGTGACGGCGTCTACGGCCTTGTCCTGCCCGAAGATGCGCGACTTCAACGTCTCCGACAGCGTCGCGAGGTTGGTCTCTTCCGTAGCGGTGACGGTGCGCGGCGGGATCTTCGCCATGCTCGCGACGGTGTTTTCGACGTCGACGACCGTGACCACGCCGCCGGGGCTCGCGAGCCGCTTGGCCGCGCCGGCTTCATCCAGCACGTCGATCGCCTTGTCCGGTAAGAAGCGGTCGTTGATGTACCGGCCGGCGAGGCGGGCTGCGGTGTCGACGGCGTCGGACTCGTAGGTGATGCCGTGGTGCTTTTCGTAGTCGCCCTTCAAGCCGTGCAGGATCAGGATCGCCTCGTCTACCGAAGGCTCGCCGACGTCTACGCCCTGGAAGCGGCGTTGCAAGGCGCGATCTTTGCCGAACGCGAGGCGGTACTCTTGATGGGTGGTGGAGCCGATGCAGCGCAAGTCCCCGTTGGACAGCGGAGCCTTGAGGATGTTCGAAGCGTCCATCGAGCCGCCCTGCGTCGCGCCGGCGCCGACGATGGTGTGGATCTCGTCGATGAACAAGATGGAGTGCGGCTTTTCGACGATGGCGGAGATGACTTGCTTGAGCCGCTCTTCAAAGTCGCCGCGGTAGCGCGTGCCGGCCAGCAGCGCGCCCATGTCCAGCGCGTAGACCGTGGCTTCCCGCAGCATCTCGGGTACCTCTCCCAGATGGATGCGCCGTGCGAGTCCCTCGACGATCGCGGTTTTCCCGACGCCGGGGTCCCCCAACAGCAAGGGGTTGTTCTTGCGGCGCCGCGCGAGGATCTGCACGATGCGCTCGACCTCGGCGGAGCGGCCGATCAAGGGATCGATCTTTCCGGCTTTGGCGCGCGCGTTCAAGTTGACGCAGTAGCTCTCGAGCGGATCCTTCGAGGCTTTGCCCTCGGACTCGCTGCCTCCGGCGATCTCCGGGCTCTTGCCGGGGTTCTTGCGCGTGCCGTGGCTGACGAAGCTGGTGACGTCCAGCTTCTGTACGCCCTCCGCTTGCAGCATCGACACCGCCGCGCTGTCAGACTCCGAGAACAGCGCGATGAGCACGTTCGGGCCCTGCACTTCGGTTTTTCCCGAGCTGGCCACATGCGCGACCGCTCTGGAGATGACCCGCTTGACCGCCTGGGTCTGCGTGGGCTCTTCTTCCTCTTCGAGTTTTTCCTGCTTTTCGAGGTGTGCAGCTACCTTCTGCTCCAAGCCCTTCAGGTCGGCGCCGCACGCTTCGAGCGCCTCGGCGGAGACCGGATCGGTGAGCAGCGCGTAGAGCACGTGCTCCAGCGTCAGGAACTCATGGCGATTTTGTACAGCGAAGTCATGGGCCAGCTGGAGGGCGATCAGCAGCTCTTTCGAGAACGTCATCGGTGTGCCTGGAATAGCTCCAACGTAGGGCGTCTGTGGCGTGTTGCCACCTACCTGAACGGGTAGTTCCAGACTACTCCGGCTCGGTCTCGACCAACAGCGGGTATCCAGCAGCTTTTGCGTGCTCCATCGCGAGCGCGGCTTTGGTCTCAGCGATCTCGCGGCTGTAGATCCCGGCGACGCCCTTGTGGTTGCGGTGCACCGTCAACATGATCCGCGTGGCCTCCACCTGAGACTTGCGGAACACTTCAATCAGGATCCAGATCACGAATTCCATCGTGGTGTAGTCGTCATTGTGCAGGACGACCTTGAAGTTTCGCGGCTTTTCGACGCGATCCTTTACCGCCGTTCCCGGATCAGCGTTGCCAGGGGTGGAGGCGGGGGGCTTCGGGTCTTTGGGATCGTTCGTCGGCATGATGCGCGAGTATAGTCACGTTGGGGCAGGTGGGAACGGCTTTCGACGTCAGTTGGCTTCGCGCCGGAGCGCGCGGCGCACCAGCACGTAGACCCCCGGGTCCCAGGTCAGCGCGGTGTGGCCGATCCCTTCGACCGGGAGGTTTTGCATCGACGTCTCGCCGGGGCGCGGCACGAGCACGCTCGCCCACCACGGGCAGACGACGTCGTGGCGCGAGTAGATGCTGGTGATCGGGATGTTCGACGGGAAGTGATCCCCGCGTACCCGCCGCACAAACGCCGAGTCGGGCAGCAGGTCGAAGGGGCTGCGGGAGAGCAGCCCCGCTCCCATCAATCCCACGCCGATCGCCGCGGTTGGCGTGCCGTGATGCGGCGTTCCAAGCGTAACGATCGACTTGACGCGCTTGTCGCCGCCGTGACGTTGCACGTACTCGCGGGCGATGAGCCCGCCCTTGGAGTGCCCGACGATGTGGAACTTCTGCAAGCCGGAACGATTGCAGATGCGTTCAATCTTCTCGGCGATCATCGCGGCCAGATCGGCAGGTCGGCGCGTATTGAGCGCGCCGAACAGGCCGCCGAGGTCAAAGCTGAACACGCCGAAGCCGTCATACCGGAGGCGGTCCTCCATGATCTCCCAGACGTTCCGGGTCTGGAAAAATCCGTGCAACAAAAGCACCGTCTCAGGATGCTCCGCAAAGTCGTCGCGACGTACAACCCGGTTTCCCCGGGCATATACGCGACGAAGGCTGCCAAGCTGGTCACGGAGCGCGCGGTATACGCGCCGGGGAGATGTCGGTGTGTTCACCACGTCGTTCTCTTCACCACCTCGTACAAGGTATCACCGTGCTACGGTGAAGCGCTCTGTGAGGTGTGAATGCGTGCGTTCCCGTTTTCTTTGCTGGCGGTAGTGCTTGGTCTTGTGGGTTGTGCGGAGAAGACCGTCGAGGACTCCAACGAGCCTCCTCCGCTGACCAAAGGAGACACCGCGGACTGCAACCTCAACGCCCCGGTCATCACCGAGGTGGAGGTCACCAACGGCGGCATGTCCACCTTCGACAACGGAACCTTCCCCACCATCGGCCTCGCGATGAAGGTCGAAGATGATGACGGGGATCTCGACGTCATCGGCATGTTCGTGTGGTTTGACGATGTCGTCGACGGCGCCGTGGATCAGTCCGGTGAGGCCTCGTTTGACGCCCCGGCGTACCTGTACGAGAACGCGGAGCCGTGCGGCAAGTTCTCCGCCGGGTTGACGCTGGCGCCCGCGGTCACCAGCGGCACCCTGGATTACAGCACTCGCTACGAGTTCGCGGTGGTCGCGGAGGATCACCATGCCGTGCGTTCCGCGCCCTACATCGTCGACGGCGTGACGCCGAACATGGACGGCACGGACGGGTCCGCGCCGTGAGCCAACGTGACGCATACCGAGACGCCGGCGTAGACATTGAAGCAGGCGATGAGGTCGTCGACCGCATCGGCAAGCACGTGAAGTCCACCTACCGTCCGGGCGTGATCGGGGATCTTGGTGGCTTCGGCGGCCTGTTCTCGTTGATGGGCCGGTACCGGGATCCGGTGCTGGTCAGCGGCACGGACGGCGTGGGGACCAAGCTGTTGCTCGCCCAGCAGCTTGGACGCCATGAGACCATCGGACAGGATCTGGTCGGTATGTGCGTGAACGACGTCGTGGTGTGCGGCGCCGAGCCGTTGTTCTTTCTGGATTATTTCGCGACCGGCAAGCTCAACCCGACCGAAGCCGAGCAGGTGATCGCCGGCGTTGCGGCGGGGTGCAGGCTCGCGGGCTGCGCGCTGATCGGCGGCGAGACCGCGGAGATGCCGGGCATGTACAAGCCCGGTCACTACGATCTGGCCGGCTTCTGCGTCGGCGCGGTCGAACGCGAGCGCATCATCGATCCGACCCAGATCAGAGCAGGAGACGTCCTCGTAGGGCTGCCTTCGAGCGGCCCGCACTCCAACGGCTATTCGTTGATCCGCAAGCTGGTTGAAGGTCTGGATCTCGCGCAGGAGCACGGGTGCGGGCGGCCTCTGGCGGACGCGTTGATGGAGCCGACGCGCATCTACGTGAAGGAGCTCCTCGCGCTCCACGCAGCGGGGCGGATGCTGGGCGCGGCGCACATCACCGGAGGCGGGTTTACCGGCAATGTGCCTCGCATGTTCCCTTCTGGGATCGGCGCGGTCATGGAAAAGGGCTCCTGGCCGATGTTGCCGGTGTTTGAGCTGCTCCGCGAACGCGGGGAGCTCACCGATGCGGAGATGTTCCGCACCTTCAACAGCAGCCTCGGCATGGTGTTGACGGTGCGCGCGGTCGAGGCCGACGCGGTCGCTGCCGAGCTCGGCGGGTTCATCGTCGGCGAGACGGTAAACGACCCCGATGGCGAGTGCCGGATTGCCTGAGGTCGCTCCGCGGCGCGTCGGCGTTCTGGTGAGCGGGCGTGGATCGAACCTGCAAGCCTTGCTCGACGCTTGTGTGGATGGGTTTCCGGCGCGGGTCGTGCGGGTGGTGTCCAACATCCCCGGCGTCTACGCGCTCGAGCGTGCGGCGCGCGCGGGGGTGCCTACGTGCGTGCTCCCACACGCGGGAGTGCCGCGGCCTGCGTTTGATGCGGCGCTCCGCGCGCAGCTCCTCGATGACGGCGTCGACATCGTCTGCCTCGCGGGCTTCATGCGCGTCCTCGGGCCGGGGTTCTTGGAGGGCTGGCCGGTGATCAACGTGCACCCGGCGCTGCTCCCGGCGTTTCCCGGACTGCACGGGCCGCGCCAAGCCATCGCGGCCGGCGTAGTTCAGGCGGGGGCGACGGTGCATCTCGTGGACGCCGGCGTCGACACCGGGCCGATCCTCGGGCAAGCCACCGTCGCGGTGACCGACGACGACACCGAAGACAGCCTCGCTGCGCGGATCCTGCCGTTCGAACACCGCCTCTTTGTGCAGGCGCTCCGGCAAGTCGCCGAGGGGCGCGTGCGCGTTGAGGGGCGTCGCGCGCACATCGGATTGAAGCCGGGAGAGCAGCGCTGGCTGCAGGGCTGATACCGTCGGACCGACGGTATGACTACGCCGGATGGCGCTGCCGCCACCGCGCGATGGCCCAGGCCGCCGGACCGATGGTGACCCCCATCGCGATGCCGAGGACCACGCTGCCGTAGCAGCACGAGTAGAACATCTCGGGAGCGGTCTTCAGCGTCTCAAGGAAAGAGTGGCCGAACGCGGAAGTGTCGACGCCGTGCATGGTGCCGTGCCGCAGGTAGTCGCCGATGGCGATCTCCAGCGCGATCAGGAACGGTGCGAAGAACGGGTTGGAGATGTTCGCGGCTGCGTACATGACGGCGTCGTTCAGGCGAAACATCCGAGACAGCACCACGCACACGCCAAGGTGGATGCCGTACAGCGGCAGCGCGCCTACAAACACGCCGATGCCCACCGCCCATCCGATCCCCGAAGGAGTCAGATTTGCAGATAGGACGGCTCGAATTTTGGCACGGAGCTGCGCGATACGCTTACGAAGCACCCGACTCCATCCCCGCCGCGGCTTGCGGGTGGTTGGCGTAGTAGGTCTTCAACATGCCCGCGAGCTCGCCCATGCGGTCTGCCATGCGACGCGGCGTCGTGCTCTTCGGATTGTAGACATCTCCAGCAAGGAGCGACACAATCCCCCGACGGTGGTAGGGTTTCTGGAGGTGAACGGGCGCGCACGCGACGGCCATGAAGTCCCCCGCGTACCAGTGGTCGATCACCTTGCGGAACACGCTGGCTCCTTCACGATAACGTGCTTGCCAAGCGTCAAGTTCGTCGGTGGAGCCGGAGAGCAGCGCGGGTGCCATCATGCGCGCCCCGCACAGCCCCAACAGCACGCCCGAGCTGAAGACCGGGTCGATGAACGTGGCAGCGTCCCCGCACAGGCCGAAGCCAGCGCCGTGGAACGTAGAGGACGTGGCGGTGAAGTCTTGCAAGCCGCGGAACGGCAGGATGCGTTCGGCGCCGCCCAGTCGGGCACGCGCGTCTTCCGACATCGCCAGCGCGCCCTGAAAGCGCTCTTCAGAAGTGCCTCGGAGCGTACAAGCCGGCGACATCACGACGCCTACCGACGCGAGACCACCGCCAAACGGGATGATCCAGATCCAGCCGCCGGGGATGCAGCAGATCGTGATGTCTCCGGGCTGATCGAGGCCGAGCTGCTTCACGCCGCGCATCCGCGTGCCGACCGCGCTGTTTTTTAGCTTCGGATCCGCCACGCGCAGGCCCAGCTGCTGCGAGAGCCACATGCTGCGACCGCCGGTGTCGATGATGCGGCCTGCGCGGTGGGTCCCGAGCGAGGACGTCAGCGTGCCCGAGTCGATATCCACCGCGGTGACCTTGCCGTACTCGATGGCGCAGCCGTGACGTAGCGCAACCTCCCGCCAGCGGCGGTCAAAGACCTCCCGTTGTACCTGCCATGCGTGCGTATAGGTGGTGTCTTCGGCTTCGGAGAAGTCGAAGCGTACGCTCTTGCTCTCTGCGCTGCCGTCGCAGAACACCGCGCCGTGCTTGACGAGAAACCCGGAGGTGTCGAGCCCGAGCTCGTCGAACACGACGCGGGAGCAAGGCAGCATGGACTCGCCCACCACGCTCTCGGGGTGCTCAACCGCCTCGATCAGCGTCACTTTTGCGCCGCCGCGCGAAAGGTACGAGCCCAGCGCACAGCCGGTAGGTCCTGCTCCGATGATGAGGTAGTCCGTCACGCTGCGTGCTCCGTGATGAAGGTTGCGAGCGCTCCCACGGACGCGAATGCGGTGCGGGTGCGTGCGTCATCGGGCATTTTGACGCCGAATTCCTCCTCGACGTGGATCGCCAGCTCCAGCGCATCCACGGAGTCGAGGCCAAGGCCAGCGCCGAACAGTGGACCGTCGGTGGGGATGTCCTCTGCGCTGACGCCTTCGAGCAACAACACCCGTACGATCATCTCCTTGATGCGCGCTGGCAAGTCGTCAGCTTGGGCCTTCGGCGGGGTGTCGAGCGAGTTCATCGGGGCTCCTGTGCGGGTTATCTAACGGAATCTAACGAGAGTGATGTGCGTATGCAGGTGTTGCCGCGATGGACGCTGTTGGGGCTCGCCTGCGCGGGGAGCTTTATGCTTGCCGGTTGTCCTCGCAATTATCACACCTTGGCCGCCTCGGATCTGCCGATGACCGTCGCGCTCGTGCCTGGGTGCCCGACCGAAGCGGATGGCACGCTCTCCTGGTGCCAATGGCGCCGCGCGCTCTGGGCGGCGCACCTGTATGAGACCGGCGCGGTTTCGTCGTTCGTTGCATCGGGAAATGCCGTTTATACGCCGTTTCGCGAGGCTGACTCCATCGCTGCAGGCATGGTCGCCTTGGGCGTCCCGGCGGCGGCGATCACCCTCGAACCCAAAGCGCTGCACACCGATGAGAACGTTGCTTATACGCTCAAAATCGTGGAGCCGCTCGCCCCTGCTCGCCTCGCCGTGGCCAGTGATGGGGGGCAGGCGGCGGGGGCGTGTGCGATGGTTCGCGCATGGAGCCCGATTCCGTGCGTAGTCGCGCCGATCGACGAAGTGTGGATGCGCGCCCGACTCGCTGAGGCCCTGCCAGACGTGAACCTCACCCCGGTAGAAGACTGGATCCCCCTGAAGGAGCGCGAGGCGCTGATCGCAGAAAGCACGGGATTTCGCCGACCTTCTTCGTTCTGGGTATACTTTTCCGGAGCCGTACTTGGTGCCTTCGGGGCCAGTAAACCGCCTCGTTTGCCGTGAGGACGGCAGCGCTCTGACGCGCTACGAAGTAGCGTCTGTGGCGGCGCTGAGCGCGCTGTTGTGCTTTTCGGCGACGAGCTTGCGCACGTAGCTGTGGATGTCGGAGACGGTGCGAAACTGGCGCGCAACCTGGTCATCCAGCCGAATTCCGAAGCGCTTTTCAATCGCCACGAGCATGTCGGCGGCGTCGAGGCTGTCGAGGTCCAGATCTTCACGCAGCCTCGCTTCCGGGACAACCTTCGCGGGCTCCAATTCGAACTGGTCGATGAAGATGCGATCAAGGTCGGCGATGATTTGCTCGGCATCAAGAGACTGGCTCACACGCTCTCCTTTGGACGAATGTCTCTTTATGTTATGTCTTCGTTACTGGCAACCTTGATCGAGCCCGAAGGGCGCTGCTCGACCGGGGGCTCTTGGGTCCAGAGGTCATGAAAGTTGTACCATTGCAGCGGCCAGCGCTGTACCCATGCCCCCACTTGGTCGGCGTACCGTTGCGCCCATTCTTGAATCTGAACGTCACGGTCGCGCTTGCGGTCAAACCTGCACTCCATCGGCGGGGCGCACACCACGCGAAAGGTGTGGCCGTCCTCCTTGAAGCAGCCGACGACGATCACCGGCACCTGCGCGAGCGCGGCCAACAGCCACGGACCTGCCGGCACCTGACAGGGGGCGCCCAAGAGGTTCACCGTCACGCTGCGCGCGTCGATCAGCCGGTCGCCGTGCATCGCGACGACCGCGCCTTCTCGCAGCACCCGCAGCGCCGCGAGGGCGCTGAAGCCTTCGGTTCGGTTGACTGCGATCACCTGGGGGCGCCACTTCGGGTCCATGCCGTTCAGCACCGCCGTGCCGTGGTCCACCGTCGCGCTGAACCGGAGCACGTGGAGGCTCTTCATGCGGTCCGCCGCGCGGGTCGCTCCCGCGGTGCATTCGATGTTGCCGGCGTGCGCGGAGAGCAGAATGGCGCCGCGGTGCTGCGTGAACGCCTCCACCATGCACTCGGTCCCTTCGCTGACGTACCGAAACTCATCGGGACCGTGGAGCGCCCACGCCATCCGGTCGACCAGCGCCTCCGCGAAGTTGCCGTAGATCTTCGCGCGCCCCATCCATGCAGATTGTGTAGGAAGGGCGCGGGAAAGATACTGGTTGAGCGCGTGTCGCGGCGCGAAGGGGACGTACCAGAGCGACACCGCACGCGCCAACACGGTCGCGGGGCGGCGGCCGACGACGCGCAACACGCCGAACACGATGCGCCAGCCGAGAGAGAACCCGCGTGAGGTCGCGCTCCACCGACTGCGCTCGCGCGCGCGGGCCGAGCCGGGGCGAGGGAACCAGTACGGAGGCCAGAGGATGCGCTCAGCGATCAGCTTGATGTTGACCCAGGTGATCCGTGCGTTGTCCACCAACGGGCGAAAGCTGGTGACGCGCTCGGCTTTAGGAGGGTAGGTGACTTGACAGGGCAGGTCGCTCACCGGCATCCCCGACCACAGCGCTCGGGTCAACACCTCCACCTCCATGTCGTACCGACTCGACCCCAGCGACAGCGCGAGCACCGGGGCCAGCGGGTACGAACGAAACCCGCATTGGCTGTCAGCGACGCGCCAGCCCGTCTCTACCCAGATCCAGAAGTTCGAAAAGCGACGGCCAAATCGGCTGATGCCGGGTGCTGTGCTCAGATCGCGAACGCCGGCGTAGATCACAAAGGGGTCCGCGGTGATCGCTGCGGCAAAAGCCGGGATGTCCTCCGGGTGGTGCTGCCCGTCGGCGTCGAGGCAGATCGCGTGGGTAAAGCCTGCTTTTGCGAGCGCCTTCATGCCGGTGAGCAAGGCGGCGCCTTTGCCGCGATTGGCCGCGTGGGTGACGAGCGTCGCCCCCGCGTCTTCTGCGAGCGCGCCCGAACCGTCGGTGCTCCCGTCGTCGACGACAAAGACCGGCGTTCCCATCAACACGGCGCGCTCGACGACGCTGCCGATCGAACGGTAGTTGTTGTACGTGGGGATCAGGACGGCAGGACGGGGCGGGAAGGGCGGCGGAGCAGGCCAAGGACTACGGCGCGCGAGCAGCAAGAACACCGCGGCGGTGGTGGTCGCGAGCGCGATCGGCCAGATCGGACCGGGTACGGGGGACCTCGCCCAGAGGATGAGCACGAGCGCGGCGAGGGTGGTGATCAGGATGCGGTCGAGCCTCACGACGGTGCCTCCGACGCCGACAGCTGCGGCAACGCGCGCCCGGGGAGCACGATGGTGAGCGTGTAGCCGCGTAAGCGATCGTGGAGCACGACCCGATCCGGGAGAAGCTCGGCGTAGGCGTTACCACCCGCCCCATGCCAGCAGCGTTGCCAACCCGGGACGTCTACACCGTCCACCTTGAAGGCGTGCGCGCGCGTTCGGAGCTTGCCCTCAGCGCCGCACGCGCCGTCGGTGGTCGCGAAGGCGGTGCGCAGATCGCGCCCGAAGGGGAGGGCCTCCAGCCACGGCCGCCACGCGTCCAAGCCCGTCGTGATCGTGCCGGGCTGGCCTGGCATGTCGGCGGCGTAGCGCCCTTGCGCGCTGAACATCTTCAAGCCCCCCGGCGAGAGCAGCGTGAGCGACCAGTCTTGATCGTGCAGGTTGACGATGCCCATGCCACCGAACGTGTGGCCATGCACTTCGATGCCTACGGTCACCGCGGCGTCTTCGATCACCGGGAGCGTGCAGGAAGCTCGGGCGGAGGCGCTGGTCCACATCGCGAAGAGCAGGCTGATCATCGCAGCGCCGCCTTCGCGTCGCGCGCCTGCTCGGGCCGCTCGGGGCTCTTCATCACCGCCTCCAGCAAGGGACGCGCTTCCGTGTCCCGACTTTGCCCGGCCAGCAGCAAGCCCAGCGCGAGGGTCGCGTCGATATCTCCGGGGTTCAACCGAAGTGCCCGTTTCAGGTTGTCCTCGGCGGCCGCCGCAGGCAGTCCACCGGCGAGACGCACCAGCTCCCGCGCGCGCTGCACCCGCCAGGTCCGATCGGGGTCGTCCTCGGCGGCGACGACCTCAGGCTCCAAGTTTCCAGCGAGCAGATCGTCGATCCCAAACTTCAAGAACTGACCTGAGAGGTTGGGCGCGCTGGACACGACGATCGTGCCGGCTGTCGCGTCGATGACTGCGCCGTGGGCCGCGATGTCCGCGTTGATCGAGGACTCGTGGCCGTCAGGGAGCTCCGCATCGCCTACGCCCTTGCGGTCGCGGAGGATCGCGATGGCGCTGGCTTCGGTGATCACCGGCGTGCGCTCCAGCAGCTCGTTCATCCGTGCGAGCCGCGCGGTGGTCGTGCCTTCGATCATGCGCAGGTGATTGGCGAGATCGCTGGCGTGTGGCCCGCGGAAGTGGTTGGAGAGCCCCATCGCCATGCCACCTTCCGCTTGTACACCCGCTGGCAGGCGCGTCACGTCATTAGGCGTGACCTCAAAGATCGTCGATTCGCCCGTCTTTCCGTCGACCGCGAGGATGCCTTCGCTCACAAAACCCCGGCGCGCGTCGAGGATGCGCTGCACGTCGTCCAGCGAACGGGCATTTTCGAGGATCTCGCGGACGATGAAGATCATCGGCATCCCGAGGTGCACTTTGGCGTCCGACGCCGCTGCGAGCACGCCCACGCCGATCTTCGCTTCATTCAGACCGGTGACCACCCCGTTCAACCCGACGATCGCGATGTGCACGAAGCCGAGCACGCCTTCCCCTTTGACCGCGATCACCGCTTTGTCGTGGTCGAAAGACGGTCCGCCGTCAAAATCGAAGTTGCGCGCCAGCATCGCGTGGCCGCCTTCTACGCGGTTGCCGCTCGCGACAAAGCCGGTGCAGGCGATGAGCGGGCTGTCTACCATCGCCTGACCGACATCGTGGATGGCGTGGTAGCAGAGCTTGCGCGTATAGTGCGGCGCGATCCAACCGAATGTGTCATCGGTGCCGATGTCGGTGTAGCCGCGCAGCTCCGTCAGATACCGGTCGGGCAAGGTCTTGGCGATCGCGCTTCCGAACAGCGGTACCGCGCGAAAAAGACCATATTGAACCAAGGGATTGGTGACGTGCTTGTAGAACTCGCTGACGATGCCAGCCTCGTTGCGCTCTTGGAGTGGACCGGCGAGGATCGCGTTGGCGCGGCCGATGTCGTAGGGCGCGCCTTCAAGGCGCTCCACCCAGAGGCCGTGGGTACGAATCAGGCGGTTGTTCCCAACGTTGCGATCGACCGCGGTTCCGGTCAACCGCGGGAGGGCGGTGGGATTTGGAGGAGCGTCAGGTGGCTTGATCCAGCCCGCCATCGCGATCATCGCGTCGGCTTGAAAGAAGAGCACGGTCGCGACGCTCAGGCGCCGTACCCAGCGCCGGGTCGCTGACTCCCCGTCATCGGTGAGCACCGCCGGCACGATGAAGAACGCGGCCAACGCGGTCCAGCCGATGCCCAGCGATTCGGTGACGCCGACCCCGAACACCGCGGGATGTGTGGCGGTGCAGAGGCCGACAAATCCGGCGAACGCCGTGGCGAGCGCGATGAAGATCGCGGCGCGGGCGGCGAGGAAGGTGCGCTGCGGGTCGGCGGCGGCGTTGGAGGAACGTGCGGCTTCATCACGGGCTTCGACCATGAAGATGCCTTGGTCAAACGCCACGCCGAGCACCAGTACGAACGCCGGGCCGCTCACGGGGGTCAGCGCGATGTTGAGCCAAGACAGCACGCCCAAGGTCCCCACGGCCGCAGCCAAGGAGGGGAGGCTCGCGGCGAAGACCTTGGCGGCGTCGCGGTACCGCACGAGCATGAAGAGCAGCACCGCCACCAACGCGAGTCCTGAGCGGGAAACCAGCTCGCCGCGGATGCGCTCTGCGCCGGCCGCGGCGACGCCCGCCGGGTACACGAAGCGCGCCGCCGGTGCGCTGACGCTCTGCTCATCGGGCTGATCGGCGAGCCCTAACTGCATCTCGCGGCTGGCGTTGGCCAGCGCAGCTTCGCTCACGCCGATGACGATGGCCGCGACGCGTGCGTGTCCGTCCGGATCGACCTGGATCGTGCGGGCGAGGATCTCACCCCCGACGGTGGTCTCCCACTGCGCCTTGTCCGGGCTCGCGGTGCTCTGCAACGACGAACGGAAGGCGGGCAGGAGCGTGGTCGGATCGAACCCCGCGGCGTTCGCGGCGTCGATGAAGCGCTGCTGTACGCCCGGTGCGGCCGCCAACGCGGTGCGGGTAGCCCGCTGAGAGGGCGAAGGGAGCAGGTCCAACGGGGAGTGCAGCCGGATGCCGTTGACGTGCTGCAAGGTTTGGGTGGCGCGCGCGAGCCCATCCAAGGCGGCGTCGAGCGACGCTCCTTCCGCGACGATCAGCCCCTGTGTGGTCTCGCCGCCATACCGAGCGCGGATCGCCGCGTCGAGCGCGGCAGTCGCGGGCAAACGGGCGTCCATCGACCGAGGATCGCCGTCGAAGTGTACGTTCATGGCGCGGGTTCCGAGCGCCGCGAGCGCAAGCAGCAAGGCTCCTGCGAGCAACCCGGGCACGCGCATCGGCAGCGGGAGCCAAGGCACGCGATCTCCCGGCCGTGCCAAGGCCGCGAACAGCGCAGGGCCGGCGAGCGCGATGGTCCCGAAAGCGCCGATAGAACAGCCGATTCCGATCAGGCCGAGATCGCTGACCGCCTGGTAGGCGCTGGTCGCCAGCGCGACGAAGGCGAGCACCGTCGCGCCGACGGAGATCAAGTACGCCGGCATCAGCTCTTTCAGGGCGCGCTCTCCCTGAGTAAGTCGATCTTCAAAGGTGTCTTTTACACCGTCGCGCACGCCGGACAGGTACAGGTGGATCCAGTAGTCCACGCCCATGCCCGCCAGCGCGCCGCCAAACGCGAGGGCGATGCCGTGAATCGGAGAGATCACCGCCGCCACCGCGGTGGCGACGAGGCTGCCCACAATCAGCGGCGGAAAGGTCCCGAGTATGGGTCGGATGGACCGGAACGACAGCAGAAACACAAGCAGCACGCCGATCGTGCCGGTCGTCACCGCGACATTGACCTCGCGCTGGATCTGCTCGCTGGCCTCGGCCGCGAAGCGATGCGCGCCGATCCAGTCGGCGGGGAGGGGGCTGGCGCCGAGGTCCTCCCGCATGTGCACGATGATCGGGCTGTCTGGCGCTGTACCCAGCGCCGCGCCGATCGCGCGGGCGAGGATCAGCGCGTGCGTGCCGTCTGCGGAGAGCAGGTGCCCGCCCGAGAGCTTGGTCCCCGCCGCTTGGGTGCTGCTGAGGCGAGTCGTGAACCCGGACCCCAGCCCAAGCGGGTCATGGGCCAGCTGTTTCGCCGCCAGCGCGCTCGCTGGTCCGAAGAGCTGGCTGCGGACGCGCTCCAGCGTTCGCTGCATCCCGGCGGCGCTCAGCTTGTCTTCGAGCTCTGCTTCGGGCGTCAGCACCACGAGGCCCGGCTCGGCCGCCCGGGCGAGATCGATGCCATCCTTCATGCCATACGTGAAGCGTACGCTGGCGAGGTCGGTTCCCACGCGGGTTTGGAGCTTTGCTCCCAGCGCATCGACCGCGGCGTGGAGCTCTTCGGGGGTGTGGCCTTCGCCGTTGACGTCGATCAGGATGGTGTCGAGCAGCGAAAACCGTCGCACATCCGCGAATGCAGCGCCTGCATCGCCGTCTTTGGGCAGAGCGTCCGCGAGGTCAAGCGATACCCGCACCCGCGTGGCAACCACAGCGAGCGCGGCGCACAGGAGCCCCAGTACGGTGAGGCGGATCTTCAGGCTTCGGAGACGAGACATGGGGCGGCGCCGGTATCATCGGGGTGGCACGTAGCCAAACCCTTGATGTTTTACTTCAAGACTACGTCTGAGAACGTGATGTTTACGGAGTCTCCGGCGGGCTCCAACAGCGTCACACCGGTGACCCGGTACGGGTTTGCCGCGACTCGGATGTCGATGCCGCTCAGGAGCTTTTGGAGCTGGGGATCGCGCGGGGCGAGGTGCGCGGAGCCGTCTCCGTACGTCACGCGGAAGTCGCGCTCGACGGCCGCGCCGTCCGCTTGCATCCACACCAACAAGCTCGTCGCGAGGCGGCTTGCGTCCGGAACGCTGGCGAGGTCGATGGTATCGGTCATTCCGAGCTCGGGGTAGGACATGGTCGCGATCGAGTTCTTCAGCGTGAATGAGCTGCGCGTTGGGGTCTCCACCAGCCAATCCAAGGTTTGCGGGCGCGTGAAGTGCACGGTGCCCGTGCTGGTGAGCGGGTTCTTGAGGATGGCGCGATGCTGGACCTGCGTGAACCGGGCGCTGAGCTCGTGCGTGCGCGCGAGCTCGGTCCAAACCGTGGCGTCCAAATGGGGTTCGGCGGCGTCGGCGGGTGCCAGAAGGACCGTACTTGCGATAAGCGCGGCGGCGATGTGGAAGTGGCTTTTCATTCGGGTCATCGGCCTCTGGAACTTGTTCATTTTTGGACTATTCACGGTGATTTTTCTGACGGTTGTCGGGCCTTTACAGGCGGCCGCGATCCTGTTTGACCCCCGCCGCCGGGTAGCGGCGACGCTGACCCGGTGGATGTGGGGCGGGCTGATGATCCACGCGCACTGGCCGTTTTGGCGGGTGACCACCACGGGTTTGGAGCGACTGGGGAAGGGGCCATGGATATTGGCTTCTAACCATCAGAGCATGCTGGATATTCCGGTCGCGTCTCGGTTGCCGTTGCCGATCCGCATCCTCGCCCGTCCAGGGGTGTTCCGGATGCCCGTGTTCGGCTGGATGGCGCGCCACGGTCGCCACATCAACCTTGACCCGTCTACGCCGGAGAGCCTGCAACGCGCGGTCGATCACGTGCGCCGGGAGCTCGCGGAGGGCGCCAGCGTGCTGGTTTTCCCCGAAGGCACGCGCGGCGATGGTCCTGGCCTGCTCCCGCTGAAGCGTGGCGTGTTTGAGATCGCGATCCAGAGCGGAACCGATGTGCTCCCCATCTGCATCTCCGGCACCCGAGACGCGCTCCCCAAGGGCTCGCCGTTTGCGTTGAAGGCGTTCAGCCGCTTTCACCTACAGGTTCTGCAGCCGGTGCCTGTCGCGGGGCGCACCCGGCGCGAGGTCACGCGCGCGGTGGAGGAGCAGCTCACCGGGGCGCTCTCCGGGCTTCGTCCCTGGGAAGTTTGCGCGTTGGTGAAGCAGCGGTACGCTACGCTCGGGAGATTCCAAGCGGGGTGGGCTGGCGGAAAGACCAGCGCTGACCCGGTGTTTTGGGCGCTGCACGAGCGCATGCCGCGCTCCGGGCGTTGGCTGGACGTAGGCTGCGGAGAGGGACTGCTCGCCGTGTACTTGCACTCCGCCGGCCACTCCTTGCACCCGTACGGCATTGATCCTGACAAAGATAGGGTCGCGCAGGCCAACGCGCTGTTCGGCGAAGGGTTCTCGGTCGGAGATGCGCGTGCGCTCGATGCCGCAGGGGTGCCGCAGGGAGACTGGGACGTGATCACCTGCATTGACGTGCTGCACTACCTCTCGTCCGAGGAGCAGCGTGCGGTTTTGGCGGCGCTCGTGGCGCGGCTGCGGCCGGGAGGGGCGCTGCTGGTTCGGGACCCCGACGCTGCACGAGGGCTTCGTGGCGCGCTCACCGTCGGGGCCGAGCGAGCGCTGGTAGCCGGCGGTCGCCACGTGGGAGAAGGCGTCCGGGCTGAGGGCGCGTCCGGCCTTACACAGTGGATGAGCGAATTGTTGACGGACGTGCGCACCGAAGACTGCTCGGCGGGCACGCCTTTCGCCAACGTACTGCTGTCAGGCCGCAAGTCGGGATAGGGTTCACAGCCGATGCGCGCTCCGATCCATCTCGCCTCGTTTGGTTGCTTGACCGCGCTTGGCGATCTCCCGAGCTCGTTCGCCTCCTTGTGTGCGGGCGAGTCCGCCGTGCGGATCGGCGGCGCTCGTCCGGATTGGGCTCCGGAGGACATGCCGATCGCCATGGTTCCCATGGATGTGAGCGCTTATTCGAGGCATCGCACCTTTGGTCTTGCGATCGCTGCGCTGGACGAAGCGATCCGCGCGGGAATGTCCATCGACCCCGATGGGTTGGCGATCGTGTTTGCAAACACCACATCGGGCATGCTGCTGGGCGAGACCGCCATCGCGCAGCACCTCGCGGGCGACTCTCCGGAGGTCCCGGAGGATTATCTCTGGAACCACCTCGCACATCGGCCCGCTGAGGCCGTAGGCGACTGGTTGGGCGCGACAGGGCCGCGGGTGGTCGTATCTACGGCATGTACGTCGGGGACCGTGGCTTTCGGGGTCGCGGCGGATCTGCTTCGGGCCGGGCGATGCAAGCGCGCGCTGGTGGTCGGCTCGGACGCGCTGTGCAGGACCACGCTGTTCGGCTTCCGCGCGCTGGGAGCCTATACCCGCACCTCCTGCCGTCCGTTTGACGTTGAGCGCGATGGGATGGCGATCGGCGAGGCCGCCGCGTTTGCGCTGCTGGAGCCGGGCCCCGGGGATCTGGAGCTGATCGGCTGCGCGACGCGCACCGACGCCTTTCATCTCACCGCGCCCGAGCCCACCGGCAAGGGTCTGGTGCGGGCGGTGCTCGCCGCCATCGCGCCCGAAGGCATCGATCGCGGCGCCATCGATCATGTCAACGCCCACGCCACAGGGACGCCCACCAATGACGGCGTGGAGGCGCTCTCCATCGCCGAGGCTGCCCCGAACGCGCCGGTGTCGGCGGTCAAAGGGGCGTTTGGTCACACGCTCGGAGCGGCTGGCGTGGTGGAGGCGGTGATCCTCGCAGAGTCCATGCGGCGGGGGATCGTGCCGCCCGCGGTCCGGTGCGCCCAGGCCATCCCGGGCGTAGCGGTTCACGATCAGCCGCGCTTCGTCCCTCAGCGCGTCGGGGTGTCGGTCAACTTGGCGTTTGGAGGCCACAACGCGGCGCTGGCCCTGCGTTGGTCCGGCACCACGGAGCGTGGACGATGAAGGTGTCGGTGTTGGCGGCGGGCAGCCTCGCGATGCCGGCGGGCGGGCAGGACATCCCGCGGCCGACGCGCGTAGAAGCCGGCGGTTGGCGACGGTTTTCGCGTCTCGCTCGATTGGGTGCGTGCGCGCTCTCGCCGGTGCTGGAGTCCGCTCCGGACGCCTGCCGCTCGGCGGATGTGGATTTTGACCGCGATGAACTTGCGTTGTTTTTTGGGACGGGCATCGGCGAGTTTCTATCCTCCTACAGCTTTTTGAAGTCGCTGTTCACCAAAGGTCCGGCGATGGCGAGCCCGCTGGCGTTTCAGAACAGCGTGCACAACGCGGCGCCCGGGCACCTCTCGATGGCGTTTGGCTTGCGGGGGCCTTCCGAGACGCTCTGCGCCGGACCGTTGACCGTGCTGCGCACCTTCGAGCGCGCGATGGTGCATGTCGTCGCGCACGAGCAGGCAGCGATCGTGCTGCTCGCCGATGATCTGGGCGCAGACTCCGAGCTGGGATGGCGCCTCGCAGGAGTGGACGCGCCCCTCGCCGAGGGCGCTGCGGCCTTCCTGATCGCGCCGGCGCGGTCAGGCTCCCCGGTGCTCAGCCTCGTGGAGGCCCGGGGCGATGAGGCGCTGCGCAGCCCGCTGTGGCCCGGCGAGGTCGATGGCGCGCGCACCATAGGGTGCGCCGAGGGCTTGTACTCTACGGCGGAGGCGCACCTGTTGGCGCAGGCGTTTGCGCGCAGCGAAGGGCTGCGCATTGGATTTCGCGGGGAGCGAACGGCGCTCGATCTACAGGCTCTTCCGTGACCCTTCTGCTCTGGCTCTGCCGTGCGTTGGCGGCCACCGACCCTGTGCCTTTGCCTGCATCGCCGCCGGTTTATCCCGCCTCGGCCCTTCACGATCGCGTGGGCGGCACGGTGATCTTGCGCATCGCCGTGGACGAGAACGGCGCGCCCACCGGCTCTACGCTGCTTCAAGGTGTGCGAGAGGACGTCGACGCCGCCGCTGCCGCGGCCGCGCTGCGGATGCACTTCAACCCCGCCACATCCAACGACGGGTTGCCGGTCCCCGGCACGGTGGACTACGCCTTCAACTTTGCGCTGAACGTCGAGGATCAACAGGGAAATCTCGTCCCCGGCACGCTTCAGGTTCGCTTTCTTGATCCCCAGCAGATCGAGCTGCCAGAGGTGCGCTTCACCCTACAGGCCCGCGACGGCAGCACCGCTCGCACGTACACGTCCACCGGCGCCGGGGTGGTCACCGCGCCCTTCCTCGCGCCCGGCTTCTACGATTTTGTGTGCGATCGGGACGGCTTCACCAGCGCGTCCGGCGAAGTCGAAGTTCGCGCCGGAGAGACGCGCGCGACCACCATCCGGCTGACGCCCGCGGGCCCGTCCCGGGAGGTGGTGGTGATCGGGCTGCGCCAACGCTGGCACGACGTGGCGCGGGCCGAGCGAGCGCCAAACCCCAGCCCCGAGACTGGCGTGTACGAGCTCACGCGGCGCGACGTCGAGAGCACGCCGGGCGCGCTCGAAGACGTGACGCGCGCGGTGCATAAGCTCCCCGGCGTCGCCAGCGACAGCGATCTGCTGGGCACGTTCTCGGTGCGCGGGATGGACTCCGACGACGTCGTGTTCCTGCTCGACCGCGTGCCGCTGGACAACCCGTTTCATCTCGCGGGCTTCAACTCGATCTTCAACCCGGACATGATCGAAAAGGTCGACTTCTTTGCGGGCGCGCCGCCCTCGCGGATGCCGGACAGCACCAGCGCCGTCATGAGCGTGGTCAGCTGGGATGGCCAGCCCCGCGACGACCGACACGATGTGGACGGGGCGATCGACGTGTCGATGAGCACCGCGCGCGCGTTCCTGATGGGACCGATCGGCAAGGGCGATGCGCTGACGTTCGCGGTGGCGGCTCGGCGCAGCTACCTCGAAGCCTATTTTGGCGCGATGAAGGCTTTGAACCTACTCGACACCGCGATCGCGGCGCCGGAGTATGACGAGCTCTCTGCGCGCCTCGCTTGGCGCTTTGGCAAGCAACGCCTGCTGCTCACCGGGATGCGCACCAGCGATCACCTCGCGCTTGTGGACTCGGCGGATGACAGCGCGATCACCATCAGCGGCACCTTCAAGCTCGACGACGTCGTGTACCTGACGTCGCTGGACCATCGCGCCGAGTTTGGAACTTCGGTGCTGCAAAGCACGGTGTCCTACGGCACCGACAGCAGCGTCATCGACAAGACGCTGGCGGGGGACGTGCATCGCAACACCACGCGCAGTCAGGTCTATGCGCGCTCCGACCTCGATCTGCACGGCGCGAGCGGCGTGCTCTCGAAGCTGCACCTGCGCATCGGGGGCAGCGCGCAGGTTCGGCAATACCGCTTTGACGGCCCCGTAGAAGACACCCGCGCGACGCCCACATGGGCCGCCTTACCTATCAGCGACCGCGGTCTGGAGCTCATCGACCTCAGCGGTGGGGCCGCGCAGACTCAGCTCTCGGGCTACGCGGAGGCCGAGTCCAACGCGGTGCTCCGCGCCCGCGCTGGGCTGCGCGTCACCGACGTCCTGCGCACCGGCGAGGTGCTGATCTCGCCGTCCGCGGGCGTGTCGTTGCCGTTACCGACAGGGACCATCCCCAAGCTCACCGTAGGGATGTACAACCACGTCGTGGAGGATCCGCTGGTGCTCAGCCCGGAGTACGGCAATCCCGACATTCAGGCCGAGCACAGCGCGCAGATCGTCGCGGGCGTAGACCAAGCTTTTCCGCTGTTTGCCGGCTGGAAAGGGGGCTTGATCCGGGTGGAGGGCTACTACGCCGAGCTGTCGAACCTCGTCGTCAACCCCGACTCCCGCGCCGCCGTCGAGCAAGGCGTGACCTACACCAATGACGGATCCGGGCGCAATTTCGGCGTGGACGCGATGATCGCGACGACGTCGGATCGCTTCAACGTGGTGCTGAACGGCGGGTATTTGAACTCTACGGTTCACAACCCGCTGAACACGGTGTTTACACAGGACTATGTGCCTGCCCAAGCCCAGAGCTGGACCCTCGGCGCGAGCGTCGAATACCAAGCGACGCCGAAGTGGAGGTTCACGTCCCGGTACGACTACCACTCCGGGCGTCCGATGTCTGAGATGGCGGTCGCTACGGACTCCACGGTGCAGCAGGTGAGCCTCAACGATCAGCGCCTGTCCGACTTCCATCAGGTGGACCTCCGCGCCGAGTGGCGAAACGCGCTCCCGAAGCTGCGCCTGTCGGTGTACCTCGAGGTGCTCAGCGTCGCCTACGTAGGATGGAAGAGCGATTTTCTCCCGTCCGTCAGCGTGGAGGACGGCGTGATGAAGCAGTCGATGTTCTACCACCTCCCCACGCGCCCGTTTCTCGGTATACGCGGGGAGTTCTGATGTTCGTTCGTTCCCAACCCCACGTCACCCGACCGCTCTGGGCCGGCGCGTCGCTGTCGACGCGCTACGGCAAGGCGGGCGGCGATCCTCCGGTGGGGGAGAGCTGGGAGGTCTGGCGCGACAACCTCGTCCCCGACGGGCGCGTGCTGAGCGATGTGCTCGACTTTCCGCTGCTGATCAAGCTCATCGCCACGCGCGACGTGCTGTCCGTGCAAGTGCACCCCGACGACGCCACGGCGAAACGCCACGGCGCGGCGTTTGGCAAAGCCGAGGCGTGGGTGATCCTCGAGGCCGAGCCCGGCGCCCGCGTCGCGCTGGGGTTGAAGCGCTCGGTCTCCCGCGAGGCTCTCCGGGAGATGGCGATCAGCGGGAGCATCGAAGAGGAGCTCTGTTGGTTTGATGTGCGCCCAGGGGACGTGATCGACGTGCCGTGCGGCACGATCCACGCCATCGGCGGCGGCGTCACGCTCTACGAAGTGCAGCAGCCCGCGGACATCACCTGGCGCTTGTACGACTGGGGTCGTGGCCGCGAGCTGCACCTGCAAGCGGCGTTGGAGGTGGCGATCGCGGGGCCTGCGGAGGGGCCGGTGCGTCGCAGCGGCAGGCTGATTGAGACGCCGATTTTTCGGGTGCAGCAAGCGGAGGTGGGCACCGTGCGCCCGTCGGGCTGGCGCGCGTTGACCTGCACTTCGGGAACCTTGGAGATGGAAGCCGAGCTGCTCCATCGGGGCGACACCGTGCTGGTGCCGCAGGGCGTGTGGTCGTTGAGCGGAACGGGGGAGGGGTTGTGGGCGTGGGCGGGCTGAGCGCCCTGATCAGCGCGCTCTGGGGATGTCAGGCGGGGGTGGAGGACACGGCCGCGCGTGCCGACTCTGCAGCCGACTCCGCAGCCGACTCCGCAGACACGCCAGACACTTCGGACTCTTCCGACACGGCCGTCGCGAGCTGGTATGTGTGCCCGTCGGTCGGCGACTTCGACTCCGTGCAAGCGGCGCTGGACGGCACCGAAGGTGCGCTGGATGTTCTGGTTTGCCCATCGCAGTTCTATGAGAACCTCGTCATCGTTGACCGCGCGGTGCGCATCGTCTCCACGGCGGGCGGGAACACCACGTGGCTGGACGGGCAGCGTCAGGGGCCGGTGATCACGGTGGTGGGCGCGGGCGCGCTGGTCCTCGACGGCGTGTCGCTGATGAACGGGGAGGGCGGGGCGATCGTGTCCGACGGCGCTGTGACGTTGGACGCCGGGTGGTTCTACGACAACGCGGGCCCGGTGGTCTCCGCCGTGACCGTCACCGTGAACGACACGCACTTTCGGGACAACGCCGACGTCGCCATCGCGGCCGAGTCGGCACAGCTCTCCGGCGTAAACGTGCAGGGCCGGGGTTTCGCGGTCGCCGATTTGTACGCCACGATGACCTTGTGGGAGGGCACCGGCGACTTCACTATCGGCGCGCTGACCGGCGAGAACCTCACGTTGGTGCAGCTTGGCTCGGGGCGCATCGCCGAGAGCGGCTCGATCCTCAACAGCATCGTCTCGGGACCGTTCCTGCCGTCCGCGCCGCTTTTGCTCTGGACCGATGTGGACGGGAGTGATCAGGCGCTGGGCACCGGCAGTTTTGCGGCCGATCCCGTTTTCGCGGAGACCGAGACGTACTCGCTCTCTCCGATGTCTCCGTGCATCGACGCGGGCTCGGGCGTAGACGCAGACGGCAGCGTTCGCGATCTGGGGTGGCTACCTCGCGGGTAAGACCGCGCGCTCAGCTGCGGTCAGCGAGGTTTTTACCGAGGAGCAGCGGCTCTTGGACCGGGTCGAAGTTGTGTGGGTCCCAGTGCAGGCGGCAGCGGGCCTCGTACGCGTCGGACTCGCCCACGAGCACGCGGGCGTCCCGGTTCACGACGCGCTGGCTGCGGTCTGCCGGATTGCCGCAAACCACGCAGATCGCGAGGTTCTTGGTGATGTACTCCGCGACTGCAAGCAGCTGCGGGATCGGCTCAAACGGCCTGCCCATGTAGTCTTGATCCAGCCCGGCGACGATGACCCGGCGGCCTTCATTGGCGAGCTGTTCGCATACCGGGACCAGCTCTGGCCCAAGGAACTGTCCTTCGTCAATGCCGATGACCCGCGCATCGCCGACGAGGGAAGGGATGTCGGTGGCGCGCTCGACGAGGAAGCTCTTGATGTGCTGCCCGGAGTGCGAGTCGACCTGGTCGGCTGAGTAGCGCTGGTCGATCGCCGGTTTGAACACGACGACGCTCTGCCGGGCATACTGTGCGCGGCGCAGGCGCCGGATCATCTCCTCGGTCTTGCCCGAGAACATGCAGCCGGTGATGACCTCGATCCAGCCGACGTCGCGAGGCTGTAGATGCGGTTGGAGATGAGGATTCACGCCAGCTCCAGGGTGTGGTTGTCGCCGTGCCAGCGCATCGCGCGCACCGGTTCAGACCAGGTGTGGGAATACAGGTTGCTCGCCGCATGATCTTCGGCGAAGCAGCGAAAGCCGATGGCTTCGGGCTGGAGCGGGTGGTCAGCCCAAGGGTTCAGCCATGCGCGCACCCGCACGGTCATCGGATGTGCAGGCTCGCGGTCGATCAACAGCACGCCGCCTACGTTGCGGTACGGCGGATCGCGAAACACCGAGATCGAGCCGGTGGGCGAAAACAGCGACACCGTCTGGTCGGGGCCGCCGAGGATGGCACGCGGACGCCCGTACAAGAAGTCCCGCGCGTACCCGGGGGACAGCGCCCACGGCTGATCCGCCACGCAGGCCAGCAACACCGGCGTGTTGCGCAGCTCCGAGGCGTTGTGGCGGTCCAGCTCGCGAATGATGCGCGGCTCCACCGCCTCGAGCGTACGATTCGCGAGGAAAGGGCCGAGCACCTGCGCGAGCAGCGGCTCGCCGCGTCGTACCTTCTCGCCCGTCAGGCAGAATTCGACCGAGATGCGATCGTCGTCGTAGGCGGCGTACAAGCCCTCCCAACGGTTCTGATCGACCTGCACCAGCCATGCTTCGATCGCGGTGCGCATCGGCTGCGGATCGAAGTCATGGGGAAGCCAACGGCGAATCAGTACGCTAAATCGGTGCTTTCCCTGTACCTGTTGCAACGCGGAGGTCAGCATCTCCCGGCTGCTCAGCTCGCCACCAGGGCGCACTTGATGCAGAAAGGCCAAAACGCTCAACACCCACGGCGTACCGCCGGGAGCGCACATCTCCAGCTGCGGCCCGGGCCGATGCAGTCGGGTCAGGTCCCAACCGGCGCGCCCCAAACCCGTCAGCGTGACGACCTCGGCAAAGCCCTGAAAAAACCTTCGATTGTCCAGCGACGACAACAGCTCGATGGCGCGGTCGCGGAGCGCCACGCTCACGCCGTTGACCGCTTTGCGCAAGCTCTCCCGCAGCGGACCCTGCTCCGCTCCACACACCTGCTTCAGGTACGTGTGGCTCGCGCCGTTTAGACGCTCCAGATCGGCGACCAGCCGCTCAGGAAAGAGCTCCATGTGTCCGCTACTCGAAGGGCGGGGCGCTAACTCAACCCGGCATACATCGCCATGTTTAGTGGGCGATTTTGAGTATTTCTTCGAGTTCGCTCAGATCGCGGCGGCGTCGTCCGGCGCAACGCCGATTTCATAGTCCTCAACGGCGTACACGGTCTCGGATTCGATCTCCAGCGGGCGCCACAGGGTGCCGACTGTCCCGGGCGACGCGCTGAAGTACGCGGGCTCTTGATCCGCGAGCCAGACCTGCACCTGTACGCGTCCCAGACCCAGCTGCTCGGACTCTGGGTCTGAAAAATCGTCGTTGTCCAGCACCGCGACGTGCGTTTCGCCCTCTTCGGGGGCGGAGTAAACGACGATGGTCTCGGGGCCGGTGCCGTCGTCGTCGGCGATCAGCAGCTCGCCTTCTGCCGCTGCTGCGGTGTTTTCAGGGTGGCGAGGGTCTCCCGACCACACATGAAAGACGCCGCTGCCGTCCTCGCCCGCGAGTCCGCCGCGGAGCGGGGACGTCACGTGCAGATCGAGATCCAGAGGGTGTGGGGCCCACGTCACGGTCGCGGTCAACCACGGGGAGTCCGCGCTCCAGACCGGGGGGACGACGCCCGGCGCGTTGACCGTCTCATCGATGGTGGATGCGCCGACGAACACGCCGAATCGGGCGGGGCCGTGGCGGACGTCGGGCTCCACGCTCGCGGTCCACCAGCCGGGCGTGGTGTGCAGGGCGAAGCGGCCGTCGTCGCCGGTGGTGACCGTAGCGAGCACCGGGGCGTCCGCGGGCGCGTTCCAGCCTCGCTGCAGCGCGATCGCGGCGCTGCCTACGGGTGCTCCTAAGGTCGTGATCAGCCGGCCGTCCCCGCCGCCGATCTCGACCGCTTCGGCGAGCTGCATCGTAGGAAGCTGGCGCTTGGAGGTCTGCCACGTCTGCCACGGCCCCGGGTCCATCGGGCTCAGCGTCGGGCTCCGCAAGTTCAGCACATAGCGCGCGATCCCCTGCGTATGGCCTTCCATATCGTAGAGCGCCCGCAGCTCGTTGCCCTCGAGCGCCGTGCCTGCTATCGGGCACGTCCACTGGCCGAGGGCGTCCGTGTAGAGGATGGCGATGATCTCGGCGTCGGGCGTGCCGAGGGTGACGCGCACATCGGCGAGCGGCGCGCCGGCCTCGTCGACCACGCGGCTGGAGACGACGACGATGTAGGCGTCTACGGGCTTGTCGGCGCAGGCCGAGAGACCGAACAGCGCGCACAGCACGCTCGCGGAGGGCCACCTCGCGCGTTGGGGACGACGGCGGAGGGCGCTCAACAGCACGCCAAAGGGGGCAACCACCAACAGGAGCGAGGCGGTGTGCGGCGAGCTGGCCGTGGCGTCGCACCCGCAGACGCGCTCGGGGACGGCGTCGGCGTGCAGCGCGCCTGCACCTGACCTGCGATCGACGCCATCGGGGGCGAGGTCGATCGCGTTCTCGGTGGCCCAGGTGCGAAAGCCATCGGGGTCTGCATAGCGGTGGGTGGCGGAGATCCACAGCGCGGCGAGCCCGGCGGCGTGTGGGGCTGCGGCGCTGGTGCCGTCGAGGCCGAGGTCTCCTAAGGTCGCCGTGCTCACGCCAGTAGGCGCGACAAAGTCCGGCTTCTCTCTCCCATCGTCCGTAGGGCCGCGGCTGGACCATGCGGGCACCTCTTCGTTCGCGTCGACGGCGCCGATGCTGAAGGCGCCGATGGCGTCCGCTGGAACGGTCAACGAGTCACTGTGCGTTTGGTCCTCCGGCGCCACCCCGTAGTCCCCATACAACCAGCCACGTAGGCCGGTGACGTCCGCCTCCGGATCCCGGAGGCGCAGCACTGGAAAAACGACGTCGTCGGTGCACAAGGACGTGGACACATACTCGACGGGATCGCCCGTGCCGTCCTGCACGCGCGCCGATCGCCCGCACTCCTCGCCGGCGGCGTTGAGCAGGTACAGGTCGATGTCGGTGCTCGCGGCCCCGAAGGGCTCGCTCCACCGGAACCGCACCGCCGCGAATCCGTCGCGGGTGTAGGCGGTGTGCGTCGCCACGCCCCCCAGCCACACCTCGGTCGCGCTGGGGTCTGGGCGCGTGAGCTCGCCTACGCTGTACTTTTCATCCTCGTTGCCCGCAGCGGCCACGTAGATCACGCCCATTTCGGCTGCGGACGTGACCGCAAAGCTGGGCAAGGAGGACCCATCGGCCGCCCACACGTTGTCAAAACCGATGCTGCCGTTGACGACGTCCACGCCGCGGTTCGCCAGCATGTTCAGCGACTGCGCGAACTCGACGTCGGTCGCGAAGGTGACGAGCACCAACGCGGCGTCGGGCGCGAGGTCGTGGATGACCTCGGCGACCGCGGTTCCGTGCGAGGAGCGGGACGGGTCCCCGAAGCGGAAGTCGGTCTCGACGTCGACGGGCAGCTCGGTTCCGAGCAGGTCTTCGTACCCGGCGAACCCTACATCGATGATGCCGACGGTGACGTGCTTCCCGGTGATCCCCGCCGCGTGCCAGTCCCGCGCAAAGATCGCGTCGTAGCCCTCAGTCTCGACGCGGTCGGCGTCCGATGTGCCTTTCGGGCGCCCAAGCTCGGGCGCACGCACGCGAGCCCCGGGGAGCGCCCGCAGACCCGCCAGCGCGGTGTCCGGGCACCTCGCTTGTGCGGCGACGCCAGCTTGGGCCTCTACCGTGCAGCCCTGCGCATTCAGCGCGGCTGCCGCGTCGCCCGTCGGCAGCGTCAGCACCCACTCGGCATCGGGCGGCGTCGCGCCCCAAGCGAGCGTCGCGAGCATCAGCAGCGTGTCCACGTACATCAGCGACAACGTAGCGCAGGAGATAGAGAGGAGCGTGCTTCGGGTTTGTATGCTCTCGTTCCTCTGGCTTCTCGGTTGGCTTGCAGGCTGCGCCGTGGAGGCGGATCACGTGCTCTACGCGCGCGCGCTGCGGGCCGAGGACGGCGCTGCGGGATGGAGCACATGCGGAGGGATCCGCAGCGAGGCGGACCGCGGAGACTGCCAAGCTGCGGTGTCGGCGCGCTTTTCGTACTTTGAACGTTGCGCCGACGCTGCCACGCAAAAATGGCAAGACGAGTGCTGGTTTGAGGCAGCAGAAGCGCAATCCCGAGCCGGAGACACGCTCGGCGCGCTGACCGCGTGTGAACGGGGGTCGTGGGTCAAAGAGTGCCAGGACCACCTCCTCGGCATGCTCGCGATGGGCTGGATCGACGAGCCTGTCGCAGCGGTGGGAGTACACTTTGCGCCCATCAAGCCCAAGCTCAACGATCGCACCCTGCCGTTCTTGTTCTGGCGCCACTTTTTTCGCAACCGCATCGGTCGCGAAGCGGCGTTTGTCGCCGGTGAGTGCCCGGACGCGACCTGCGCCTCCGCCGCGTCGGCGGAGATCACCTCGCTGCTCCGCCAATCGCGGTCGATCTGCGCTTCCGTCCCCGAATATGCTTGGGCGACGGACCCCAGCACGCGCCAAGCCGTGGTGGACGCCAAAGACAAAATCTGCACCCGTCAGCCTGCGGACGGAGGGGTCTGGAAAGCGCCCGGCCCCGGAAAGCGATAGATCCCCGCCCCCAGAGGAAGCCCGATGTTTGAACTCCCCGAAGACGTCCAGCAGATCCAGCAGCTTGCCCGTGACTTTGCCCGCAAAGAGGTGCTCCCCGGCGCCCAGAAGCGAGACCATGAGCACGCGTTTCCCGCCGATCTGGTGCGCCAGCTCGGCGAGATGGGGTTCATGGGCATGTTCGTGCCCGAGGCCTACGGCGGCGCGGGCCTCTCGACGCTCGCGTATGTCGTTGCCCTCGAAGAGATCTGCTACGCGGACGCCTCCGTCGGCGTGACGATGTCGGTGAACAACTCCTTGGTTTGCTGGCCGATCCTCGCGAATGGTACCGAAGCGCAGAAGCTGAAGTACCTGCCGGATCTGGCGAGCGGCACGAAGCTCGGCTGCTACGCGCTGACCGAGCCGGACGCAGGCAGCGACGCCGGCGCGCAGCGCACCCGCGCCACGCCGGACGGCGATGACTACGTGCTGAACGGCAACAAGATCTGGATCACCAACGCGCCTTTCGCCGATCTGTGCGTGGGCTACGCGAGCCTCGCCCCCGAAGAGCGCAACAAGGCAGTTTGCGCGTTCATCCTCGACGCCAAGGCGCCGGGGTTCAACGTCGGCAAACTCGAAGAGAAACTGGGGATCACCTCCAGCGCTACGTCCGAGCTGGTGTTTGAGAACCTGCGCGTCTCGCGGGAGAACCTGCTTGGCGCCGAGCGTCAGGGCTTCCGCATCGCTATGGCTACGCTGGATGGCGGGCGCATCGGCATCGCAGCGCAGGCCTTGGGCATCGCCCAGCGTGCTTTTGATCTCGCGGTCGCGCACGCTCGGCAGCGCATGGCGTTTGGCAAGCCGATCGCGGCAAACCAGGCGATCCAGTGGATGATCGCCGACATGGCTACCCGCATTGAGTCGGCTCGCCTGCTGACGTGGCGGGCGGCGATCTTCAAGGACGGCGCGGACTCGGCGCGGGCCTCCCACTACTGCTCGATGGCCAAGCTCGCCGCCTCCGAAACCGCGAACTTCTGCGCCGACAAGGCGCTGCAGATCCACGGCGGCTACGGCTACTCCAAAGAATACGAGGTGGAGCGCCTGTTCCGTGACGCCCGCATCACGACGTTGTATGAAGGCACCAGCGAGATCCAGCGCATCGTCATCTCTCGCAACTACCTCGGATAGTCCATGAGCCTCCCGATCCGCGTACTCATCGCCAAGCCCGGTCTCGACGGCCACGACCGCGGCGCCAAGGTCGTCGCACGCGGATTGCGTGACGCCGGCTTTGAGGTGATCTACACCGGCTTGCACCAGACGCCGCAGCAGATCGTGCGCGCGGCGGTGGACGAAGACGTACAGGTCGTCGGGCTCTCGGTGCTTTCGGGCGCGCACAACCACCTGCTCCCCGCCGTGGTGCGCCTGCTGCGCGAGGCGGGACGTGAAGACGTCCTTGTGCTCGCCGGCGGGATCATCCCCGAGTCCGATGTACCGCCGTTGATGGACGCCGGTGTTGCGATGGTGTTCCCTCCCGGGACGCCGATCGGCGACATCGTCGCGGCCATTCATGCTAAGGTCAAACCTCGCTGGTAGGCATTGCCGAGGCGTCGATTTTGTCCTATTTTTCCATCCCCTACGTTGGTCCGTCCGTGAAAGAGCTCGCAATCGCTGACGCTGACCTGCATGAACCGCAGTGTGCTCCTGCACATTTGACGCGGACGGCAGGGGAATTCCTCAGCAGTCGGCCCATCCCCAAGGTCATCGCGACGCGGCACCTTGTGTTTTTGCTCGGGCCAGGCGGGTCTGGAAAATCGAGCGTCTCCAAGCGTTTTCTGGACACCTGGGGTGTGGCGGCCTCGAACGTGCTGCGCATGGACGGCGCCGCGCTCCGCGCGCAGCTGGTGTCTCGCGCGCGCTACGGAAAGTTCTCGGCCACGACGGAGCAAGCCCCCGGCTTGATCCTCGATGGTGTGGATTGTTTGTACGGCCGCGAGGGCGCAGTCTCCCTGCTTGGCGGCTTGCTTCGCGATCGCTGCGCGCGCGGGCTGAAGACGGTGGTGACGCAGGGGCCCGCGGATGACTCCATCGGCCTGCTGTACTCGGCGGTGCCGCCCCAAGTCCGCGCGTCCGTTCTGCTTCGGTTTCCGGTCGGGCGTGGTCGGCGTCGTTTTGTGCAGCAGGAGTGCCGACGACTCAGCATCCCGTTCAGCCTCGCTCGCGAGCACGTGATGGCTGAACCTTGGACGTATGCCTCAGTGCGTGCCGCGATCGAGGCGCTCGCCGTCGGCCCCGCGGTGGCTCCAGATTCGGGCGCGGTGCACGGGCCATCGGCCGAGATGCCAGGGTAGCCGAAGCGCGCCATCCAGCGTCGGCGTGCGGGCAAACCGCGCGATCGCGTGCTCTGCGCGCAAGACTTCGCGGGCTGCATCGTAGAACGACTGCGGGAACGGCGACGCGAACATCACCCGATTTTCCATCGAGCCCGCCCACCGCGCGTCGGCCGTGTCGGCGGAGCCAGCGAGCGTGCGCTCCCAAAATACCGTCCCCGGAAGCGGATAGCTGACCGAGACGCCGATCTGCTCAGGCTGCAGCTCTCGGACGAGGCGGATGGTCTGCATCAGCTCGGCGTAGCCCTCGCCCGGGTAGCCAAGCTGGAGAAAGAAGCCGGTTTGAATACCGTAGTTGTGGAGCAGTCGAGCGGCGGTGCGAATCTCGTCTACGGTCCCGTCTTTGTCCATCGCCGTTAGTACGCGGTCGCTGCCGCTCTCAGCGCCCAGCCACACCTCTACCGCCCCGGCGCGCGCGAGGTTCTGCACCACCGCGGGGTCGGTCAGCAGGTCGGCCCGCGACAAGCATCGGAACGGGATCGGATTTGAGGCGGCGAGGGCCGCAAAACGCGCGAGCCAGTCCTTCTGGATGCCGAAGATGTCGTCGGTAAACCAGATGCGGTCGGGTTGGTAGCGCTCGCGCAGCGCGGTGATCTCGGCCCAGACCTGCTCGGGTGGCCGCACGGTGTAGCGCCGGCCCCACGTGGGTTTTGCGCACCAGTTGCAGCGAAATGGACAGCCGCGCGCGGTAGAGACGTTCAGCTCCCACACGCCGTGCGCCGCCCGCCAGACCTGCGCGTAGCGCCCCATGTCCACGCGGTCCCAGGCCGGGACTGGCACGTGTTCGAGGTTGGAGCGTGGACTCTGGCGCCCGGGGGGGACCATTCCGCCGCTCGCCCAGCGCAGCACCGCGTCGTCATGCTCCCCGACCACCGCCGTCACCCCGCTCGCCGCGTAGACGTCGGGGTGGTCGGACACATCCGGCCCGGCGACGAGCACCTCGGCGCCGATCGCCCGCGCCATCCGCACCATCTCGAGCGCCGCGCTGCGCCAGACCGACAAGCACATCTTTTGAGAGACGTTGTGCGGGTCGGCGAGGATCGCTACGCGGGTTGGGCGGTGCCCATCGAGCGCGGCTTGAAAGTCTGCCACCGCACCGAAGGTGCCGTCGTAGAACGCGACCTCGTGGCCCTCGCGCTCAAGCTCGGCGACCGTGACCAGCGGGCCCATCGGCGGGTACGGCTTGCGCTCTGCGGCGCCTCGAGGGTCGAGCGCCGCGTGCAGGTTGTGGGCGACGAGCAAGCTGGCCATACCATGCTGCTATCACCGTGCGCGAGTCGGGCCTGCCGTGCTCTGTCGTGCGCTGCCGTGGTAGTATCCGGCCGCCCTGTGCCGGAGTTTGTGTGTCCCGTTTCAGCCGCTCGCCCACCAGCCCGGCAGGGTGCATCGTCCCGGTGTGCCGCCCCGCAGTCCGGCGCTCCGCTGCGCAGCGCATGGCGTTGATCGCGCTCAGTTGCGCGTTGTCCGCAGGCCCGGCCTGGGCCGCCGACTCTGGCGGGCTCGACGCCCATGGGTTCTCCGCGGCCGGGCATGTCGGAAATCCGCTGGGATACTTGGAGCTGGCGTATCCGTCTGCCGGTTGGAAGGGCGCGTGGGACGTCGGCGTGCTCATGGACTACGCCGATGATCCGCTGATGGAGCGCATCGGAGAGCAGGTGATCCCGGTGATCGACGCGACGCTGACCGCCAACGTCGCCGCCGGAGTTTCGATCCTCGGCTACGCGCGCGTCGACGCGGTGCTCCCGGTCTACGCGCTGGCCGTCGACCAGAGCGGCACGTTTTCGGGGGTAGGCGATCTGCGCGTGGAGGGCACGGTGCCGCTGCTCACCGTGCGCGACGCTCGCCCTGGAATCGCGATCGTCCCTGCTTTTTGGGTGCCTACTGGCCCGAGCGAGCACTTTTTGGGCGACGCCGGCTTTGGGTTCGGCGCCACCGTCGCGGTCGCGCAAGAGATCGGCGTTTTTGGATGGGATCTCAACATCGGCGGGCGCGTTGGCCCGGAGGAGGCGGTGCGGAACGTGCAGTGGGGCAGGGGGCTCATGGCGGGCCTCGGGGTACACGTCGCCTTAGGGGACGCAGGCTCCTTGGGCGCCGAAGCGCACGCCACGCCGTCCGCGAGCTTCGACGTAGATGCGTTGCCGGTCGAGGTGCTTGGGCACGCGCGCTATCGGCTCCCGCTGGGCTTGTACGCCGATCTGGGCGGCGGCGGCGGCGTGACCAGCGGGATCGGCGCCAGCAAATATCGGCTCGTTGTGGGGCTTGGATACTCGGCGCTGGGCGTGGCGCCGGCCGTGGACAACGACGCAGACGGACTCGTGGGCAGCGCCGACCAATGCCCAGACCGCGCCGAGGACAAAGACGGCTATCGGGACGGCGATGGTTGTCCGGATCTCGACAACGACGGGGACGGCTTTCGCGACGCGAAGGACGAGTGCCCAGACGCGCGCGAGGACATTGACGGCGTCATCGACTCCGATGGATGCCCCGAGGACGACGGCGATCAGGACGCCGTGCCCGATGGGTCCGATGATTGCCCGGAAGACGCCGAAGACGTCGACGGCGATCGCGATGACGATGGCTGCCCCGAGTCGGACACCGACGCCGATCAGGACGGCGTCCCTGACCACCGCGACCAGTGCCCGAACGAGCCGATCCGTCCCGGTCAGAACCCGCGCACCTCCGATGGCTGCCCGCGCCTCGCGGAGATCGCCAACGATAAGATCGTTATCACCGACCGCATCTACTTTGCCGAGGGTCAGGCGGTGGTCCTCGCGGAGTCCAGGCCGGTGCTCGATGCGGTGGCTCGCGTGCTCGCCGAGCACCCGGAAGTGCGCGACCTGTTGGTGGAAGGCCACACCGATGACGTCGGAAACGACGATGCAAACTACCGATTGTCGGAAGAGCGTGCGCGCGCGGTGATGAACTGGTTGGTCGAAGCCGGCGTCGACCGCAATCGCCTCGCGGCCAAGGGCTACGGCGAGACCGCCCCGCTGGTCCCCAACGACTCCAACGAACATCGCGCCCAGAACCGTCGGGTCGAGTTCACTATTGTGTTGAGATAATTCCATGAAGCCAAGTGTTGCGCTCGCTGTTTTGCTGACGCTCGTCGCTCCCCGGGCGTGGGCTTCCACGTGGTACCTGGACTCAGACGCCGATGGGTACGGTGATCCTTGGTTTCCCACCGACGCTACGAGCGCGCCTCCCGGGTACGTCGCGAATTCCACCGACTGCAACGACAGCCGCGCCGGCTCCAGCCCCGCGGTCACCGAGACCTGCTCGGGCTACGACGATGACTGCGACGGCGCGATCGATGAGACCGGTTGCCCGTACTCAGTGGCGCAGAACGTGCACGCCTACATGTTTGTCACCGCGAGCGCCAATTGGGCCACCCAACAAGCCACGTGCAATTCCTATGGATACATGCTGGCGGAGATCGCTGACTACACCGAGAACATGTGGATCGACGTCAAGATCGACGCGATCTCGGGCTCCTGGTGGTGGGTAGGCCTCAACGACATCGCATCCGAGGGAACGTGGACCAACCCAAGCGGGGATCCGAACACCTACACGCAATGGTGGTCCGGCGAGCCCAACAATTCCGGCAACGAAGATTGCCTGCACATGAATTGGGATCCCTCCGGATATTGGAACGACTATCCGTGCTCCTACAGCGGCTACGCGGTCTGCGAGTCGGGCCAGCGCGTGGTTTGGTACCGGGACGCCGACTCCGACGGCTACGGCAACGCCGCTGTCACCTACACCAGCGTCGACCAACCCTCGGGCTACGTGATCCGGGCTTCGGACTGCGATGACTCCAACTCTGGGGTCAACTTGCTGCGCCCGGAGATCTGGTATGACGGCATCGACGAGGACTGCGACGGCGCCGACGACTACGATCAGGACGGCGACGGGACGCGCTCCGACCGCTACGGCGGGACCGATTGCAATGACACGTCGGCGTCGGTCTATCTGGGGGCGTCGGACGCTTGGTACGACGGCGTGGACTCGAACTGTGACGGCGCCGACGACTACGATCAGGACGGCGATGGCTACGTCGCCGATGCCTACTTGGGCGACGACTGCGACGACGTGAACGCCGGCATCAACCCCGGCGTCGCGGAGACGTGGTACGACGGCGTCGACTCGGACTGCGACGGGGCAGGGGACTACGACGCTGACGGCGACGGGCACGACGATATCGCCGCGGGCGGCGACGACTGCGACGACGCCGCGGCGACCATTTACCCTGGGCACGCCGACGCTTGGTACGACGGCGTGGACTCCAACTGCGACGGCGCGAGCGACTACGACGCCGACGCCGACGGATACGACTCGGCGAGCTGGGGCGGCACCGACTGCGACGACTCCGCCGCTACCGTCTACGTAGGCGCGCCCGAGGTGCCTTACGATGGCGTCGACAACGACTGTTCTGGCGGCTCGGACTACGACGTAGACGGCGACGGACACAACGCCTCAGCCTACGGGGGCGATGACTGTGACGACGCAAGCTCCGCGGTGCATCCTGGCGCCGCCGATCGCTGGTATGACGGCATAGACAGCGACTGTTCGGGCGGCTCCGACTTTGACGCAGACGGCGACGGCCACGATCTGGATGAATGGGGCGGCGATGACTGTAATGATAGCAACGCTGCGGTGTACGGGAGCGCTCCGGACGCTTGGTATGACGGCGTAGACAGCAACTGCGACGGCGCGGACGACTACGACGCCGACGCCGATGGGCATCCGTCCGATGCCTACCGAGGCGACGACTGCGATGACACCGACGCGTCCACCTACCCAGACGCCGCTGACCCGGCCTACGACGGCGTGGACTCCGACTGCGACGGCGCCAGCGATTTTGACGCCGACGGCGATGGCTACGACAGCGCGGACTACGGCGGCGACGACTGCGACGACACCTTGGCCTACGTCCATCCCGGCGCGTCCCAGACCGCCGATGACCGCGACGAAGACTGTGACGGGCTCATCGACGACAACACCGACGCCTACGATGATGACGGCGACGGCTACTCCGAAGACGACGGAGATTGCGACGACGCCG
>CAIUMM010000183.1 GCA_903900265.1 uncultured Pseudomonadota bacterium
CGATCTACCACGCAGACTGGGACCGCAAGGGCGGCTGGCGCATCGGGATGGACGCGACCAAGTGAAGCCCGCGCTCTCTGGCTTTCTGCTGCGTCGCCGCAGCTTCTTGAAGGGCGCTGCGACCTTGCCGCTGCTCGCGTGTACCCCTGGAAAGGGGACTCGCGTCGTGGTGGTCGGCGCGGGCGCTGCGGGCCTTTGGGCTGCGCAGCTGCTGATCGACAAGGGCTTCAGCGTCGTGTTGCTCGAAGCGTCCGACCGCTACGGGGGACGGGTGCGCCCGGATGACACGCTCGCCGACTACCCGGTAGAGCTGGGCGCCGAGGAGATCCACGGGCAAAACAGCGTGCTCTACTCGATGTGCGAAGACGCCGACGCCGCGTTTGTCGACGCCGACGACCAAGACTGGTTTTGGATGCAGGACGCCGACGGCAACAGGGCGCTGCACGACGAGAGCGTGCTCGAGTCGGACACGGTGCTCGCCGCCGCCGCGACCTTTGTGGACGAGGCCGCCGATTGGACCGGCAGCGATGTCACCGTCGACGAGCGGCTCGCGGACGAAGGCATCGCCGACCGCGTGCGCTTCCTCGCCGACGCGCAGATCGGCAACGAATACGGCTCGGACAACGCGCACATCGGCGCGCTCTCGCTCGCGGAAGAAGACGACAAGTGGACGGCGGGAGCCAAGAACTTTGGTCTTGCTTCCGTCAGCATCTTGTCGCTGATTGAGCTGGCGTGCCCGGACTCGCGGACGATCGTGCGCACCGGCGCGCAGGTCACGTCGATCATCACCGCGGGCGCGCCAGAAGGCGGCGTTCGGGTTTCGCTCTCCGACGGGACGACGGTCGACGCCGACTACGGCATCCTGACGGTGTCGTTGGGCGTGCTGAAGGCGGGGCTGATCACCTTCGATCCCCCGCTCTCTGCCGATCGCACCGCCGCGATCGACGGAATCGGCATGGGCAACGGCATGAAGATCATCCTGACGTTCTCCAGCCGGTTCTGGTCCGATGATCTCGGGTCGCTCTACGGCGTCCCCGGGGTGCCGGAGCTGTGGGCGACCGGGCTCGGTCGCACCGCAAACCCGCTTCAGCTCACGGCTTTTGTGATGGGCGCGCCCGCTGCGGCGCTGTCGGCGCGGGGCGCGGCTGCGGTAGACGATGTGCTGGCGGCGTTGGACACCGTGTACGGCGGCGCGGCGACGGCGGCGTTTGTGGACTCGCGGATCCAGGACTGGACCAAGGAGCCTACGGTGCTGGGCTCCTACAGCTATCCTTCGCCGGGATCAAGCGGCCTGCGCGGCGATCTCGCTGCGGTTGAAGGCCGGCTGCACTTTGCGGGGGAGGCCACGCACACCGGCGGGCATTTTGCGACCGTACACGGCGCGTTGGAGACCGGCGAGCGCGCGGTCGAAGAGATCATCGACCGTCTGTAAACGCGGCGTCGGTGTGAGCGGGCTATGTGGCAGCGCGATGAGCGAGATTGAAGACTTCAACGTAGAGCGCGCGATCCTCCGCAACGCTCCGTGGGATGAGGCGCCGGTGGACCCTGCGAGGGGCTCTGATCCGCTGTGGCGCACGCTGAACGGCGCGCGGTGGTTTCGACAGGGCGACCTGTCGCGGGCGTTGGACTGCTGGTTGCCGGCGGAGTCTGACCCGCGGAATGGCCCGCTCGCCCGCACCTGGGCTGCGTTTGCGCTCGCGCGGGTGGGACGTCACGCCGAGGCGCTCGAGCGCCTGACCGTCGCCTCGCATCTGCGGGGAGAGCTGCGCTGCGCGATGGGGGACGTCGCGGGTGGTTTGGCGGACATGCGGAGCGCGTTGGCCGCGGCGCCGCTGGTCGAGTGGCGTGCGCTGCGGCTCGCGCATTGGCTGCGGCGCGTCGGGCAGCCTGAGGCCGCCGGAGCCGTGCTGGATCAGCGCCTGACCACGCCGGCGCTGTACAGCGTCGAGCTGCATCAGGCGGCGTTGGAGGCCTGGCTGCTCTCGGGCGATCCTGAGCGCGCGTTCCCGCATCTGTTGGAGATCGAGCGCCGCTTGCCGGGGTTGGCGCGTCGGCTCGTGGTCGGCTTCGGCGGTTTTGAGCCTGCCGCAAGCCGGTTGTCCGCGTCGCGGCGGGCCAGCGCGCGCTGGCTGCGTCCCAGCTTGCGCAGCTTGGTGGAAGATGCGCGGGTCATCCCGGTATCGAGTCGCGAGTCCCTCGCGCTGCGAAAGCTTTTTGATCGCCGAGCGTCGGCTCCGGTGGGCGTGCTCCCTGGTCCTTCGATGTGGGACGCCTTGTCCGACGCCGCCGCGTTCCGCGTGTTTGGACACTGCGTGGTCCGCGCCCCGCGCAGCGTGCAGCGCGACGTCCCGGCGATGCTGCTGTTCCGACCGGGCGAGGCGCCCGACGGTCCGGACTCCAAACGACGGGACAACATCTACCTGTGTTTCTCCCCGAACATCCCCGCGTTCCTTTGGCCCTCCGCCCCGGCCACCCCGGAGGGCTTGACGGCGCTGCTCGCGCCCTACGCCCGCGAGCTGGGCGGCGACGATCCGCAGTTAGGCGACTTGCCGCGCACCTTCAGCCTCTACCTCGGCGCCGGGAACAACTATCCGGTTCCGGATACGCGAAACGGCCAGCTTGTCCGCCTCGACCCGATGGTGTTTTCGCGGATCTGCGCGGCCTCGCCGTTCGTTGAGCTGCCGTTGTGGGGCTCCGAGCACGTGGATGACCCTTTTCAGGGCTTCGTCGACCGCGATGGTCGGGATCTTGCGCTCGCCACCCAAGCGCACCAAGGCATGGACCGCGATCGCGTGCGCAGCGTGTCCTACCGCTTGCGGTGGAGCCGCGGGATCGTCGAGCTCTCCGAGGGTCCGGTGGGCTACGCGCTCACCGTTCGGTACCGCGCAAACCCGCATCCGGGCAGCGTCGCGGCGATCAACACCCGCTTCGCGACTGAGTTCCCCGACGACCTCCCCTTGGACGCGGTCGGGGTCTGTATGCACTTCGCCGGCGCGTTGGGTTTTGAGCACCTGGTCGCGTCGGTGAGCGCCAATGCGACGCTTCCGGCGCGTGAGGGCTGGCGGGTGGCCGGCTTGGGCATGCTCGGCCACGCTGGTCCCGAGCTGGATCGCTGGCTGGAGGATTCGCCGCCCGGCTTGGCCCCGCTCGCTGCGCCGGTGGCGTGGTCCTACGGTCGCTTGGGTTGGTTGCTGCGCCTCGCCCAGCACATGCCGCAGCTGCGTCAGCCCCTGCAGACCGGGCCGCACTCCGAGGAGCTGAGCAGCGGGGCTGCGAGCACGGAGCGTCCCTCATGAGCCGCACCGCGTTGGTTCGTGCGGGGGATCCCGCGCAGTTTGAGCAGGTGCTCCGCTTCCAAGGCTACTTGCTCGTGCAGGTGACGCCGTGGCGCTTCTCCAATGGCACCGAGGCGCGCTGGCTCGGGCCAGACGGGACAATGGTCACCTGGACCGAGTATACGTGGCTTGGGCGTCGCGGGCTGCGTGTTTGGGTGGGGCCGGAGGACGCGGCGATGCAGCTGTGGTCGGCGTTGGCGGAGGTGCTGTCGCTGTTTGACGGCGCCGCGCTGTACCGGGGCTGGCAGGAGGCGCTGAAGACCGCCGACGCCGCGGCGCAGCTCGAAGCCTTCCTCGATTTTGCGGCGTGGGCGGCGATGTGTGACGCGTCCGAGTCGACGACGATGCGAACGCCGGTGTTTCAAGCGGCGCTGGACTCGGCGGATCCCGTGCTGCGGCTCGCGGCGATGCGAAACTTGTACGTATTTACGCCGGACCGCGCTGCGGTGTTGTTGGCGGGCAGGGAAGACCCGGAAAATCCGGGGATGGCGATGTGGCGGCAGCATTACGCGAGCGTGCACGCGGGGAGACGGTAGGGGGCGACTGGGACCCCAATCGGGATACCCCGCCCGCGAGGTTTTCCCATGAACGTACGCGTGCCCTCCCTGCTGTCCCTGCTCCCGTCTGCGTTGCTCCCGCTGGTGTTGTTGGGCTGCCCCCACGAGGTTGCGCCGCCGCCGGTCGTGGTCGAAGCCCCTCCCGCTCCCCCGGCTCGCGCCAACCCGCTGCTCCAGCCGAGCACGCTCGCGTTCTCCCTGCCGGCGTTCGATCAGATCCGCGACGAGGACTACCGTCCTGCGTTCGCCGCCGGTATGGCCGAGCAGCGCGCCGAGATCGACGCCATCGCGTCCAACCCCGCGGCGCCCACCTTTGAGAACACCCTCGTCGCGCTCGAGCGCTCGGGTCAGACGTTGACCCGCGTAGAGCGTGTGTTCTTCAGCATCAACTCCTCCTACACCAACGACACCTTGCAGCAAGTAGAGTCCGAGGTCGCGCCGCTGCTGTCCGCGCACGACGACGCTACCAAGATGAACGCCGCGCTGTTCAAGCGGATCGACACCGTCTACCAGCAGGAGAGCTTGGGCTCGGGTTCCGAGCGCTTGGACCCCGAGTCGGCGCAGCTGCTCGCGCGCTACCACGCGAGCTTTTTGCGCGCCGGCGCGATGCTGAACGACGGCGACAAAGCGGCGCTGCAGAAGATCAACGGCGAGCTCTCGTCGTTGATCACGGAGTTCGCGCAGAAGGTGCGCCGCGCGATGAGCGACGGCGGCGTCGTCGTGGACAACGTCGCGGAGCTGGACGGCTTCTCCCCGGCTGAGATCAGCGCGGCGGCTGAAGCTGCGACCGCGCGCGGTTTGACCGGCAAGTGGGTGATCGCGCTGCAGAACACCACCATCCAACCTGCGCTCGGGGCGCTCAAGAACCGCGCGCTGCGCGAGCGCATCTTCAACGCCTCCGTCAACCGGGCGACCACCGGGGACGTCGACACCACCGGCATCGTCGTGCGACTCGCCGAGCTGAGGGCCCAGAAGGCGCGGCTGTTGGGATACCCGAACTTTGCGGCTTGGGCGCTCGAGGACGAGACCGCCGGGAAGCCCGCGGCGGTCGACGCGATCCTCGCCCAGCTTGCGCCGGCTGCGCTCACCAAGGCCAAGTCCGAAGCGGCGGATCTCCAGAAGATCATCGACAAGCAGGCGAAGGCCTCCAAGACCGCGCCCTTCGCGCTGCAGCCCTGGGACTGGGCGTTCTACGCGGAGCAGGACCGCAAGGCGCGGTTCGACTTTGACGAAGCGCAGGTGAAACCCTATTTTGAGCTCGAACACGTCATCAAGGACGGCGTGTTCTACGCGGCGACCCAGCTCTACGGCATCACCTTCGTAGAGCGCACCGATCTCCCCAAGTACGACGATAGTGTGCGCATCTTCGAGGTGCGTGAGTCGGACGGCGCGGTCATCGGGCTGCTGCTGCTTGACTTCTTCCAGCGGGAGAACAAGCAAGGCGGCGCGTGGATGGAGAACTACGTCGATCAAAGCGCGCTGCTGGGCACCAAGCCGGTCGTGGTCAACAACCTCAACATCCCGTCGGTCGCCGCCGGGCAGCCGGTGCTGCTGAGCTTCGACGAGGTGACGACGATGTTCCACGAGTTCGGACATGGCCTGCACGGCTTGTTCGCCAACTCCAAATACCCGCTTTTGTCCGGGACCAACACGCCGCCAGACTTTGTGGAGTACCCGTCGCAGTTCAACGAGATGTGGGCCAGCGAGCCCGCGGTGCTCGCCAACTACGCCAAGCGCTACGACACCGGCGAGGCGATGCCCAAGGCGCTGTTCGACAAGGTGATCGCCGCCCAGAACTTCGGCGGCGGCTACGCCACGCTGGAGTACCTCGAGGCCGCGAAGGTCGACATGGTCTGGCACGAGCTCGGCGTGGGCCAGGCGCCGGCTGCGTCCGGCGTGAAGGACTTTGAAGCCGCGGCGTTGAAGGCCGCGGGGATGGAGTATGCGCCGGTCCCGCCGCGCTACCACTCGACCTACTTCAATCACGTGTTCGGTGGCGGCTATGAGTCCGCCTACTACGCCTACATTTGGAGCGAGGTGCTCGCTCGTGACACCGGAGCGTGGTTTCACGCGCACGGCGGGCTCACCCGCGCCAACGGCGACGCCTACCGCGCGCAGATCCTGTCGCAGGGCCGCACCCGCGAGCCTGCGGTGCTGTTCAAGAGCTTCTACGGCAAGGATCCCGAGGTCGGTCCGCTGCTGGAGTACCGCGGTCTGGTACCTGCCGCCAAGACCAAGTAGCGAGCGGCTTCAGGTCCGCGTCGCCCGCCACACGACCTCGGTCACGCCGCCGGCTTCTTTGTAGCGGGCGTCGTCGTTGTCGTGTTTGCGGTCGAGCAGCGTGGCGCCGGGGTGCAGAGCCTGGATCTCGACGTCGGGGACCGAGAACGGCGGGCCGTCGCGGCGGGTTGCGTCGTAGACAAAGCTCACGATCAGCAAGGCGCCGCCTTGCTTGAGCTGCCTGCGCACCTGCGGGCCGTAGCGGGCGCGTAGGTCGGGAGGGAGCGCGATGGTCGCGGCGCGGTCCCAGACGGCGTCGAAGCTCCCGGGGAGCTCCAGCTCAAAAATGTCGCCTTGCAACAAGGTGATCGGACCGCAGCTCCAGGTCACGAAGTCAGGCCCTTCCGTACGCGTGGGCTCAAGGCCTTGCTCCGCAAAAAACGCCGCGCACGCGATGGGCGAGAGCTCAACGCCGACGACCGTGTGGCCTTGCGCCAAGAGCCAAGCCAGATCCTTGGACTTTCCGCAGAGGGGGACAAGCACGCGGGCGTTGGCCGCGAGGCCTAAGGTCGGCCACCAGCGCACGAGGTGGGCGTTTGGCTTGGCTTCATGAAAGCCGAGCTGGCCGGTGGTCCAGCGGTCGTGCCAAAAGGTCGGGTGGGCTGCAGGGTGCATTGTGACAACTATCACGATGGTATGGGGCTCACCGTAGCGCCGTGGTAGCATCGGGGGGATTGGAGGTCTGATGTTCGTGTTGACGTTGCTTGTTGCCTGCTCTGGCGCACCGGACGACTCTGTCGCTGTGGAGGCGCCCACCCTCGCGCCCCCTGCGGCGGGAGATGGCTTTCAGATGTCGATGTTCGGCACCGCGCCGCCGTATACCGAGGTTTGGCTGTGCTCAGTCTACAACTTGCCGACCACCGAACCGTCTCAGGTCCACGCGGTGCAGTACCTTCAAAATGAAGGCACGCATCACATGACGCTGTCCACCACCTTCCTCGCGCCCGAGCCGCTCCCGGAAGGGAACTTCAACTGTGCGGACATCTACGCCGATACTTCGGTGATGCAAGACGCGGTGATGATGTTCGGCAGTCAGGGCGCCGCCGAAGGCACGTTGACCTTGCCGGAAGGCGTAGCGGCGAACCTGCCGGCGGGCATCCAGATCCTCCATGAGGTCCATTACGTCAATTCCAGCGACACCGAAGTGCCGGTCTACTCCTACGTCAACGCGCTGACGATCCCAGAGGATGAGGTCACCGACGGCATTTGGGGCGGTAGCGTGCGCGACGAGCACATCGAGATCCCGGCGGGCGGCTCGCACACCGAGTGGTCGCGCTGCGTGATGAACGAGGACGTGCAGGTGCAGTTCCTCGCCTCCCACACCCACTCGTTGGGGACGATGTTCACCATCGCGCCCTTCGATGGCGTCAGCACCGGGGACGTCTTCTACACCAACGACAATTGGCACGATCCGAAGATCCAGCAGTACACCACGCCGATCGTGGTGCCTGCGGGTCAGGGCTTCGAGTGGTCCTGCACGTGGAGGAACGACACCGGCGCGGACGTACACTACGGTGTGCTGGCGACCGACGAGATGTGCAACATGGCGCTCGTGTTCACCCCGTTCAGCATGACGGCGAAGTGCGAGGTGGTCGAGACCAGCGACGGCGTGCTCTGGGAGGGCTGAACGCTGAACTACCGCTCGTTCGGTTGGTTGGGCTGGCTGGGCTGGCTGGGCCCGACCGGCGCTCCGAGCGTGTCGATGATGCGGTGGACGACGTTGGGGTCTACGAACGCCAACAGTCCGAGGTAGACGGAGAGCGTGAACGGGCCCACCGGGAGCGTCTCGTACAGGCCCCAGTGGAACAGCACCGCGACGATGATGCAGGGCAGCTGCAGCCGCGGCACGAACAGCAGGAAGGCGAGCCCGAATTCGACGAGGATGGTTCCGATCGCCGCGACTTGGGCCAGCAGCGGAAACCCAGACCACTGCGGGTAGTCGCTGCCCCAGAAGAAGCGCATGAAGTGGTGCTGCATCCGCACGCCGGACAAAAAACCAGGTTGAAGCTTGTCGTAGGCGCCCCAGAAGTAGACGGCGCTGATCTGGAACGCCACGAGGCGCAACGGCCAGAGCGGGCCGCGCTCCGCTAACTTTTCCCTCGGTGTTCCCCCGCGGTGGAGCGCAAGCCAGCGATCGACGCTGTAGCTGCGCCCAGCCGGCGCGAGCGCGACGAACACCGAGAACGCGACCATCAGCCAGCTGTGGTGGTGGATGTAGGCTTCGACGCCCTTGTAATGGCCCCAGTAGTAGTAGAGCGCGAGCGTGGTCAGCGCGAACAGCGCCGAGGCCACGCGCGTGTAGAGCCCGATCAACGTCAGGAACCCGCACAGCTGCAAGCCCATCGCGGTGAGCAGGCGATCGGTGCTGTACCCGTGCGTGCCGATGAACGCCTCCGCCCACTCCGCCCAGCACAAGCACACCGTTCCGACCCGCAGCAGCGCGTAGGTGCGGGTGGAGCCTTCGGCGTCTACCAGCCAGGTCCAGAGCTTGCTGGCGCGGCTGCGATCGAGGTTCGGAGCCGTTGCGCTCATTTGCTGCACACGTTGGATTCGCCCTTCAGCACACGGGACCACCCGGTGCGCGTGGCGCATCGGGCGTAGACGCGCAGGTCGGTGCCGCGTGGCAGGCTCTTGCACAGGCGCCGCCCCGCTGCAGTGGCCGCATCGGCGTCGGGGATCACCCGCTGGGTGTGCGTCACGTCCCACCGGTCCTTGCCGGCGGCCTCCCAGCGATCGACCGGGGTCTCCGTGCCATCTTCGGCGCGCTCGGTGAACCGCACCGCGCACACATCCAAGCTCGCGCCTGAAAACATCACCCACTGCTGCGCGTACGGCCATCGCCGGTGGAGCACCTGCTTGGCGAACGGCCCGCCCCAAGTCCACAGCAGTAAGCTGAAGAACAGGAAGGTGCGGGTGATGGTGCGGGCGAGGGGCATCGAGCTCAGTCGGTAAGCGCGGTCTAACCGCTACCTGCGCAGCGGTTAGGAGGCGCGATGTTCCTTTTACTGGCTTGTGCTGGCGCGTCTGTTTCGCAACCTCCTGCCGCGGAGGATTCGGCGTTGGACAGCGAGACCGTGGAGACCGGGGACTCCAGCGAGACCGGCGATACGGCGGACAGCGGCGCAGTGGACTCCAGCGAGACCGCGGACTCCGGAGAGACCGCCGACTCCAACGACTCGGGGGCGGACACGGGCGCGCCCGCATCGACGGGCCCTTGCGCTCGCTATTTGGACGCGGTCAGCATGGGAACCGTCGATGACAGCGCGCTCAACGAGCTCTCCGGGCTCGCGGTCAGTCGCCAAAACCCCGGCATCTTGTGGACCCACGAGGACTCGGGGGGCTCGCCTGACCTGTACGCGCTCGACTACACGGGGGCGACGGTCGCCACGATCCACCTCGACGGCGTCACCAACCATGACTGGGAGGACATCGCGATCGGCCCCTGCGATGCCGGCTGGTGCATCGTCGTCGGGGAGATCGGCACCGCGAGCTACGACCACAGCGTGCTGACCGTCGAAGAGCCGCTGCTGGGGACAGCGCCGGTAGAGCTCACCGTCACGCCCCGTGTGCAGGCGTTTTCGTACCCGGGCGACCCCGAAGACGCCGAGGGACTAGCGCTGCTGCCGGACGGGACGCCGATGATCGTGAGCAAGCGCACCGACGCCACCGCCGGGATCTACACGCTCGCGCCGGACGCATCGGTGTTGGAGTGGCGCGCCGACGTCGCGACCGGCGCGTCCAGCGAGGATCTGACGGCCCGCGCGACGGCTGCCGATCTCTCCACCGATGGGACTGCGCTGCTGCTGCGCACCTACCTGCATCTCTACACCGTAGACGTCAGCGACATCACCGCGCCCGCCGATCCGGTGTCGTTGCAGTTTGCGCTTGAGCTGCAGGGGGAAGCTGTTGCTTGGGACCCGGTGCAAGGCGGCTTCTGGCAGGTCGGCGAAGGTACGCACCCGACACTCTACTACACGGGCTGCGATGCGTAGCAGGCGAGCCTCAGGGGCTCGGTGAGGGCGGTGCTTCGGGCTTGGGCTCTTTTTTGAGCGTGCCGCGCAGCTCGATCTGCCCGCGCACCCCGCGCCCCGCGGCGTGGACGGCGGGGTGTATACTCCGTGGATGGACTCCAACCGGCGCATCTTCGCTACCCTGCCGGCGCGCTGGCGGCGTTTCCGTGTGGCGGTGCTCCTCGCGCACGCCCTCGTTGAGCTCTCTGTGGCTGGGATGATGTGGGTCGCCCCCGCGGCGTTCGGGCTGCCCACCGACCCCACGACGGCGGCTCTGGCGCGTTCGTTCGGGGTGGGTGCGGGCAGCGTAGGCTTCCTGAGCCTCCTGCTCCTGCGTTGGGGGCGCGGCACGGCGGCGGTGGCGGGCTTCCTCACGCTGGCCGCATACCAGGCGGGGATCTTCGTCACCCAGCTCATCAGCCCCATGGCGGGCATGCCGGTGTGGGTAGCACCGGTGTTTCACGGGGCGTTCGTGGTGGCGTTCGCGGCGCTGGCCCACCGCGCCTCAGGGGCTCCGTGAGGGCGGTGCTTCGGGCTTGGGCTCTTTTTTGAGCTTGCCGCGCAGCTCGATCTGCCCGCGCACCCCGAGTCCGTTCGTCAGCTTTTTGCTCGCCGCGGACGCGCCGCTCGCGTACCAGCCTTGCACGCCCACGCGCACCGGCGCGAACAGCAGGCCCACATCGAGCGTGGGCACCACCGACAGGCCGCGCCACTCCGCGGGCGGCGCGGGCTCCTCGGTGAAGCCGCGGTTGCTCACGTTGGGCACGAACGCGAACCCGGCCGCGCTGTCGAGCGGACCTACGCGAAACGACGCCGCGACCGCACCGGACA
>CAIUMM010000184.1 GCA_903900265.1 uncultured Pseudomonadota bacterium
GCGTCATTCTCCCCGCCAGACGCCTTGACGAACCGCGGTCCACCGCGCTAAGAGCGCCACGTTCGGGGTGTAGCTCAGCCTGGCTAGAGCGCTTGCTTCGGGAGCAAGAGGTCGTGGGTTCGAATCCCGCCACCCCGACCACCAAAAAACAAAGGCCGAAGCTGGATAGCTCCAGTTTCGGCCTTTGCGGTTTTCGGGGGTGGGGCGGGGCTGTGTAACAATTCTGTGTAACATCGGGGTTTGGGAGGGGGGTTTGGAGAGGGGTGCGGGGACGCGGGTTGCGGGGACCAGACGGGCACGCTCGCCGATGACGTGGCGGCCGGCGGGATCGACTCGCTGCCCAGCGAGACGGACGCGGCGGCTGACCTCGCTCTCGCGATCCAGTAGCCGACACGCTGCAGTACCTTCAGCGGTGTGAGCCACGCAAAAACCGCGAGCCCCATGCGTTAGACCCACGGCGCGTCGCCGCTTGATGGGATGTGCGGCCCATGGCCGGGTGAAAGGAGATTGCTGTGTCCGATCCCGTAGTTGTCGTTGGCGCCGGCCTGAGTGGCTTGTACGCCAGCTTTTTGCTGCAACAAGCCGGTCAGCGCGTGCTCTTGCTGGAGGCGCGCGAGCGCGTGGGCGGGCGTGTACTCAGCAGCGGCCCGGTAGGCGCGGCCCACCGTGTAGACTTAGGGCCGTCCTGGTTTTGGCCGGGCATCAACCCGCGCATGGAGGCCTTGCTCAACGAGTTGGGCCTGAGCCATTTTGCACAGTTCAGCGGGGGCGCCACCGTGGTGGAAACGACGGACGGCCAGGTTCGCAAGCACTACGGCAGCTGGGAGCCCTCGCCGTCGTCGCAGCGAATTGCGGGTGGCACGCAAGCGCTGATTGAGGCGCTGCGAGCACGGCTGGACGAACGCGTCCACCTCAAAACCGGCGCCCACGTGCTGTCCATGCAGCTGCGACCGCACGCCGTCGAGTTGGAAGTGCAGGATGACAGCGGTCGCTGGACGCAGCTGGCCGCGCACGTCATCGTCACCGTGCCGCCCCGGCTGATGGCGCAAGACATGGGGTTGACGCCCGCCTGGCCCGAGCTGCTGATGGGCGCGATGCGCCAGACCCCCACGTGGATGGCCGGCCAAGCCAAGTTCGTGGCGATGTACACAAAGGCGTTTTGGCGCGCCGCGGGCCTATCGGGCGCGGCGGTGAGCCAGCGCGGCCCCATGGTTGAAATCCATGACGCCTCCGACGCCCGTGGCGAGGCTGCCGCCTTGTTTGGCTTTGTGGGTGCCTCGCCCGAGCACCGCGCGGGCATGGGTCGCGAGGAGCTTCGCCGCCAGTCGCTGGCGCAGCTCGCACGCTTGTTTGGCGAGCAGGCGGCCAGTCCGCTGTGGAGCGAGGTGCAAGACTGGGCGCAAGAGCCCTTGACCGCGACCCGCGCCGACCTGCGACCTTTGAACCCGTCGTATGCACCCAGAACGAAGCTCACCCATCATGATTCGCAAATAGTGTAGGAAGAAGTTATGCTTCCGGTGTGAAAATAAACCACCGCGAGGCACAGATGGGTGAGCGAGCTGAAGGTACCCTGTTCCGGCCGGAGTTCAACCGGTCCGTTCGAGTCGAGGTGGCGCCAAGCGCGCTGACGGAGGACGCTGGAGCGATCTTTCTCCGGGCGGTTGCAGATCGGTTGGGCCTGCCCAGCGCCCTCGCGCGCGTGCTCGACCACCGTGTGCAGCACCTCGTGACTCACCCGCTGGCCGAGCTGCTGACGACGCGGATCCTGCTCTTGGCGCAGGGCTGGCGGGACCAGGACAACGCCGATGCCCTTCGAGACGACCCGGCCTTGCGCCTCGCGGTGTCCACCCGGACGGGGACGACACCCCTTCAACGACCAGGCACGACGCTAACGCCGGATGGATTGGCCTCTCAACCTACACTTTCGCGGATGCAGGGGATGCTCGGGAGCCAGTTCAACCGGTTCCAGCTGAGCGAGGCCCTCGTGGACCGGGCTTGCGCGCGGATCCTGGCGGCCGTCGGCCGTCGCGACGAGGTCACGTTCGACATCGACTCCTTTGCCCGGCCCGCTCACGGAAAGCAGGAAGGTGTAAGGTACAACGGCCACTATCACATGGAGTGCTTCCACCCGCTGGTGGCCTATGCAGACACCGGCGACATGCTGGCCGTGCGCTTGCGACCGGGCAACGTGCACACCGCCGACGATGTTCGAAGCCTCCTGACCCCGCTGCTGCCGAAAGTGCAGACGCTCGGAAAGAAGGTCTGGCTGCGAATGGACTGCGGATACGCGAACGGGAAGTTGATGGCGTGGCTGCAGCAGCGTCACGTCAAATTCATCACGAGGCTGGCGAACAATCCGGGGCTGCGAGGGGCTGCGAAGGCCTGGTACGACCGCACGTTGGCCGAGTGGCGGCTGGGACCGGCAGCCGACGGGCGTCCTCGCCAGGCGACCTACGAGTTCTGGTGGCGCGCCAAGTCGTGGACCAACGTCCTTCGCGTCGTCACTGTCCTGGTCGAGCGCGACTACGCCCACGGCGAGTTGTTCCACCACGAGTTCTTCCTGGCGACGAACGCAGCGCGGACCGAGGGAACGAGCGCCGACATCCTCGCCCGATACCGCCAGCGCGGAGAAGCCGAGCAACGAATCGGCGAGTTCCTCACAGACATCGCGGCCCCGGTCTCCAGCGTTCCACACCCGCGGAAGGACACAACCGCCGACGCCCGAGGCCCTGGCGTTGAGCGACAGGTGGTCCACAAACGTCGTGTCGGTGCCGCTGAGAACGAGGTCTCCCTGCTCCTGGGCGCCTTCGCGTACAACCTGCTGCACGCTCTGCGGACGGAGCTGGTTCCGGCGTTGGGAGTCCGTCTTTCGATCAAGACGCTACGCGAGCGCGTCCTCAAGACCGCGGCGACCGTCACCCGGCATGCCCGACAGGTCATCGTCCGGATCAACCCAGCTAAAGCTTCTCTCTGGGCGTTGGTCGGGAGAGTCATGCTCCCCACTGTCGAGACGACGGAGGGCATGCCCGCGTAGACCTTCGGCTCGCCGCCGGCCTGACACTCACCACCTTGACCCGCCTGGGTTCAGGCGACAGCTGCGTTCGCGGCGCGACAGCGGTCAAGACGTCGGCCTTGAACCTCGTTTGACCCCTCGATCTGGTCTCCGGAAGGGGAGGGACCGCCGGGTGGATGAATACGACGGGTTGAACCACCACCCTACCTACCCGAGGGCCGTCGTGCCCGAGCCGTGGGCCGATCGCGTGTGGCTGGCCGGCACCGAGCGCTCGCCGCAATACGGTGGCTACCTTGAGGGCGCGCTGGACGCGGCCATCTGGGCCGTCAACGGCTTGCTGGCGCAGCGCACGTTGCCGTCGCAGGTGGAGCCGGCTTAAGCTCCACGCCCTCAACGCGCTTTCGTCCCATTTTTGGAAAACGAGGTCCCCATGCCGTGGCAGCCTGACCCGCATGACCACGTCCCGCTGCATGTGACAACGGCGCTGCTGCTGCTCTCCGTGCTCGGCTGCACAACGCGTTCGGACGCGATCCCGCCGTCGCATTGGCCCACGGTTCCCACCGACACGGCGATGGAGCAGGTGCCGGGGGACACCGGGCCTTCGTGGACCCCGTGCGCGGACCCCAGCCCGGCTTGGATCAACGAGGCGGTCAGCGCCAACCTGCACGGGATCTCAGACGACGCCGGGGACGAGCCGGACTGGGTCGAGCTTACGCTGGCCGACCCGGCTGGCGACCCGGTGGACCTCAGCGGGTGGGCGCTCGGCACCGCGTCCGACGCCGGCTGGCCCCTGCCCGACGGTACGCTGCTCACCGCGGACACGCTGCTGATCTTCGCCTCTGGGGACGCCACGCTCGCAAACCACGCCGACTTCACGCTGGACCCGAACGGCGACGATATCTACTTGCTACAGCCCTTGCTGCAGCCTTTGCCAGAACCCGGCGCCGAGGGCACCTGCGTCGCGGACCACATCACGCTGCCTCGGCTGTACAACGACGTGTCGTACGGCCGCTCCGGGCCTGACCCTACCGCGCTCGAGTACTTTGTTGCGCCTACGCCGGGGGCGCCGAACACCACCGAGTCCCGGCCCGGCTTCTCGGACCCGCCGACGCTCTCGCCGGCCGGCGGCTTCTACGTCGACCCGGTCAGCGTGACCGTGTCCGGCTCCGGCACGCTCACGTACACGCTCGACGGCAGCCTGCCGACCCCCGGCTCCACGCCGTGGACCGCGCCGGTAGGCATCGACGCTACCGCGCAGCCCGTGGTCGTCCGAGCCCGCGCGTTCCAAGGCGGTCTGTGGCCGAGCCGACCGACCACCGCGACCTACTCCGAAGACCCGACCGCGCTCGACGGTGGGGTGATGATCCTCTCGCTCACCGTCGACCCGCCGGATCTGTGGAGCGAGGAGACGGGCATCTACGTCTACGGCGACAGCGCCGAGGCCACGTACCCGTACTTCGGCGCGAACTTCTGGGAGGAGTGGGAAAAAGACGCGCACGTCGAGATCTTCACCTCGGAGGGTGCCCAAGTCATCGATCAGGACGCCGGGATCCAGATCGCCGGCGGCTATAGCCGAGCGTTTGACCAACGTAACTTCGAGCTCCTCGCGCGGTCTGGCTACGGCCCCGGCACGTTCGCAGCCCCGGTGTTCCCCAACGAAGACTTGGTCGAGTACCGGCACTTGTACCTGCGGAACGGCGGAGACTGGTGCTCGACGCAGATCGTCGACGCGTCGGTGCAAGCGGTGTTCCGGGACGACGGCGACCGGCACTGGCCCGCAGTGGACGCCCAGGCCTACCGCCCGGTTTTGGTGTATTTGAACGGAGCATTCTGGGGCCTGTACGAGCTGAAGGAGCGGCTCGACGAGCACTGGATCGAGGCGCACCACGGCGAGGACCGGGAGGACTTGGATCGCGTGAAGGTGGGCTGGACCCACGAGGCCAATTGGACGCTGGACCAAGGCACGTGGGACGCCTTTGACGCGTTGAACGCGCTCGCGAACGAGGATCTCTCTACCGACGAAGCGTGGTCGCGCTTCGAGGCGCTGGTAGACACTCAAAACTTCGCCAGCGCGATCGCCGTGCAAGGCTGGATTGGCAATAGCGACTTCTGGTACAACAATGTACGTATGTGGCGCCCTCACCGCGACGATGGGCGGTGGCGTTGGATGGTTTACGACTTTGGCCACGGTTGGCCGTCGCCAAGCTACGACCACCTTGCGACGAGCATCGTCGGCAACTGGGATGGCTTGCCGATCGCCGCAGCGCTGGCCAATCCGGGCTTCCGCAACCTGTTCATCAACGCGCACGCCGACTACCTGAACACCTCGCTAAAGCCCGCTCGCGCCCGAGCCACGGTGACCGCGCTCGCCGATGAGGTGCGCCCCGTCATGCCGAGGCAGCGGGAGCGTTGGTGCGGCGGCGCGTCGATGGACAGCTTCGAGTCGGCGGTGAGCTGGGCGGAGGACTTCGCCAAGCGCCGTCCGGCGTCGATCGACGCGCAGCTCATCGACCACTTCGGGCTGGCGGGGCACGCCGCGCTCTCGCTCGACGCCGACCCTGCCGGCGCGGGGACCTTCACGCTCTCGGTGCTCTCGGTCACCCCGCCCTTCGACGGCGACTACTACGAGGGTGTCCCGGTCACGGTCACCGCCGTGCCCGTCGGGGGCTACGTGTTCGTGGGTTGGTCGGACGCTTCGCTCGGCGCCAGCCCAACCGTCACGCTCCCCATGAACGCGGACACGGCGCTCACCGCGCTTTATGCGGTCGCCCGATGATTGGCGGGCGATGATTGGCGGTCGATGATTGGCGGTCGTAGTCAAAGTCGACTGACAGCACCCGGCCAGCCCTACACGATCGCCCCGGCCCCGCCGAGCCCAAACTTCGTCGTAAGCTCCGCCCAGATTTCAGCGGTGGTGTTGCGCTCGACGACAGGCCGCAGGCGGTTCCATTGTGCAGGCGAGCAAGCATGCTGCAAGCCCCACACGAACCCGCGGGTGGCCACGGCCGCCGTGTGACCTGCAGACCCATAGCGGCTGAGCATGTAGACAACCCATCCCACATACCAATCGAAGCCAGGCAGGACCTCGCTGGGAACGAGCACACGGTCGTGCATGATCCGCGCCCGCGCTTCCGGCGTCGGGCCCGTCTTCATCGTCAACGGCATCATGACATCCTCCTCGTGCTTGAGGTGGTTCAGATGATCGTCCTTCCAAGCGGTCCATGCCGCCCTCAGCGCGACCGGGTCGCCCGAGTCCAGCACATCGTTGACCGCACGCGCTAAGATGGCGTCCTCCAAGTGCTCGGCAGGCAGCATTGCAGTCGTTATGGCGCCCCCGCCTACTTCGTCGAGCAGCGCGAACATGGTGTCGTCCTCCATCGCCATGTGAATGGCGATCGCACGTTGGAATGTCTGCCATTCCTCGCGAAAGCTGGCGTCGTCACCCGAGTCAAGCTTCTGTTCTTGAAGAAGGATGCTGGCGCGGAGTGCCTCGTGGGCGTTGCGCATGATCGCGAAGGGCATGGGCTTGGGCGACTCGGCGGGTGCCGTGGAGGACGAAGACTGGGTGTCGGACATGGTGTTCCTTGTTGGGGGTGGGCAGCGAGGCCGCATAGCGCATGAGGGAGGGCCGCCGAAGTGGCAGCCGAGCCGGACGGGCAGTCGAGTATCGCGGCCACCAAGGTCAACGCCACGGTCGGCGTGACCTCCGTCGACACGCGGGATCCGAAGCGCGACGAGCACCTCCGCTCGGCGGACTTCTTCGACATCGCGAAGTTCGCCGACATGACGCTCAAGTCCAAGTCCGTCAAGAACATCACCCCGGAGGGCTTCGACCTCGTCGGTGACCTGACGATCCGCGGCATCACCAAAGAAGTGACCTTCAAGGTCAAGACCCTGCCCGGCGACCGCAAGGACCCCTGGGGCAACATGAAGAC
>CAIUMM010000185.1 GCA_903900265.1 uncultured Pseudomonadota bacterium
ACGAAAAGTCAGGTCCGTTGTACCGTCGAAACGCGACACGCGCGTAGGACGCGTCGTAGCTCCAGTCCCCGCCCCGCAGCACACGGCGCGGGCTGGACGCGTTGCCGGTCGGGTCCCCGGCGCCTTCGGGCGGGGCGGCGGGGTAGCGGTCGTGGCCGTCCCAGCACCACTCCCAGACATTGCCGCTCATGTCATACAGGCCCCAGGCGTTTGGGCCTTTCTGCGCGACGGGGCGCGTGCTGCCCTCGCTGTTTCCATTGTACCAACCGACCGCGTTCAGGTCGTCGCCGCCGGCGTACCGATGCGCAGCTCCGGCCCGCGCCGCGCACTCCCACTCCGCCTCGGTCGGGAGCCGAAAGCCCGGCGCTGAAAAATCGCACGCGACCTCTGGCTCCTCCCCCAAGCCAATTTCATAGGCGGCGGCGAGCCCCAACTTCGCGCTGAGGACGTTGCAATAGCGCACGACGTCGTACCAGCTGACCGACTCCACCGGGCGCTGCGGGGCGTCGGGGCCCTTCGCGAACCGCGAAGGGTTGACCGGCATCACCGCGGTCCACTGTGCCTGCGTGACCGGCGTAGCGCCGATCGCATAGCGGCGGGTCAACCGAACGGTGTGTTGCGTCTCTTCCGAGTCGCGCTCGGGCTCACGCGGGGGGGAGCCCATCGTAAACGTGCACGGCGCCACCGGGATCATCCGGCCCACAGCCGGTTCAAGAGAATTCAGCGAGGGGGTTTCGGACATCGGGCTCCAGAGCGGGCTCCAGCACCCGCCGCGCTCCTCGCTAACACGCAGGGGACGAACGGAATCTGCAGCCCCCCCCCCGCCTTGTCGCCGATCTCAGGCCGCGCCGATCTCCGGAGGGGCTCGACACCTTTGTCAGCGCGGTGCGGACCCTGGCTGGGTAGGGAGCACGATCGCGCGCTCTCTTGCGCCCGCGCGGGTCACGTCCGGCCCAAGTCCGGGGGCGTTGGGCGGCACGGCGCGCAAGTCCCAGAGCGCCTGACGCCCATCGGTGTAGACGGGCGGTCCAAGCTCCTCAGTCAAGCGATGCAGGCGACCCATGGGGTCAAAGCGGCGCTGCGTCAACGAAGGAACCGCGCGCCGCGTCTCCAGCCACACCCAACGGTACCCCTTGACGATGGCGTCGCGGTCCTCGAGGGTGTAGCCGATCCGCGGATCGGCGTCGCTGTAGGTGGCGGCGAGCATCAACACAAAGGTGTTGTTCAGGCGCTCGGAGAAGGCGGGGGAGTGCAAGTCCTCGGCGCCCTCGCCCATTCCGCCAAACAAAGGCTGACCGTGCCGCGTCTGCCACACCATCTGCAGCTCCGACAACCCAAAGGGCAGGCCGATCACCGCGCCGCCGCCTTCGCGCACGATCTTTTCTGCGCGCGTAGGCGGGAAGCCGGTGACCGGCAACGGCAGCGCGTGCCCGACGTACAGCTCGCCTACCGCCAGCCCCGCGAGCAGGACGCTCCAGCGCGCGCGCACGCGGGACAAGCCGATTCCCCCGGCCGCTACGATCGCTACAAACCCAACGGCGGCGATGCGCTCGGGAAATCCAAGTCGTCGAAAGAACGGGACGATCTCCCAAAAAAGCCCGTAGAGCCAATTCTCAACCTCGACGCCGTGTATGGACACCGTCGATCCGGCCGCCACGACCCACGTCAAGCCAAAGCCGAGGAGATAGGGCCACGCACGGCGCCATTCGCGCAGCGCAGCGCCGAGGAGCACGAGCACCGAGATCCGCGCGTACAGCACATAGCTCCGAGTCCAACGCTGCGGCTCGGTCGCGCCGTGCCAGTCCATGTCGTCGACGCGCGGCACCTGTCCCGCCGCCATCTCCGCGTGAATGCGGAGCAGGAACGGCGAGGCCAGCAGCACGCTCACGCCGATCGCCAACAGCAAGCGCGGCGCCACGGTGCGCGGCGAGCGCCCAAGTTGGAGTAGGGCCAACGGCAGCAGGCCCAAGACCAGAAAGTACACGCTGAACCAATACGTCAGTCCCTGCAGCGTCGCGTACAGACCAAAGCGCGCCGCGTCCCGCCAAGAGCCCGTCGGCAAGCGAACGAGGCTGTGCGCAGCGAGCAGCAAGAACCACACCATCGCTTGGGTCGGCCGCCCCTGTGAAAGCTCGGCCAGCACGAAGGGATTGACCTCAAACGCCACCGCGCACGCCCAAGCCACGACCAAGCGGCCGCCGCTGAGCTCCCGCGCGAGGCGCTCGAAGCACAGCGCGTTCCCGACGAGGATCACCACCTCCAACCAGTCCAGATAGTCGGGGACTCCCCAGATCCATTGAAACGGGATCGACAGCCAAGCGTCCACAAAGTTGGCGCCGGTGGCGTTGAACAGGTTTCGGCCCTCTGGGTAGAACAGCAGGTTCGTAGCGACGGGAAACTCGCAGGACAAGGTCGAGAGCTTCACCCACCAGTGCATCCAGAGCGTGCCGGCCAAGTCCACCCCGACGCCGGTGACGATGTTGGGCGAGACCAGCGGTCGCCCGATCACCAGCAGCGCGATCGCCACGTAGGAGAGCAGCGCCAGCGTCCGCCGGAAGCGCTCACCCATGGCGGCCCGTGCGGGAGGGAAGCGTCGATGGAGAGGATAAACAGCGCATATAGACAGGGTATAGGGCCACATATAGCCGTGGGACCGCGGGCGCGCAGCCCCGCCGCCGTCGCAAAAAACGCCTGCAGGGGGTTTCCCGACGCCTACTTCGACCGTAATCATGGCGCGGGCGGAGCTTCCGAACGCACAGGTTCAGGTTGAGCCTGCGGCCGCGTAGTGCATTTTTCTGGTCCGGAACCCTCCGGCACCGGTGTACCCGCGGCGTCCCCGACAACCACCCAAGGAAACCATGACCGCACCCTCTCCCCTCAGTCCACGCTCGACACCTACCCCGGCGACCCCGCTCACCCTGCTCCAAGCCGAGCTCGCATGGGCGGAAGCTCGGATCCGTCGGCTCGGCCGCGAGCTGCGCGACGCCGGCCAAAGCGCCCGGCGCTTCCACCACCATGACGAGCCCGAGCGCGCGCCGTCCAGCGGCGTGCTGCGCGCCCAAGAGCAGGCGCTGCGCGCGGCGTTCGAGGCGATGAAGGCCCCAAGCTCGGACACGCCGTCCTACCCGATGGGCTTGGACGCGGTTCAGGCCCTCTTCGGCTTGTCCAACCTCGAACGTTGGGCCCTGCTGCTCTCGGCGGGCATCGCCCTCCAGAAGCGTTTTGGGCAGATGCTCGACGAGCTGGAGAGCGAGAACTGCTGCACGGTGGAGCTGTTGTTCAACTTCGCGGAGCTGTCGCTCACCGACCGGGTCAGCCACCGGGCGCTGTTCCGGCCGCAGGCGGCGTTGTTCACGCAAGATCTCGCGACCCTCGGCATGAATTCGCGCTACTCGGGCCCGGAGCAGCTGCTGGACGCTACGGTGAGCATCACCGGACGCGGCCTCGAGCTGATCCTCGGCAGCGACGGGCTCGCCCAAGAGTTCGAGAGCTTCTCGATCATGGAGGCGCCGCGGGCGTCGTTTGACGCGGTCGTGCTGCCCGCCGCCGACCGCGCGCGCATCCTCGCCGTCGTCGATCACGAAGCCGCGCTCGCGACGACCTGGCACGCCTGGGGGGTCGACGAAGTCGTCAAATACGGGCGTGGCACCTTGTTCTTGTTCACCGGGCCGCCCGGCACCGGCAAGACCTCTACCGCGCACGCCATCGCGCACCGGCTGGGAAAGCGATTGTTGAACGTGGACATCCCGACTTTTGTGGGGCACGCCGAGGCGGTGCGGTTCCTGCCGGGGTTGTTCCGGGAGGCGCGGCTGCACAACGCCCTGCTGTTCTTTGATGAGTGCGAGGCGCTGTTCGCCTCGCGGCGCCACGGGAACGAGCTGATGACGCTGCTGCTCACCGAGCTGGAGCGCTTCGAAGGCGTCGCGGTGCTCGCCACCAACCTCGCCGACAAGCTCGACGAGGCGCTGGATCGCCGGGTGTTGGTGCGTGTGGACTTCCCCAAGCCGGACGCCATCGCCCGCGAGCGCATCTGGCGCATGCTCCTACCGCCGCGCGCGGTACTGCACGCCGACGTGGACATCCGTGCGTTGGCGCTCCGCCACGACATCGCCGGCGGGTACATCAAGAACGCGCTGCTGAACGCGATCGCCGCGTCCGTCGCTGAGGGCGCCGCGCAAGCAGCCCCGCCGGTGCTCACCCACGCTTTGCTCGATCGTGCAGCCCGCGATCAATCCCGGCGCCCTGCGTCGACCGAAGACGGTCCGGCGCTGCAGGTGCCGCTGTGCACCTTGGCCGACGTGTATCTTCCACCCCGCGAAAAGCAGCTCGTGGACGAGATCGTCGCCGCAGCGAGCACCCGCCGCACCGTGTTCGAGCGCTGGGGCATCGCCGCCCGCCAGACCGGTGGGCGCGGCGTCGTCGCGCTGTTTCACGGCGAGCCCGGCACCGGCAAGACCTTCTGCGCCGAAGCGATCGCGGGGGAGCTGGGTCGCCCGCTGCGGCGGGTCACGCTCCCGTCGGTGCTGTCCAAGTGGGTCGGGGAGGCCGAGCGCACGCTGGCTCGGTACTTTGCCGAAGCTGCGAAAGACGAAGCGGTGCTGCTGCTCGACGAGATCGACGGCCTGTTGATGCAGCGCGGTCAGGCGCGCGCCAGTCGCCACGACGACGCGGTCGTCAACACGCTGCTCGATCTGCTCGATCGGCACGAAGGGGTCGTGATCCTCTGCACCAACCGCCCCGACGTACTCGACAAAGCGCTGGGGCGCCGCATCGGCTGGACCATAGAGTTCCCGGCGCCGGACGTCGCGGGCAGGCTGGCGATCTGGCGCTCCTTGGTCCCCTTGGCTGCGACAGGCGGCCAAGAGTTGGACTTGCGCGGCCTCGCCCAGCGCTACCGGCTGAGCGGCGGGCGGATCCGCAACGCCGTGATCCGAGCGGCGTCGCGGGCCGCAGCGAGCGGATCGGACGTGGACCTCGCGGCGTTGGAGGCCGCGGCCTTGGAAGAAGACGCGACCCAAGTACAACCAACAACCCAACTTTATGGAGTAGGCGATGCCTGAAAAATCAACAAAAATCCCGAACAAGCTGTCCGCGATCCAGCACTATGCGCTGTGGGACTTGATCGCCGAGGGGGAGCGGGTCGAGCACGTTCCGGGCACCACCTACCGCGCGCTGGAGCGACGCGGCTGGATCGACGGCACCCAAGTCACGCGGGCCGGGTTCCTCGCGATGGGGCTGCCGGCGCGTCCCCCCGGCACGCTCAAAGGCGCGATCCGGGCTGCGTGCCGGGCGCTGCCCTGGAGCCAAGAGCAGCCGCGATTCGGCGACGCGATGGCGTCGGTCACTATCGACGATCCCGACGACGCCGAAGGGTATCTCTCTCCCGGCGGCCACGCCGACTGTCTCGGCACCGTCGACATCAATGGCGAGCTGGACTGGGACCAAGCCTACCCGGAGCTGTGCGCGAGCAACATCTGGGACGGCGTCGCGGCTTGGCTATCTGCCCTTGGGCACGAGGTCGAGTTCACGACCCACTCCCCGGAGATCACCCAGATCCGCTGGATCTACCTCGTCTCGGAGTAGCCATGACAGAACCAATTCGGTGGACGGTGATCCCGGGGGACTGCGCGCCGTGGCCAAGGGACGCCCGGGGACGTCCGTTGCCGCGCAACCCCGTGCGGGGCATGCGCATCGACGCGCGCTGGCCCGATAGCGCCTGCATGTTCGACCGATGGTCGATCGTGACGGTGACCCGCGCTCGCTTTGTCGCGCGGCACGCGGGGCGCGAATTCGCGGGCCCGCTCGACGCCTGGGGGCCTTGGCTACGCGGCTTGGGTGCGGCGGAGCGGCTCGGTGTACACTGGCCAGGCTGCGACATCGGCTGGTGCACCTGCGCGCCGCCGCCGCGGGAGAGGCCGTTTTTGGTCGTGATCAAATGAGGTAGGAAAATCCGATGCCGTGGCAACCGGCGCTTGGCTTCAAACACAGGGCGTCCGTCCGGAATACCAATGCGCGTCCGCAGCACGGTGCTCGCACACACATGCGCACCGACGCCACGGCGCGGAAGCCGCGCGAGCTACGACGGGTACAACCTGCACGCCGGCGTGCACCGAAACGCGATGGACCGGGCCGGCGTGGAGCGCCTGTGCCGCTACGTGCTCCGACCGCCGCTGGCGACCGAGCGCACCCGCAACCGCGTCACCCCCAGACCACCTCGTACGCCGCGCTCCGCCCTCCGCCCGGGAGCGGTCGCAGCAGCCCCGCCGCCACCAGCTCGGCGAGGTCGCGCTGCGCGGTCGCCCGGCTCGCGCCGGTGAGCGCGGCGGCCTCGCGGGTGGTCATGCCGCCGACGAACCCGTCGGGGCCCGCCTCGAGCATCCGGTCGAGGATCTTCCGCTGCCGGGTGTTGCAGGCGACGTGCCCGTGCTGCGCCCAGAAGCGCACCCGCGCGAGGACGCCGTCCACGCCGGACTCCGCGCGGCCCAGCGCGCGCGCCACGCAGCCGAGGAACCAGACGAGCCAGTCCGTGACGTCGCCCGCGCCGCGCTGCGCGGATTGAAGGGCGGCGTAGTACTGAGCGCGCTCCTGCTCGATCTGCGCGGACAGGCTCCAGAGGCGCGTGGGCGTCGCGTCCGCTCGGGCGAGCACGAGGTCGGTGAGGGCGCGCGTCACGCGGCCGTTGCCGTCGTCGAAGGGGTGGAGCGTCACCAGCCGCAGGTGCGCGAGGCCGGCCCGCACGAACGCGTCCTCGGACGAGGCGTCGCGCACGGGCTCCAGCCACGCGAGGAAGCGCGACATCTGCTCCGGGAGCGCGTCGGACGGGGGCGCCTCGAAGTGGACGACGGACCGGCCCCACGCGCCCGACACGACGCGCATCGGCTCGGGTCCCGTCCGGAGGGCCCCGACGGCGATGCGGTGCGGGCCGGAGAAGCCAGTCGGGAAGAGCGCGGCCTGCCAGCCGCACAGGCGCTCGAGCGTAGCTGGCGCAGCCGCGTTCCGCGTGGCGTCGAGCAGCACGGCGACGAGGCCGTCCACGTTACGGGCGCTGGCGGGCGCGCCGGCACGGTCGAGGCCGAGCTGCCGCGCGACAGAGGAGCGTACGGAGTCGCGGTCGAGCCGCTCGCCCTCGATCTGCGCGGTGCCAAGGGCCTCGTCTTCGTACGCGACGGCCTCGAGCGCAGCGCGGTCGGCCATCCCGACGAGGGAGGCCTTGGCGAGGAGACGGCCCTGGGCGTGGTGCGCGGCGGTCAACGCGGCGGTGACGAGCCCGGCGGACCACGCGAGGCCGGCGGGCCAGGAGGGGTGCTCCCAGAGGTAGGGGCCGCCGATGGTCGGGGAAGAGGGCATTCAGGGGAGTAGCGTGAGGCGAATGGCGGCGCAATCAGAGCATTTTGTGAGTCGAATATCGGTCGGAGTGGATTGCGTCGCCGCGCCGTCCCCTCCTCGCCGCTCGCCTTCGCGTTCCGCGACCGCTTCCCGATGTCCTCCGGCCAACCATGTGCGGACGTAATCCCGAGAGGCGCGCAAGTGGAAGAGCTCCGGCAAGAGACCATCCAACTCTGGAGCTGCTTGGCCCGCCCTACGCCGCCCGCGCTCGCCGCAAGTTGGCGCCAACCGCGCAAACCGCGATCACCGCGACCATGCCGCCGCGAACGCGCACCGACAGCTCAAACGTGCCCGCGCCCGCAAGCGCTCCGACACCCACCGCGCGCCACCCGCCCTCGCCGCGGGTGACCACGACGTCGCGGGGCGAAGCCGCCATGCCGACGCCCAGCCACTTCAGCACGGCTTCTTTGGCAGCCCAGCCGATGGTGAGCGCGGTCGCGTCCAGAGTCGCCGCTGCGGTCAGCTCTTCGGGGCTGAACCAATCGGCGACGAACGCCGCGGAGCGCGGGGCGATGGCCTCGACGTCGATGCCCACCGGCTCGGCGCTGGCGATGGCCCACGCCTCGCCGTTTCGATGGCTGATGCTGACATACACGCCATCGGGGCCGGTGACGACCGGCGCGCCCGAAGGCAGCCGCTCGATGCCAAAGGTCGTAGACCCCAACAACGCCGCGACCGCCCGACGCGCCGCGACCTGCCCAGCGAGCCGATCGGCCTGACGACGCGCGGTGCCCCGCGCGGTCATCGCCTGAAAATCGCCCTTGGACAGCTCACCGGCGGCGCCCTCGTTCCCGACCGCGACCGAAGCCCAACCGCCGGGAGGCACGGGGATGCGGTCGCCAGGAGGCAGCGGACCCCGGTCGATCAACCGGAAGCCGCGCACCATCAACACCCGGCCCTGACTGCCGTCGACGTCGATGTCGTAGCGGTCGGTGCCATCGGCGGCGTGGCGCAAGCAGACGGTGACGTTGAGCGTGTCGCCGTCGACCACCGGCGCGGCGCGCTCCACGACGTCGATCGCCGAAGGGAGCCCCATGACGCCGTGCACCGCCATGCGATGCAGCCCAGCGGCCTGGAACGCCGCTTCAAGGACCAGCGGATCGGTGAGCAAGCCGCCGGCGATCGGCGCGTGCTGCACCTTCGCCTCGGCGAACAGGCCCTGCAGCGCCACCGACTCCACGTTGCGCAACACCTGGAAGGCCGGCCCGTGGAAGAAGCGCCGGTAGATCTCGCGGGACGGGATGACCTCGTCGGGCAAGAACATCGCCGGAAGCGCAGGCAGCATCGGCATCTCTTCGACTTGCACGCGCGCCTCGAAGTGCGAGGTCGCGAGCACCCGGCCAGTCTTCGCCTGACGCGAAGACTGCAGCGTGCAGTAGACCGTGCCGTCGCCGACCGGCGTGGCGCGCACCTCGACCTCGACTGGCTCGTCGCGATGGAGCTTGAGCGGGGCGTTGAACTTGACGTCTTCGGCGCCGACATAGCGCCCGTGCGGGCATGCGAGCAGCGCCGCCGCGGACATCATCTCGAGGCCGATCACGCCCGGGAGCACCCACACGCCGTCGATAGCGTGGTCGACCATCCAAGGCTCGCTGGCCTGAGTCATCGTCCGGCGCACGACCACGGTGTCGCCTTCGTGGGTGACCGTGTCACAGAGCGGGTGCAGCGCGGGGAGCAAGAAGTCACCGAGCTTGCCGGCGACCACGACCTCTCCGGTCACGCCGCCATCGACCATCGCGACGGTGAGCCGCGCGCCCGCCGCAGCCGGCAGCAGCTCGACGCCGCGATCGGTGAGCAGCGTCTCCATGCCGCCGCGCACCGCCATGCCGACGTCGCCCCACGCGGTCCAGCACACGTGCAGGGACTCAGGGCGCGCCAAGCAGACCTGCGCCATCGCTTCGTTTGCCGCCGAGTAATCGACCTGGCCGGCGTTTCCGAAGCGCCCGGCGATCGACCCCATCGACAACAAGCGCGTCGTCTCCGGGAGCTCGTTGGCGAGCACGAGCCCACCCTCGGCCTTGCCGTTGAACACGCGATGGAATGCAGCGTCGTCCTTGTCAGCGATCATCCTGGATTCTTCGACGCCCGCGCCATGGACGCACACGTCGATGCGACCATGCGTGCACAGCACGTCAAACACGAGCTGTTTGACGTCTGCGGTCACCGCCAGATCGGCGGTGCGCACATCGACCTTCGCGCCAGCGGCGCGCAGCGCCTCCACCGTGCGACGCGCCTCTTCCGCCACGCGCAACGGCCGCAGCTGATCGTCGATCTGCTTCGGCGTCGCGCGCTCGCCCGCGCTGGTGAGCTGCTTGCGGATTCGTGTCTTTTCCGCGCTCTCATCGAGGATCTTCGAGCCCGGCATCGAACGGGCGACCAGCACGAGCGTGCACGGTCCGCGCGCCGCGAAGATCGCCGCCACCTGCGCGGTGATGCCGCGCGTCCCGCCGGTGAGCAGGACCACCGGGTTCTCGGGGAGGCGCCCGCCCAGCTCCGGCATCGGAACCGTGTCGAGCACAGCCACCTCGCGGGTACCGACGCCGCGCCAGGCCTCCTGAGCGCGATCGGTCTCGCCAAGCTCCTCAAGCGTCGCGCGCGCCGCCAGCTCGGGGCTCAGCGTCGCGTCCAGCCGCAGCACGCGGCTCTCGCACCGGGCGTCCGGTGCGCTCCACTCGCGGCCCAGCGCCTTCGCGATGCCGGCGCGAGCGCCCTGATCGCGGGTCTGCCGCATCGTCGCGGCGGGGTTCGGGGCTTGACCCGCGGCCTGAGCGGACGACTGCAACACGCACAGCCACTGCTTGGGCGGGTGCGCCGCGAGCGCACGAGCGCGTTGGAACGCTTCGAGCGGCGCCGCTCCGGCGTCGACGATCACGTCCGGGAGCATGCCCGGTGCGAGCTCACTGACGCCACCGCGCCGATCGATCTCCATCCGCAGCGCGACCGCGAGCCAGCCTTCGCCCAACACCTCGACCTTGCGCCCTGCAACGGAGGGCACGCCCACCGGGGCGCGCTCCACGCGGATCGGACGGCGCAACCGGAAGCTGGGCGGGAGCCCAAACGCGGTGGTGGTCATCTGCACCGGAGGCAGGGAGTAGGCTTGAACCACACGACCCACCGGATCGAAGCCGACGAGGGCGTTCTGGGTGGGATCGAGGCGCAGCGGCGCTACGTGGGTGGAGATCGGCTCCGAATTCGGGAGCTCCGGCTCTTCTTCGACTGCAGGCGGCGCAAGCTCCACCGCCGGGGCAAGCACCGGCTCAGGCGCCGCGACCGGCTCGGGCGCCGCGACCGGCTCAGGCGCCGCGACCGCAGCAGCGGCGACCGGCTCGGGCGCCGCGACCGCAGCAGCTGCGACAGGCGCGACAGGCTGACCTGCGGCGACCTTCGACGCGAGCCAACCGGCGAGCTTCTCAATCGTCGGGTAGTCGGAGAGGCGGAACGCGTCATCCCGGCCGATGCCGAAGCGATCGCGTACTTCGCCGAAGATCTCCGCTTGCTTGACGGTGTCGATGCCGAGATCCGCTTCGAGCTCGAAGGTGGGATCCAGCTCGGACACCTCGTAGCCGGTACGGCGGGCGACGACGGCGAGCAGCACGTCGAGGACCGACTCGTCGCTCGCGGAAGGCGCGGGCGCGGGCGCAGCCACAACCGGCGCAGGCGCAGCCACAACCGGCGCGGCCACAACCGGCGCAGGCGCGGCCACAACCGGCGCGGCCACAACCGGCGCAGGCGCGGCCACAACCGGCGCAGGCGCAGGCGCGGCAGGAGCAACAGCCGCAGCGGCAGGTGCAACAGCCCCCGCCGATGCAGACGTACAACGCGCCAAGTAGCCGGCCAGCTTCTCAATCGTCGGGTAGTCGGCGAGCTTGAACGAGTCGTCGCGGGCGATGCCGTGACGCTCGCGCATCTCGCCGAAGATCTCGGCCTGCTTGACGGTGTCTACGCCGAGATCGGCCTCCAACTCGTAGGTCGGATCGAGCTCAGCGGCGTCGTAGCCGGTGCGGCGCGCGACCACGGCGAGCAGCTCGGTGAGCATGTCCGCGGCGGACATCCCGCCCGACGCAGAGCCCGCAGCAGCAGGACCAGCGGTAGGCGCGGCCGGTGCAGCGGGCGCGGCAGGTGCAGGAGCCGCAGCAGGAGCGGCAGCGATCGCCTCGGCCCGGAGCTGACGGCAGTCGACGAAGGTGCCTTGAAGCTGATCGCCCGCCAACCAGCGCGCGTAGGCGCCGGCGTCGACGATGCGCGCATCGCCCTCGGCGGCGCGCTTCCACGCGGCCAGCGCGAGCTGGCTGCCAAACCCTGCGGCGAGGCGGAAGGCGTAGTCGATCGGGTAGCTTCCCCCGGTCGAGAGCCGCAGCGTGCCCAAGTCCGGGTCGGGCTCGCGCAGGTTCGCGATCGGCGGCACAAGCCGGTACTGCAGCGCCTTGACCGCGACGGTGTCTTCGATGCCCGCGCCCATCGGGTGGCCGGTGAAGCCCTTGGTGTTGGCGATGACGATCTTCGCCGCCGCCGGGCCAAACGCCGCAGGCAAGCTGGCCATCTCGGCGGCTGCCGAACCCCCGCGCGCGGGCGTGTACGTCTCGTGAGACAAGAACACGCACCGGCTGGCGAAGCTCTCGGCGGTCTCGCCGGAGCGCCGCAGCACCTCCTTGGCGAAGCGGCTGACCTCGCGGGTGATGTGGTCGCCGTCCAAGCGCGTGCCGTGGAAGGCCGAGTTGGTGATGTGCGTGCCGATGAGCGCGGCCACCGGCTGCATGCCGCGCGCCGCGACGTCTTCCGCCTTCTCCAGCACGAGGCCTACGGCGCCCATGCCGAGGATCATGCCGTGACGACGCCGATCAAACGGCAACGCCGCGTTCTCGACCTTGGCCTCGACGGTCGCAGCGCCGGCCGCGAGGAACCCGGAGCCGATCCAGGGCATCAACGTTGAATTGGTGACGTCGTCCGCGCCGATCACGATGACCCGGCGGGCGCGACCAAGGCGCAGCCAGTCTTCGGCGATAGCGATGGCTTGAGTGGTGCTCGCGCAGGCCGCGTTGACCTGCGTGTTCGGCCCGCGCGCGCCGATGTACTGCGCGAACTGGCTGTGTCCCATGGCCAGAACTTGGAACAAGAAGCGACGATCGAAGGCCTCAGTTCCATCGGGCTCAGTGGTCTGCGCGTTGGCTTGAACGTGCTGAACGAGCTGGTCGTAGCCGGCGAACGCCGACGCGAACACGATTCCCGTGTCGTCCCGCATGCTGGGCGGCAGCACCCAGCCGGTCGGCACGCGCTTTCCGTTGGAAGCCTCGCGGTAGCTGCGCACCAGCGGGATCCCGGCGTCCTTCAACGCTTCAAGGCCGGCCGCGAACGCAAGCTGCGTGGTGACGTCGAGGGCGCGCACCAGCGAGGCGTCCACCCCGTAGTCTTTTTCGAGGTCAAAATGCGCCTTGGACCCCGAGAGCTGAATGACGCTGTCCGGGGTGTTCGCGAGGATGAACTCGCCTTGTCCGGTGACCGGATTCTTGACGAGGCGGCGGATCTTCTTTCCGACCATCGCGGCGCGGTTCGCGTCGCCGACGTCGACGATGCGGTTTTCACCGGCCAGCATGCGCTGGATGTTGTCGTCGGAGAACACCTCTTTGCCCGCCGGCAAGCCCAGCGAGGCACCCGAACAAACGATCGAGAGGCTGAAGGGATCGAAGCCGACGAGCGCGGCCGCGGCCGAGGGCTGCGCGGGCATCGCCGAACCGGGGGCGGCAGCAGCGACGGCTGCGACCGACGGCGTAGCCGCGCGCGGAGCGGCAGGCGCGACCGGAGCGGCAGCCTGAAAAGCCTGCCAGGACGCGGAAAGCAGCGCTTGCACTGCGGGGAGCAGCGCGTTCGCGAAGCCGGCAGGGTCCAAGCCGCCGATGTCCTTCTGCGCGATCTCGGTCAGGAACCGCGCGACGATCTCGCCGCCCGCATCCCCACCAAAGCCCGCACCCGCATCGGGGGTGAACGCCGCCGGGCGACGGGCTGGAACGCCAACCGGGCGCGTCGCGCCCACGCGCTTGCCCGCGTAGTCGATGAGCGCGCGCAAGGTGCGATGGTCGCCCAATCGGAAGTCCGGATCATGCTCCAAACGGAAGTGCTCGCGCACGCTCGCGACGATGTCGGCGAGCTTCACGGTGTCGATGCCGAGGTCGGCTTCGAGATCGAAGTTCACGTCCAGCGACTCAACCGGCCAGCCGGTCTTGCCAGCGACGATCTTGAGGATGTCGCGCTCGATCGCGGGCGCGCCGTGCTGTACGGTGTCGCCCATGGCGGATGCCGCAGCGATCGCCTGAGAGCGCGCCTCCAACGCCGGCGTCGTCGAACGCCGCGCCGCGCTGCTGGCAAACAACTGCTCGTCGGTCCAACCCACCGCGTTCGACGTCGGCGTGACCGGGAAACCGAGCGCGAACAACGCCGCGAGCGCGTCGAGGAACGAGAGCACGCCGCCACGCTTGGGCTGGTTGGTGTAGAGCGAGCGATGCGGGCGGTGCTTGAGGATGTTGACGACAAAGCCGCTCAGCGCGCGCTTGGGACCACACTCGACGAAGATGCGCGCGCCATCGGCGTACATGCGCTCGATCTGGGCGATCCACTCGACCGGGCTCGCGACCTGACGGGCGAGGATGTCGATCGCGGCGTCGCGGGCACCCGGACCCGTGGGGTAGTAGCGGCTGTTGACGTTCGTCGTGACGCGGCGACGCGGTTCACGCAGGTCCAAGCCCGACAGTACGCGACGCAGCGGCTCGGAGGCCGGCGCGACGATGCGCGAGTGGAAGGCGTGGCTGACCGGCAGCGGGTGCACGGTCAAACCGCGGCTGCGGAAGGCTTCGATCGCCGCTTCCACGGCCTCGCTCTCGCCGGCGATGACGGTCTGAGTCGGGCAATTCTTGTTGGCGGCGACGACGTAGCCCGGGATCTCCGACAGGATCGCTTCGACGGTCTCGACGTTGGTCGCGACGCCGGCCATCTTGCCGAAGTCAGGCAGCTTGACCGCGGCCATCTCGCGTCCGCGCGCCGAAACGGCGACGAGCGCGTCTTCAAAGGTCAACATGCCGGCCGCGACCGCAGCGCCGTACTCGCCGAGGCTGTGACCCGCGACCACTTCAGGACGAACGCCGAACGTGGCCAACAGGCGCAGCAGCGCGACGTCGATGGTCAGCGTGGCCGGCTGGCTGATCTCGGTCTGCCGCAAACGATCAAACTGCTCTTCTTCGGAGATCGACGGGTCGCGCCGGATCAGCTCGGTGAGCGGGCGCCCGAGCTGCGGGGTCATCACCGCGTCGGCTTCCGCGAAGGTCTGCGCGACGATCGGGAAGTAGGCCGCGAGGTCGAGGCCCATGTCGATGTACTGCGAGCCCTGACCGGTGAAAACAAAGGCCAGCTGCCCATCGCACGGCACATCTTCAATGTGCACGCCGCGCTGACGGAGCAGATCGTAGCCCTTGCCCTTCTGCACCGTCTGAATCACGCGATCGAGCTGCTGGATGCGCTCTTCTTCGTTCTCGGCTGCGGCCGCGACACGCAGCGGCGCGTCGGGCTCGTAGGCCTGCACCTGCCCGCGCTTGAGCGCCCGGCAGCGCGCGATCAGCTCTTCGGGCGTATCGGCTGAGAGCGCCCAGATCCCTGCCGGGACTGGGATTCCGCGGTCGGACGAAGGCGCGGCGAGGCCCAACGCCGAGGACACCGCGACAGAGACCGGCGAGGCAGCCACGACGGACGCGGCGATCGGCGCGGGACCCGCAGCGGCCGGAGTAGAGACCGAAGCCGCGATCGGCGCCGCGTTCGGCGCGCTACGCGACCACGAGACCGCCGCTTGGCCCGGCGTGTACTGCTCGAGGACCATGTGGAAATTGGTTCCGCCAAAGCCAAAAGCGCTGACACCGGCCCGACGGGTGTTGCTGATCCAGGGCTCACTTTGGGTCTGCACTTGCAGCGGCCCAAAATCGACGTCGCGACGCGGCGTGGTGCAGTTGATCGACGGCGGCAAGGTGCCGTGGAAGATCGCCAGCGCCGCTTTGATCGTCGCCGCCGAGCCGGCCGCGGCCTTCAAGTGGCCGATGTTCGACTTGATCGAGCCGATGCGGGCGGGCGTACTGCGTTTTCCGCGCACCAGCTCACCGAGCGCCTCGACCTCCACCTTGTCGCCGACGTGCGTGGACGTGCCGTGGCACTCAAACAGGTCCACCGAGCCCGGATCGACGCCAGCGTTCTCATAGGCACGGCGCAACGCCCGCTTCTGACCTTCGGGGTTGGGCGCAGTCACGCCCTTGCCCTTGCCATCGGAGCTCGCGCCGATGCCGCGGATCACCGCGTACACGCGGTCCCCGTCCCGCACCGCGTCGGCGAGGCGCTTGAGCACGACGACGCCGCAGCCCTCGCCCATCACAAAGCCGTTCGCCGACTCGTCGAACGGACAAGAACGCTCGGCGGACAACGCGCCGATTTTGGAGAACTTCGCGTAGGTGGGCGGCGCCATGGAGCGGTCGGAACCGCCGCTGATCGCCATGTCAAAATCGCCGTCCTGCAAGCCCTTGACCGCGGTCTGGATCGCGGCCATCGACCCCGCGCACGCCGCGTCGGTGGTGAAATTCGGGCCGCCGAGGTTGAGCGCGTTGGTGATGCGACCAGCGGTGACGTTGGCGAGCTCGCCGGGCATGGAATCTTCGGTGATCGGCGGCAGCGCGGCTTTGGTCGCCTGCTCAAAATCCGCGAGGATCTTGGTCTGTTGCTCTGCGGGGAGCGAGCTGAACTGCGGGACCTCGCTCAGCGCCTTGCGGAGCGACGGGAAGAACGCCCGGACCGCGTACTCGTCGGTGATCTCGCCGCCCATGGACTGGCCGAGGATGACGGCGACGCGCTCGCGGTCAAACTCTTTGGCGGCGCCGTAACCGGCGTCTTCCAACGCATCGGCGGACGCTTCAAGCGCGATCTGCTGCACGACGTCGATCAGCCGAACCGTCGAAGGCGGGATGCGGAACCGGCGCGGGTTGAAGGTAAAATCGGTGATGAAGCCGCCGATCTTGGAGTAGGTCTTGTCCGGCACGGAGTGATCCGGGCTCCAATACAGCGCCGGGTCCCAACGGTCGGTCGGGACCTCGATGATCCCGCTCCATCCTTCCAAGAGCCGCTTCCAAAGCTGCTCGGCGCTGCTCGCACCGGGCAGACGACAGCCGATGCCGATGATCGCGATCGGCTCTTGCGGGTAGCGCGCGCCCGGCTCAGCTGCGCTGACCGCGCTCGCTCCCGCCGCGCTTGCTCCCGACGCGTTGGCTCCTGCTGACCTCGCTGCCGCATAGGCACCGATCAACGCGGCGAGCGACGGAAAACGCTCGGCGAGCCCCGAAGCGAGCAACAAGCCCGCGCCGCCCAACCACGCGTGGGCAAACGCATCGCCATCCGCCCACAAACCCGTCGCCACCTGCTCCGGCGACTCCCCCGCCGCGATGCGGCGCAGCGCCGGGGCTGCGAGGGACGCCACAAGCGAAACACCGTTCACAACACGCAGATCGGCGGCGCTCAGCCGCGCGAGGCGGTCCGCCAACGCCGCAGGCGCTTCCAACAACCCCAGCAGCACGTCCGACAGCAGGATGTCCTGCGCGGGCACGCTCTCCGGCCCGTAGGGCCAGTCGAGCATCTGGCCGCTTGTCCCAGCATCTACGCCCAGAGTCCGCACATCTGCCACGCCTGCCCGACCACCAGAGCCCGCGCCGCGCACACAGGTGCCCGCAAAGCCGGCACCGGCGCCGTTCGCAACCGCGGGCGCCTCGATCCAGGTTTCACGCCCCGCGACGGGCGCTCCAGACAGCGTCAGTACACCCGAATCTCCAGGGACTACGCCTTCGGTCGAGCGCACACGCACCCAAGCACCGGGAGGGAGCGACGCGCCGTGCGGCAAGGGATCGGCGGTCAGGTCGATCACCGGGATGCCACCAGCAGCCACGACGGTGCTCGCAAAGTGGGCGCGTGCCGCAGGGAGAAGGCAGAAAATGCGAGGCATGGGCTCTCCGGTCGCGCGATCTATCGCAAGATGCGAAGGCGTGCGAATGAGCGAGCATTCACGCGGCTATTCGCACCCCTGCGTCACACGGGTTGCACACGCTCGGTAGGCCCGGGTACACCCGCGGTGTTGACGGCCTCAATGGCGGTGCACATCCTCAGCCCGCGAGGTTCCGATGTTCCCTTTGTTGACCCTGTTTGCGCTCTCCCCCCACGCCGAAGCGGGCTCCGCCGGCGCTCCCGCCGCACCGCACGCCCTCGCCGAGCTCGCCCTCGTGCAGGCCGACGGTACGCCGCTGCCCTCCACCGCGGGCAAGGTCGTCCTCTTCGTGAACGTCGCCAGCCGGTGCGGATTCACCCCCCAATACGACGGTTTACAGTCTTTGTACGCCGAGTACAAGGACAAGGGCTTTCTGATCGTAGGCACACCCTGCAACCAGTTCGGGGGGCAAGAGCCGGGCACCAACACGGAGATTGTAAGTTTCTGCAAGCTCAACTATGGCGTGGACTTCCCCATCCTCGAAAAGGCGGACGTCAACGGCGCCGACCGCGCGCCGCTCTACCAGTGGCTGGTAGACAGCCCCACCGGCGGCGGGAAAAAGATTGGCTGGAACTTTGAAAAGTTCCTTGTGGATCGCAGCGGCAAGGTCGTCGCGCGCTTCGGCTCCAGCACCACGCCGCAGGACCCCGCGCTCAAGTCGGCCATCGACGCCGCGATCGCCGGAAAATAGTCGATGTCAAAGTCCGTTCCTCCTCCATACACCCACCGCCACCTGCTGGTGTGCACCAACGCGCGGGATCCCGCGACCGGCAAGCCCTCCTGCGGCATGAACGGCGCGGCGCGGCTGCGGGAGCAGATCAAGGTCGCGGTCAAGGAGCGCGGACTCAAAGGCAAGGTCAAGGTGACCGCGAGCGGCTGCCTCGACTTTTGCCCTGCTGACGGATGCGTCGTCGCGTTCTACCCAGAGAATACCTGGGAGATCTCCGCGACCGACGCCGCTGCGGGCGAGTCCCTGACGGCGCGGCTTGTCGAAGGCGTGTAGTCGCATCGCAGCCGGCGTCGGCGCGTGGAGCTTCGCGTCGGCAGGCTGCCAAGGCGGTCCCTGCGCGGACTCCGGCGCCTGCGACGACAGCGCCGCTGTAGCGGCCGAGTTCCATGCTCCCGATATGCCCGGACCCTACGGCGCGAGCGCGACCACGCTGCGCTGGACCGACGCGCGGGGGCAGGCCATGGTCGCCGAGGTGTGGTACCCCATCCCGCTCGACCGCAGCGGCAACCCCGACTGCGCGCCGGAGCCCTACCCGGAGCTCCCGATCGCCGGCGTCGCGTGCCGAGACGCCGCCGCGGCTACGCCCCCCGATGGCGGATTTCCGCTGATCGCCTTTTCCCACGGCAACGCGGGGATCCGCTACCAGTCGATCTTCTTGACCGAAGCGCTCGCCCAACATGGCTACGTCGTCATCGCGCCCGACCACCCTCACAACACGCTGATCGACTTCGAGGGAGACGCGCTCGGCGTGGTCGCTGAGCAGCGCCCCGCCGACATCCAATCCGCGGTCGATCGGCTCACCGCCGTGTCAACCCCGCCGCTGTCGGCCACAACCGAAGAAGGCGCCTTGCTCGCCGGTATCGCGCAGACCGACCGCTACGGAATGGCAGGCCACAGCTTCGGCGGCTGGACCACGCTCGCGGTCGCCGGAGGCGCGATCGACGTGCCCGGCCTGCGGGCGTTCTGCGCCGATCCCACAAACATCGCGACCGACTACGACTTCTGCGCGGTGCTCGACACGCTGCCCGAAACCGCGTCCAGCGCAGACTTTGCCGGGGCCGATCCGCGCGCGGTCACCGCGCTGGCGATGGCGCCGGCCGGTTGGTACGCGTTCGCGCCGGGGCCTGTCGGCGCGGCCGGGGGCCTGGCCGGGATGGCGCCGACGCTGCTCTTGGGCGGCACGATGGACGAGAGCGAGAGCATCGCCCGGGAGATTCAACCCCTCTACGATCGGCTCACCGACAGCACCTCCCTGCACGGACCCGATGACCTCGGCGTGCTCGACGGCGCCGGTCACTACGCGTTCACCGACATCTGCAAAATCGGCAACATCCAGCCCGACTGCGACGAAGCCGCCGGCGGCTACATCGTGCTCGACGATGCGCACCGCATCATCAACGTGCTGGCCCTCGCGTGGTTCGGGGTCACGTTGCGCGACGACGCCCGCTTCCAGCCGTACCTCGACAACGCCGAGTGGCCAGAGCTGGCGTGGACCGCCGGCTGATCGGCCGCCGACTACGCAGTTCGAACCTCGTGATACTTGCCGACACCGCACATCCCCGACAGCTCACACTGCGCCTCGCCGGGCAGCGGAAACCAACGCAGCCGCGCAAAGCCATCGGACATCGCCTCGCCGGGTGAAAGCGCGACCTCTGGCGGCGCAGCCTCGATCTCCGCGACCAAACGCGCCGCTTCGTCGAGGTAGGTCTGCAGAACGTCTTCGGGCTCGGTGGCATGCCGGGAGCGGTACTCCAGCTTCCCGGCCCCGTATTTGATGTCGTGCAAGCGCATCATCTGGGGCGCCCGCGCGCGGCGATGGCGCCAACGACCGTTCTCGGCCTCGAAGACGTAGTCGGGCAAGAACTTCCACCCGTGCTCCGCGACAAACTCCACGGCCTTCAGGATGAACTCAAACTGGGCGTTTGAGATGAAGTAATTGAAGTTGACCCGCACCCAGCCGAGCTTGATGCCCTCGAGGCCGCGCGCGATCTCGCGATCGAACTCCTTGGATGTCTCGAGATCAATGCCCAGCAACCGGTGACCGTAAGGCCCAGCGCAGGAGCAGCCGCCGCGGGCTTGAATGCCGAACAGGTCATTGAGCAGCGCAGCCACAAAATAGTGGTGCAACCAACCGGAGCGCCCAGGATCCCCGTCTGCGCCCGGCGGGACGTGGCGCACGACAAAGCTGACGATGGACAGCCGCCAGGCGTCGACGTTGCCGAGCACGCGGATGCGCGGGTTGGCGTTCCAGCGGGTGATCGCCTGCTTCACGAACGCCGACTCGTGCGCGTAGATCGCCTTGTGGCCTACGGCCTCTTTGAGCTGGAACACGAGGCCCGCACGAATGCTCTCGATGATCGCCGGCGTTCCGCCTTCCTCGCGCACCACCGGATCCGGACGGTAGCGGTGCTCCTTGCCGTTCACGAACGAGACCGTGCCTCCGCCGGGCATGGCAGGTACGCGGTTCTGAAACAGGTGTCGCTTGGCGGCGAGGATTCCGGGCGTGCCCGGCCCGCCGATAAACTTGTGCGGCGAGATGAAGATCGCGTCTTTATACGCCAACTCCCGGATGACACCCGGCCCGGGGACCTCATCCGCCGGCAGGTTCATGTCGATCTTGACGTAGGGCCCCGCGGCCGCGAAATCGAAGAACGACAGCGCGCCGTGCTGGTGCAGCAGCGTGGTGATCGCCCAGGTCTGGCTGCCGATGCCGGTCACGTTGCTCGCCGCTGAGAAGCTGCCGATCTTGAGCGGGCGCGCTGCATAGTTGCGGAGCTGGGCCTCCAGCTCGACGAGGTTGATGTGGCCGTCCGCGTCCTCGTCGATGGTGACCACATCGGCGAGGCTCTCGCGCCACGGGAGCTCGTTGGAGTGGTGCTCGTAGGGCCCGATAAACACGACGGGGCGCTGATCTGCGGGGATCTGCTCGGTCAGCTTCCATCGGTCGGCGAGGTCACCCGGCAGGCGGATGTTCATCACGTCGACGAGCTTGTTGATCGCCGCCGTCGCGCCCGATCCGCAGAAGATCACCACATCTTCAGGCCCGCCGCCGATCGCCTTGTGGATGATCTGCCGCGCGTCTTCGCGAAACTGGTTGGTCTGACGGCCGGTCGCGCTCATCTCGGTGTGCGTGTTCGCGTAGAGCGGCATCACCTCGTTTCGCAAAAAATCCTCGATAAAGGTCAAGGACCGACCGGATGCAGTGTAGTCCGCATAGGTCAGACGACGCGGCCCGTACGGGCCCTGAAGCACCTGATCATCTCCGATGATCGACGTACGCACGGTCTCGATGAGGTTCACGAATACACTCCGTCATGGCGATCTACCCCGGCTGACGCGATCTGAGCGCCCCCAGCGGGCGAACTCTGGTACATTCTTCCCATGAGCATCCGCATCCACGACCTCATCAACAAAGCGATCGAGTTGAAGGCGTCTGACATTCACGTTTCGGCCGGCGAGGTCCCTGCCTTTCGCGTCGATGGCGAGATCCACCGCATGAACAAGGCCGAGCCGTTGACCAACGACGACGCCAAGCGACTCGCCTACTCGATGATGCAGGAGCGGCAGCGCACCACCTTCGAGACCGCGTGGGAGACCGACTTCGCGGTCTCCTTCCGCGGCATCGCCCGGTTCCGCGTCAACGTGTACACCCAGACCCGTGGGATCGGCTTCGTCATGCGGCAGATCCCGACCAAGGTGCTGAGCATGGAGCAGCTTGGGCTGCCGCCGGTCTTTCAGCGCATCGCGGGGTTGAAGCGGGGCCTGGTGCTGGTGACCGGACCGACGGGATCGGGAAAGTCCACCACGCTCGCGGCGATCATCGACTGGATCAACGCCAACCGCAAAGAGCACATCCTGACGATCGAAGACCCGGTGGAGTTCGTACATACGCCCAACCGGTGCATCATCAATCAGCGCGAGGTCGGCGCGGACACCAAGAACTTCGCCTCGGCGCTGCGCTCCGCGCTTCGTGAGGACCCCGACGTGATCCTCGTCGGCGAGCTGCGTGATCTGGAGACGATCTCCCTCGCGATCTCCGCGGCGGAGACCGGACATCTGGTGTTCGGGACCCTGCACACCAACTCGGCGCCCGAGACCGTCGACCGGCTGATCGACGCCTTTCCGCACGAGCAGCAGTCCCAGGTTCGCGCGATGCTCGCCAGCTCGCTGCAGGCGGTGGTCTCGCAGGTGCTGCTCAAAAAGGCCTTCGAGCCCGGCCGGGTGGCCTGTCAGGAGATCATGCTCTGCAACGCCGCGATTCGGAACCTGATCCGGGAGAACAAGCTGTTCCAGATCCCGTCGATGATGCAGGCGGGCAAGGGCGAAGGCCAGCAGCTGATGGAGATGGCCGCAAAATCGCTGGCGCTGACCCGCAAGATCACCAAAGAGCAAGCGGTGCAGCTCACCAACAACCCCAAGCTGTTTGATGAGCTGCCGGGTGTCGCGCAGCGCTCGATGGCACCGCGATGAGCGACGCCCCCGCAGCGGACGCCCCCGCAGCGGACGCACCGGCCAGCGGTGCCCCCGCGGGGTCCCTGACGAGCATCCTGCTCAACGGGGAGCCCCACCAAACCGCTGCGCGTACGCTCGACGGGCTGGTCAGCGAGCTGCTGACCGGACCGGCGCGCAACGGCATCGCGGTCGCTGTGAACGACGTGGTGGTCCGCCGCAGCGCATGGGCCGAGCACGCCCTGATCGCTGGCGCGCGCGTAGAGCTGATTCGGGCCGTCGGCGGCGGATGATCCGCGCCTGACGCAGTCATGCGCAAGTTCTCCGCAATGATTTTTTTCTACCAGAAGCTCTTTGCGCATGAGCTATGGGTTGTCCGCACGACGTTCATCGACATAGACAAGGTATAAACATACTTTATCGGTGATTTATAAAAGTCATCCATAGATGTTGACTAGTCAAGCCAATATCCGAATAATGACCGTCTGCCGTGCGTTTTTGTTGGGGACAACTGTTGCGCGCTCCCCGCTGGCCCGGTAAGCTCCTTGTGTCAGCGCGGCTCCGCATAGGGCCGACTGAACCCCGCATCCTCTCTGCTACGCATCACGCTGACGTTGTCAGCGTCGAATCATCACTTCTCGCCAGGTGCGGACCCAGGGTCCGCGCAGCACCTATGCCTGTTCCCACGTGTCCTGTTCGACCTGAACTGACTGTGCGAATCTGGGCCCGCACCTGGTTCCCCCCTTTTGTACGCGCGCTGGCTTAAGCTTCCGCGATGCATGGACGACGTAGCGCTGTAGTTGCCGTCTGCGTCGCTACCGTAGGCGCCGCGGGCTGGATGCTGCGCGGGCACGCCGAGCACGCGCTGCTGCCGCTGTTGCCGATGCACGGGGCATGTCTGGACACGCTCGGCGGCTGGGCGGACCTGTCGCGGGGGGACTTGCCCGGTGCCGACTGCCCCAGCGCAAACGGGGGCTGCGAGCTGGCGCTGCTGCTGGCCGATGACCCCACGCGCAGCGTGCCGATCCGCATCGTCGCGCGGGCCCACGCTCTGGGCGCCCACTGCCCAAGCGCCAGGCTGCCACCGAGCGACTTGACCCTGCCGCCCGCAGCGCGGCGCGCCGCGGGGCTCAGCGATCCGTGGACCAGCGAGACTCTGGCGCTCCATGGGCTGTGGGCCGACGCGGTGATGCAGCGCGCGGCGCTCGGAGACCGCGACGCCCTCGACCTCGCGGCGGATCTGGTGCTCTTGGACGACGGCATGCGGCCCGCGGCGCTGGCCGCGCTCGGCCCGGAGGTCCCGGCCGACGCATCGTCGGGAGCGCTGGCTCACGCGCTCTACGAGTCCGCCGGAGCCCCCGAACGGGCGGCCAACCCCCAACCGGCGATGGCCGGCCTGCTCCCCGAGGCGGTGGACGTGCTCGACTTCGTTACCGGGAGCGGAGACGCGACGCACGCGCTGCTCGCCGAAGCCACGGCCGTGTCCGGCTACATTCACGCCGCGCCGATGCCGAGCCCCGACCGCGCGGTGGACGGCGCGGCCGACCGCGCGGTGGACGGCGCAGCGCTCGACCGCCTCGAGGCCGCGCTGTTCACGCCGCTGCAGCCGGCCGGCCCACCGGGAGACGTTCACTACGCGCTCCTCGCCGGCGGCGGGAGTCCCGGCGCCACCGCGCTCGCCGCCGAGCTGGTCTGGGAGGGCCTGAGCGCACAATGGGTGCCCGCCACCGAGGGACACAACGCAGGGATCCGCATCGGCACGAGCGACCGCGAATGGTGGTTGGACGGATGCTCGGCGGCCCGGCGCGTGCGCCCCGATGACCCGACCGGGGTGAGCGTCGCGCCGTTACACCTTGCCCTCGCAGAGCGCGTCGGCGCCTTGCTCAGAGCGGGCGACGTCCCCGGGGCCCGCGCCGTAGAGGCCGCGCTCCACCGCATGCTCCCGGGGGCGCTGGAGTGGGCGCCCCGCCTCTTCGCGAGCGCCACGCCCCTCGACGCGCCCGCCCTCCCGTGGATCCTCGCGGAGCCACGGACGGTTCGCGGTCGCAGCGCCACAAAGCGCGGCTTCCGGACGCCCGTCGCACCCCCAACGGCCCCGACGCCCGCTCCCGTCCCCGCGAGCGCCGTCCCCGCGAGCGCGATCGCAGACGCGTTCGCGCACGATCGCACCGCCGACGCGCTTGCGCTGGCGGCGTGGACCTCGTGGCGCGCACAGGATGTAGACCTCGCCCGAAGGCTGCTGCGGACTCCCCCAGCCTCGCCGTGGGCGCGCTACGCCTGGCGCATCACAGCACAAGCGCTCGCTGAACCTGGCGACAAGCCAGTGCGACCGGAAGGCTGTCCTCCCCCGCTGTGGCCAGGTCCGGTTTAGGGGCCCTCAACCGGCGCGCACGTCGCGCGCCGCGGTCGCGCTCAGCCCGGGACCGCCGCCGGAGCCGCGCCCGGAAGCGCAGCGGCAGGATCCAACTTGGCAGGTCCTTCGTCCTTCAGATCCGCGAAGCCTACGTGCTCCGCGCCGCACTCGCGAATCAGATCCATCACCTGGATGACCCGACCGTAGTTGGCGTCCGGATGCGCATCGACAAACACGCTCTTCTTGGCGCGTCCGCGCAAGCGATTGGTGATGTCGGTCCGGAGCTCGTCGTCGGTCTCCATCTTCAAGTTCAACGCCGTCGTACCGTCGAGGTACACAGCGACCATCAGCTGATCCTGCGGCACCTGATCTGGCGGAGTCGGAGGCGAATCATCTACCGGAGGTAGGTTCGACGCCATCTTGCGCACCGTGATCGGCGTCATGACCATGAAGATGATCAGCAACACGAGCACGACGTCGATCAACGGCGTGACGTTGATCTCGTCCATTCCGCCCGCGCTGCTTCCGCCGCCCAATTTTGCACCCATGGCGGCTACTCCTTCAGCTTTTCAGCAGCGAGCAGCATCGTATCGGTGCCGGCCAGCCGCTCGTGAATCTTGTCCATTACCTCACGCACCTGCTTGTAGGTCACCGTCTGGTCGCCCTTGATGAGGATCGGACGATCCCCCCGGCGCCGCTCGACCTCGGGCGCGACCGCCTCGAGCGCGACCTGATCGCGGTCTACGAAGATCGCGCCATCGCCCCGCACCGACACGACCAGATGCTGGCCCATGTCCTTCTCTTCTTCTGCGGTCTTCACCTTCGGCAGCTTCACATCGACGCCGGAGGACAGCATCGGAGTCACCACCATGAAGATGATGAGCAGAACCAGACACACGTCCACCAACGGCGTGACGTTGATGTCGGCCATCGCTCCGCCTTTCTTTCCTCCAACTTTGGCGCCCATGTCTGGTGCCTACTTCGCGGCCTGAGAGCCGCGCTGGTGGAGATCCTTCTCCGCCCAGTCTTCGATCTCCTGCATCGCCGTGGTCATGTCCTTCTGGATGTCGTCCAGGACCGCGTTGAAGTAGTTGTAGATCCAGATCGCGGCGATCGCGACGGCGATGCCGACGGCGGTGGACACGAGCGCTTCAGCGATACCGCCGGAGATCGCGGTGAGGTCGCCGCCACCCGCGGTCGCCATGATCGCGAACGCGTTGATGATGCCGAAGATGGTGCCGACGAGGCCGACGAACGGCGCCGTGGAGCCGGTGGTCGCGAGGACGTTCATGCCCTTGCGGAGGTTCGAGACCTCAACCGGCCCCTTGATCTCGACGGCGCGCTTCAGCGCGCGGAGACCGTAGGTGCTGGGCTCCTTGGCGTACTCGGCCAAGCCCGCGCGGAGGATCACACCGAGGTAAGACAGCTTGTACGCCTCATCCCGAAGGACTTTGAGCGCCTGCTCCATGTTGCCGGAGCCCAGGGGGGCGGAGATCGCCTCGGCGAGCGAACGGGACTGGCCACGCGCACGCACAAAGAGGATGGTGCGATCAATGCCGACGTAGACGCACGCGACCAACATCGCGATCAGTACGAAGAACACGCCCTTGGCGGGCCCGCCCATCGAGGCCCAAAGGTGTTGCGGAGTCAGGTTCATGGCAGATCCTTGGAGTTATTGAATCTTGAAGTTGTAGACGTATTGGAACTTGACGGGGATAGCGGTTCCGCCGTCTTTCGAAGGGTAGAAACGCGATGCCATCGCCGCCTTGATCGCGGCGTCCTTGAAGGGCTCGGGACACTTGACCGCCTCAGCCGAGGTGGGGATGCCCTTGACGTCGATCTGGATCATGACGCCGCACTGGCCTTCGAGGTTCATCGCACGGGCAGCTTCAGGGTACGTAGGTTGAACCCGGTTCTTTTCCTGAACCGCGCCCCAGTACACCGTCTTCACGCCGGTGCCGCCCAGCTGACCGCCGAGCGTGCCGCCGATCACACCACCCACGACGCCGCCCACGACGCCGCCTTCCACACCGCCCTCCACGCCACCTTCGACGCCGGCGTCTTCCGACGCGACCTCTTCTTCGTGGACAGGCTCTTCTTGGAGCACGACCGGATCGACCGGCACGTCTTCTTTGGGCTTGACCTCATCCGGCTTCTTGTCGCGCTTCTTGTGACCACCGCCTGCAGGGGGCGGAGGAGGCGGAGGCGGCGGAGGCGCCAGATCAACGGCCACCTCGATGGTGTTGTCCTCTTTGGTGACGTCCTCGACCACGCGAGAACCCGCCCACACCAGGGTAGCCATGAACGAACCGTTCACGCAGAGAGACAGCAGGAAGGCGCCCGCTTGGCGCTTTCCTTGGCGTTTCGCTCCTCGCCCGACGTCGTCGAACATCACACCTTCCCTGAACGGCCGGAGTCTACTCGACCGGAGGTACTCTCCGCTACCCGCTCAGGTCAACGGAAGGTCAGATTTAGTCTGGGCGAGCGCCCGAAGGCTCCCCAGAAAGCTCAACTATGCGCTTATCAGCAGCATCTAGCTTCTCATGACACGTACGCACCAATTTCACGCCCTCTTCGTACAACGCCAGCGCGCGCTCCAGCGGGACGTCGCCGCGCTCCAAATCACGCACGCGGTCTTCGAGTTGCTTGAGGGCGGCATCAAAGCTCAGCTCCTCGGGGTTCACGGGGTTCACGGGGTCAGCCATGGCAAGCTCCAGATACCGCCCGCTTATACCGGCGCTCGCCGATCCGGGGCCGAGGCCCGAACACCGGCGCGGGGCGCGTTAGACCCTGCACCTGTACCGAACGACGGCTGTCCCCAACGCCCGGAGCCTCCATGCCCTTCGCCCCCGCCGCCACCTGGAACCTCGACGTCATCCTCCCAGGCGGGCCGATGGGCCCGGCGTTCAAGGCCGCCGCGTCCACCGCAGAAGAGCGCCTGCGCGCCATGCTCGCCCGCGCAGACGCGCTCTCTGCGCGCTCGGATGCGCTCTCTGCGCGCTCGGATGCGCTCTCTGCGCGCTCGGATGCGCTCTCTGGCGCAAACGACGGCGCGGGCCTCGACGCGATCTCCAGCCTGCTACTGGACCTCGAGGCGATCAGCGTCGAGCTGCAAGGGCTCGGCACCTTCGCGGGTTGTCACGCTGCGGCCGACGCGGTGGGCCGCGACGCGCTGAAGGGAGACGCCCGCGCCAATGAGCTCTGGACCCTGTTCAGCCGCGCCTCGGTCACGCCCAACGATCGCGTCATCCGCATGGAAGAAACATCCTTCCACGAGCTGCTCGCTCGCCCGGAGCTATCGCACATGCACGGGGACCTTCTGGAGCGCCGCCGGCTCGGGCGTCTGCGCCTGCCCGAAGCGGAAGAGGCGCTGGCCACCGAGCTCGCCCGCGACGGCATCCTCGCGTGGGGCGAGCTCTACGACGAGCAAGCCGGCGCGCTGCGCATCTCCCTCGACCGCGGAAACGGGCCCGAAGAGCTGTCGCCCGGTCAGGTCGCGCAGCTGCTGGGCAAAGAGGACCCGGAGCTTCGGCTTCGCGCCTTTGAAGCCCAAAAGCGCGGATGGCGCACGCTCGGCTCGATCTGCGCCAAGACGCTGACCCACATCACCGGCACGCGCATCGCCTTGAACGAGCGCCGCGGCCTCGACACCCTCGACGAGCCGCTCGCCAGCGCCAAAATCGAGCGTTCGACCCTCGACGCGCTGATGGAGACCGCGCGCGCCGCCGGCCCGCTGATGACCCGCTACGTGGCGGCAAAGGCCCGCGCGATGGGCAAGTCCCAGCTGTCGTGGACCGACACCTACGCGCTGCTCGGCAAGTCCGGCGGTGCGGTCACCTACGACTACGCGCAGGACTTCATCGTCGAGCAGTTCCGCACTTTCTCGCCGACGCTCGCCGAATTCTCCGAGCGGGCGTTCCGGGAGTCGTGGGTGGAGGTCGAGGATCGGCCTGGAAAGCGCGGCGGCGGCTTCTGCGCCGACGTCCCCGGCCGTCAGGAGAGCCGCATCTTCATGACCTGGGGCAACAACGAGCACAGCCTGTCCACGCTGGCGCACGAGCTCGGGCACGCCTTTCACAACGAAGTGCTCTACAACGTCCCGCCCGCCCAGCGCCGGCTGCCGATGACGCTCGCCGAGACCGCGTCGACATTCGGAGAGGCGCTGGTGCGCGAAGCCGCGCTCGCCCAGACCACCGATCCGCAGCTGCGGCTGCGGCTCTTGGACGCCTCGCTCTCCGACGCCCTCGCCTACCTCGTCAACATCCCCGCGCGCTTTGAGCTCGAGCAGCGCCTGTACGTTCTACGCGCTCAGGGCCCGTTTGACGCCGAGCAGCTCGAGCAGGAGACCACCGCGATCTTCCAGCGCTGGTACGGGGAGGGCGTCAGCGAGGTCGACCCGATGTTCTGGGCCAGCAAGCTTCACTTCTACATCGGCGGCATCGCCTTCTACAACTTCCCGTACCTGTTCGGCTACCTGTTCTCGGCGTTGGTCTACGAGCACTTCCGCCCGATGGGCCCCGCCGGCGCGCCGGGCTACGAGCGCCTGCTGCGCCGCACGGGAGACGCCTGGGCCGAGCCCATCGCCAAAGAAGAGCTGGGGCTGGACCTCGCCGACCCGAAGACGTGGGCGGTAGCGCTGCGCTCGATCGAGCGCGATCTCGTCGCGTTCGAGGCAGCAGTCGCCTCGATCACCACCGCAGACGCAGCGACTCAGGTCTCCTGAACCCACCATGTACAAGACCTTCTGGCACCAGCACACCCAGTTCGGCGAGATCCCCTACAACACGTGGGGGCTGACGATCAGCATCGCGTTCATCCTCGCGGCGCTCGTCGCCCACCGGAGGTCGGCGCGCGTGGGCATCGACCCCGACAAGCTCGCGGGGATGTACCTGTTGGCGGTGCTGGCAGGCCTCGCGGGCGCGCGCTTGTTGCACCTCGCGATGTCCGATGACAAAGCCGAGTTTTTTGCGAATCCGATGATGTTCTTCAACCTGACGCGCGGCGGGTTCGCGTTCTACGGCGGCTTCATCGGCGCCGGCCTCGGCAGCGTAGGCTACGCGCGCTGGAGGGGCATCTCCTGGCTCAAGATGGCCGACGCCCTCGGCCCCACCGTGATGCTTGGCGTGGCGATCGGCCGCGTAGGCTGCTTTATGGCGGGTTGTTGCCACGGCAGCGTGGTGACGGTGCCCGATGACGCGACAACGCTGCTGCCCGCGTCCTGGGGTCCCCAGCTTTGGGTGATGCCGCATCCGCCGTTCCTCATCGAGATGATGGCCGACGGCGTCGGCAAAAACCACGTACCGGTGCTCGCCACTCAAGTCTACGAGGTGTTCGCCGCGAGCACGATCTTCGCGATCACCTCGTGGGCGTGGGCCAAATGGCGTAGGTTTGATGGTCAGATCATCGCGATGGTGCTGATGCTGTACGCGATCTGGCGCCCGTTCAACGAGTCCTTGCGCGGCGACACCGTGCGCGGCACCGCCTACGCCATCGGCCCGATCGAGCTCACGACCTCGCAGCTGATCAGCGTGCCGGTGTTCCTGACCGGGTTGGCGCTGGTGATCTTCCGGTTCAACAAAGGCGTCGCCGCCGAAAAGCCCTTCGAGCACCGCGACCCGGAGACCGGCAAAGATCTGGACGAAGGCGAGAGCGCGCCGAGGATCTAAAGCGCAGCGCCGAGGCGCAGAGCCGAGGCGCACCTCCGAGGATCCGAGGCGCAGAGCCGAGGCGCAGAGCCGAGGCGCAGAGCAAAGCTCGCGGCGGAATGGTAGACTTCCATCCGGTGCAATGATGACTACCCGCTCTGCCTCGCTCCTCTTTGTGACGCGCTCCCTGTCCCTGACGTGGTTGATGGCCGCGGGCTGCGCCCCGACCAACGGGGTCAAGGTCTACAACACGCCGCCCACCGTCTCGCTGATCACCCCGGTAGAAGGTACGCTCTTTGAAGAGGGCGCGACAGCGTCGTTCACGGCTCAGGTCGAGGATGCCCAGGATCTGAGCACCGATCTGCACGTCTACTGGCAGTCGGACCTCGACGGCCAAATCGGCGAAGGGACGCCCGACGCCGACGGCATCGTGTCCTTCGCGACCAACCAACTGTCCGCGGGCAACCACATCATCACGGTACAGGCGGTGGACTTGTCGGCCGCGTCGGCCGAAGACACGGTCGGCATCGGCATCTCCGACCTCGCCGATGCCCCGACCATCCGGTGGGTCCACCCCGTCCCCGGTCAGACCGCCAACGAAGGCGACGATTTTGAGTTTGTCACCGTCGTCGCCGACCTGCAAGACGCCCTGCCCGCGCTGGTCGTCACGCTCAGCTCCGACGTCGACGGCACGATCTGCGCGCCGGTCCCCGACGCCGTCGGCGCCACCTCGTGCACCGCGCAGCTCTCGGTGGGCGCGCACACCTTGACGGCGAGCGTCACCGACGCGGACGCAAACACGAGCTCGTCCGACGTCTATTTTGAAGTGATCGCCGCAGAGGCCATCGACGACGACGAAGACGGCTGGACCGAAGCGCAAGGCGACTGCGACGACGCCGACCCCTCGACCCATCCCAACGCCACCGAGTATGAGAACGGCGTCGATGACGACTGCGACGGCCTCGTCGACGACCAGACCGACAGCTACGACGACGACGGCGACGGGCAAACCGAAGACGACGGCGACTGCAACGACGCCGCAGACACCACCTACACCGGCGCGTCTGAGGCCTGCGACACGGTGGACAACGACTGCGACGGCACGGTGGACGAGACCACGCCTTGCTACGACGACGATCGCGACGGCTACACCGAGGTCGCCGGAGATTGCGACGACACGACGGACAGCACCTACCCGGGCGCGCCCGAGCTCGCGGACGCCAAGGACAACGACTGCGACGGCATCGCCGACGAAGGCACCGACGCCTATGACGACGACGGCGACGGCATGACCGAGGCCGCCGGAGACTGCGACGACACCGACAGCAGCGTGTACCTCGACGCATCTGAGAGCTGCGACGGCAAAGACAACGACTGCGACACCATCGCCGACGAAGGCACGCTCTGCTACGACGACGACGGCGACGGCTACTCCGAGACCGGCGGCGACTGCGACGACACCGCTCTCGCCGTGTTCCCCGGCGCTCCCGAGACCGCGAACGCCAACGACGACGACTGCGACGGCTACATCGACGAAGGCACCACCGCATGGGACGACGACGGCGACTGCTACTGCGAGTCGGGCACCTGCCAGGGCAGCTCCAACGCCGCGTGCACGACGGTCACCGCCGGGGACTGCGACGACGCGTCCTCCCCGGTCAAGCCCGGCGCGACCGAGCTGTGCGACACCATCGACAACGACTGCGACGGCACCACCGATGAAGACGACGCCGCCGACGCGATCACCTACTACGCCGACGCCGACGTCGACGGCTACGGCAACGTCTACAGCAGCAAAGCCGCGTGCAGCCAGCCCTCCGGCTACATCACCAACGCCACCGACTGCGACGACACCCGCGCCGACGTCAGCCCCGCGGACCTCGAATACTGCGACCTCGTCGACAACGACTGTGACGGCACCACCGACGAGCCCACCGCGGTCGACGCGTCCACCTGGTACGCCGACACCGACGCCGACACCTACGGCAGCGCATCCTCCTCGGTCGCCGCGTGCACCAAGCCCGCCGGCTACGTGGCGAGCAGCACCGACTGCGACGACAGCCACGCAGCGAACTACCCGGGTGCGACCGAGTATTGTGACCTCGTCGACAACGACTGCGACGGCACCACTGACGAGAACAGCGCCGCCGACGCCTCGGTCTGGTACGCCGACAGCGACAGCGACGCCTACGGCAACGCCTCGGTCTACGCCACGGCGTGTACGGCCCCTGCCGGCTACGTCTCGAACGCGTCCGACTGCAACGACAGCAACGCCGGGATCAGCCCCGCCGACGCCGAGATCTGTGACGGTGTCGACCAAGACTGCGACGGCACCACCGACGACGGCGTGCTGAACACCTACTACATCGACAGCGACACCGACGGCTACGGGAGCTCGGCCACCACCACCAGCGCGTGCTCTTTGCCCGCCGGCTACTCGACGTTGAGCACCGACTGCAACGACAGTGACAGCACCGTGAACCCCGCGACGGTCTGGTACATCGACGCCGACAGCGACACCTACGGGTCGACCACCTACACCAAGACCCAGTGCACGCAGCCTACCGGCTACGTCCGCAGCGCGACCGACTGCAACGACCTCACGTCCAACGCCTACCCCGGCAAGACCGAAGCCTGTGACAGCATCGACAACGACTGCGATGGGTCCACCGACGAAGAGAACGCGACCAGCTGCACCCGGTACTACCAGGACTACGACAGCGACGGCTACGGGCTCTCCACCGCGAGCAAGTGCTTGTGCGCGGTGTCCGGCAACTACAAGGTGACCAACGCCACCGACTGCTACGACTACAACGCCGCAGCCAACACCGCGGCCACCGCGTACTCGACGAGCAGCCGCGGCGACGGCAGCTACGACTACAACTGCGACGGCAGCCAATCCAAGCAGTACACCAGCACCTACTCGTGCAGCGGCGCGCTCTGGATCTGCGTGAGCTCCACCGACGGCTACGGCACGGTGCCAAGCTGCGGATCGTCAGGCACGTGGTACACCGGCTGTTCGGCGAGCTTCACCAGCTGCTCCAGCAGCGGCAGCTCCTCGCGCACCCAAGCCTGCCGCTGAGCACCGGTCGCACGGCCATCCGCTGCGCGGCCACCCGCTGCGCCGTCTATACGCCGGGCTGGCTGACCGCCTCGAACACCGCGCGCGCCTCGTGCTCGTTCAGCTCGGGGGTCGCGACCCGTCCGCCTGCGACCCAGACATGCACCTGCCAAACTCCAAACTGGCGCTGGATCGGTCCTTGGACGAGGTGCGCAGACTGGATCTTGGCGCGGGGGAGCACCGAGGTCACGCGGGAGAGAAACCCGCTCCGGACGAGGATCAACGACGGCGTCAGCTTCCAACCGGCGGTGACATAGTCGAGGTAGCCGTCGCCGATCCCCAACAGCACGCCAACTCCAGCGAGCGCATCGAGGCGTCCGAGGCCGAGCGTCGGGGTGAGAAAGTGCCCGATGAGCGCCAGCGCGCCTCCCCAGCGCACCACGCCGCCCAACACCGCGCGCACGAGCGCCGCACGCGCAGGGCGGGACCACGCCACGCGCTCCGAAGCCGCAAAGCCGGACAACACCGCTTCGAGCGTGTACGGCACGACGTCATCGGCCACCATCGGCACGAGGGCCTCGGCCAAGCGGCCCTCGCCCGGAGCAGCGTTGGAGCCGGCGGTCTCGATCTGCAAGCTCGCGTAGCCCATCAACCGCAGCATCCAGGACGCGTCGATGCGCACCATCTGCACCTTCCCAGCCGGGATCTCCACGCGCCGCCGCGTGAACAGACCGGAGCGGGTGCGCAAACCATCCGCCGTGCGCGATAGCACAAAACCATAGTAACGAACGAAAGAAGTCGTGACCGACCACAAGTAGCCGGCCGAAACGAACACCACCATCAGCACCGCGCTCGATCCCGGCCGAGCGAGCGCGTGGGTGAACAGCTCGGGGCGCACGGTCGGACCCCACTCCTGCACGATGCCGTACAGCACCAGCGCAGCGCCGGCGCGTCCTTCGGTCACGCCGTGGCCCAGCACCTCGAGCAGTCCAGTGCGCTCTAGCTCCTCGGCTTCGGGCTCCGCAGCGCTCCCCGCAGCTCCGCTCCCCGCAGGCCCGCTCGCAGCGGCGCTCGCAGCGGCGCTCGCGGAGCGCACCCGCTGGATCCCCGCGCGCAAGGACTCGGCCTCGGCGAGCGAGAGCGCGGAGAGCAGGCCCGCAGCGCCGCTCTCGCCGGCGGTCTCGACCCGCAGCTCCACCAGCCCAAACGCGCGGTGAAAAACGTTCTGCACCAGCTCGATGTTCTGGATGCGCACCGGATCGATCACCCGGTGCCGCCGCCCCAACAAGCCGCTGTGAATCTCCAACTTGCCGTCGGCGAGCCGGTACCGCAGCGTGAGAAAATGCACGATGGTGCGCGCGAGCGAGCTCGCCAAGAAAACGAGGAAGAACAACAGGTCGATAAAACTGGTGACGCCGCCGCTCACCATGATCGCCACCAGCAACGGCCAGCCGGTGCGCAGCGTGCGCCACAGGTCGGGCACGAGGTTGATCGCCAGCGAAGCAGGCTCCAGCCCGCGCCAGCCCTGAGCGTCCGGCTCAACCGCCATCAAACACCGTCGTCGCTGCGCTGCCGCGTGTTCAGCAACACGTCGCGTAGCTGCTCCGCCGCGTCTTCATCGAGCCCGGGGATCGAACCGTCCGCGCTCAGGCCCGCCGCCGTGTACACGACGAGGGTCGTCAGCCCCCACGCCCGCTCCACCGGACCCTGCCGCAGATCGGCGTGCTGGATGCGATGCCGCGGGATGGCGACGGTCTGCTGCCAGAGCACGCCTTGGCTCACCAGCAGCGCGTCGGCGCGCAGCTGATACCGAAAGGCGCGCCAGCTCAGCGAAGGCCAGACCAGCGCCTGCACCACCGAGCCTACCAGCAAGAGCCCGGTGAGCGCGCCGGACAGCCGAAACGAAACCGCGAAGCCGAGGCCGAGCAGCAATCCCAAACCCACCGGTCCGAGACCGATCACGCTGCGGATCAGTCCCTGCGCCCGCCACAGCCAGATCACCTTCGGATCCAGCTGCTGCCACGCCGCAGCTACGCTCGCTGGCGCGCTCGCTGGCGCGCTCGCTGGCGCAATCACCGGCGAGCCAGCCGGATGGCTCACAGGTTCGCTCATGCAGCCACCGTAGCGGAGCGCGTCAACCGGCGCCCAAGCACCTGCAAGAGCCAAGCGCCGCGCGCAAACGCTACCGAGGCGAAGCCATGCGCAAACACCGCCTGCAAGGGCGGGATCTCGCGGGTGTAGTACGTCCAGCAATGGCGCGACGTGCCCCAATACTCGAGAAACCATCCCAACATCGCGCCCCCCCAGAAGATGCAGACGTCCTCGCGCAGGTTTGCCGGCAAAGCCAGCACCAACACCATCGCGACAAAAGCGAGCTGCGTGGCCCAATCATGCCCGGTAGGCCACACAAACACGGTCATCCAAACCACAAAGGGCGGCAACGACAGCCACCACGCGGCCCGGATGATCCGCGGAGACGCCGCGGGCGCTGCGTGATCGAGGAAGTACGCGATGCGATCGATGGCCAGCGCGGCGACCGGCCACGCCGGCAGGATCCACAGCGGCGGCCGCTCGGCGGTGTAGTAGTGCCAGAGCACGGTCACCGTGCCCCACGACTCGATGAGCAGCCCGCCGACAAAGCCGACAAACGCCCGGGACAGATCCCGTTCGGGCACGATGCGCCAGCACAGCAGCGCCGACATGAACAGCCAGATCGCCGGGAGCAAGAAGTCGATCTGCGCCCACGGGATCTTGTCCAGCGACGACAACGGCCACAGCGAAATGTCCAGCTGGAAGATGAACAGATCGTGAAACAGGACGAACACGAGGCTGTACATGCTCACCAATGCGGTCAGCGCGTACAGGCTCTTGCGGTCGTACCCGGCGGCGATGACGTCCGCCGGGCCCTGAAGCGCGCGATGCAGGCGATCCAGCACCTTACATCTCGACGAGTTCGAACCCGAGCGCCTTGATCTCCTCGAGCACCTTGACCTCGGTCGTGCCGCCCTTTCCGTCGTCTACGGTCACGGTCGCAGGACCCACGACGACGATCAGCTGCCGTGCAGGATCGAAGAAGGTCTTGGCAGAGCCATAGATGCCCTCGGGCGTAGCGGCCGTCGCGTCGGTGACGTACGCGCGCCACAGATCGGCGCCGAGGCCGAACTGCGGCGCCTGCACGAACGCGCCGGCGGTGGACTCATTGGTCTCAAAGTTGCCCGCGAGCGCCTTCAAGATCGAGTCCCGCGCCATCTTCAGGTCCGCGTCGGCCGGGGGCTTGGACGCGGCGTCTTTGAGCTCTTTGAGGATCTCGGTGATCGCCGGGGCGGTCTTGTCGGCCTGCACGCTGGTGCGGACCGCGAAGGTGCCGAAGTCGCGGGCGTCGCTGAAACCGCCGTAAGCGCCGTAGGACCAGCCGTGCTCTTCGCGCAGGTTGATGTTGATGCGCGACGAGAACATGCCGCCGACGATGGTACCCGCGAGGTTGGCGGGCCAATAGTCCGCGCCCACCCGACTGACGCCGGTGGTGCCGACGCGCAGCGCCGACTGCACCGCGTCTGCTTGGTTGACGAACACCACGCGGGTCTTGGCGGGCGCGACAGGCGCAGCCACCGCAGTGCGCGTGGCTTTACCCGCCTTCCAAGCACCGAAGCGGGCTTCCAAAAGGGGCCTGATGTCGGCTTCGGTGACCGCACCCGCGACGACGATCGCGGCGTTCCCAGCGTGGTACCAGGTCTTGTAGAAAGACTTGACGTCCGACACCTTCAGCGCGCCCACCGACGCGGCGTCGCCGATCACCGGCGAGCCGTAGGGGTGGCCTTTGCCGAAGATCTGCTCGGAGAACACGCGACCCACGCGATCCCGCGGATCGCTGGCGAGGTTCTGGATCTCGGCGAGCGTCTCCGCCTTGATCCGAGAGAACTCCTTGCTGTCGAACTTCGGCTTGAGCGCGACCTCGGTCATCAGGTCGAGGCTCGGGCCCAGCGTGTCGCCGGTCAGCGCGTCGAGGCCGACCACCGCGTAGTCGGGCAAACCGCCGGTGACGAGCGTCGCGCCGAGGCCGGTCGCGTCCGAGTTGATCTGCAAAGCGCTGCGCTTCGCGGTGCCTTCATCGAGCATGTTGGCGGTGATCGCGGACAGTCCGGCCTTGGAAGCCGGGTTGGCCTCCCGACCGGCGCCCACCACCAAGCGCACGCTGAGCAGCGGCAATCCGGGGCGTTCCACCAAGTAAACGGGGATGCCGTTGGCGAGGGTGAAGGTCTTGGCGACCGGAGCCTGCCACGCAGACTCAGCGGACGGCGCCGGAGCCGTCGCGCGCCACGCTTCGGGATCAACCGGCGGAGGAGGCGGAGGCGCGACAACGACGACCGGCTCGACCTTCGGCTTCTTGGCTTCGGCGGTAGCCGGAGCGAGCGCGATCCCCACGAGTGCGAGGGCCAACACCGACTTGGAAAGCATGGAAACAGTAGAGAAACGGATCACTTGGCACCTCCGGTGGTTTCAGCGGGGTTGGCGGCTTTAGGAGCGGGGGTGACGTGCAGGACCACGCGGTTGGTGGCGGTGATCTGCGCGGCAAAGACCTTCTGCAAGGACTCGGGCGTGACCGCCTGCATCCGCGCAAAGTCCTTCGGCAAGTAGCCGGCGTCCCCCGTGTGGTGGTTGTAGTAGTTCAACATGTCGGCTTTGCCGCCGAAGCCGCCGAGGGCCTGCAGCTGGCGCAGCGTCGTCGCCTGCCACGCCGTCAACGCGCGGGTCAGCTCTTCCTGAGTGGGCGGCGCGGCTGCGAGCCCCTGGATCACCGGCCACGCGGCCGCTTCCAGCTGCTCAGGCGTCTGGCCGGGGTTGCCCATCACGGTGACCTGGAAAACGCTGCCGTGCTGCAGCGAGTACTGCGAGACGCTGACCTCGCTGGCGATGGCTTTGTCGATGGTCAGCGCCTTCTCGAGGCGGCTTGCTTTGCCATCCCCGAGGATGTTGGCGGCGAGGGTCAGCTCGGCGTCGCCCGGCTGGAAGCTCGAGGGCGTCACCCAACCAAAGTAGACCTTAGCGAGGTCGGCCTTGCCGTCGGTGAGCGAGAGGCGTTTTTCGGCGGTGATCGGCGCCGCGGCGATGCTCTCAGGCGGCGGCTCAGCGGACTTGGCGATCGAGCCGAAGTACTTTTCGACCTTGGCTTTGATGTCCGCGGGGTTGAAGTCGCCGACGATGGCGAGGGTCGCGTTGTTCGGCACGTAGTAGGTGCGGAAGAAGCCCTTCACGTCATCGAGGGTAGCGGCCTCGAGATCGGCGTGGGAGCCGATGACCACGCCGTTGTAGGGGTGCGGCGCGGGGTAGAGCTGCTTGAAGAACTGCTCTTCGGCCACGCCGTAGGGCACGTTCTCGGTGGACTGCTGGCGCTCTTTGCGCACAACGGCGCGCTGGTTGTCGAGCCGCTCCTGCGTGAGCGTGTCGAGCAGGAAGCCCATGCGGTCGCTCTCCAGCCACAGCGCGAGGTCGAGCTGGTTGGAGGGCACGGTCTCAAAGTAGTTGGTGCGGTCGAAGTCGGTGGTGCCGTTGATCAGCGTGGCGCCCGCGCCCTCGAGGTACTTGAAGTAGGTGTCTTCGGCGACGTTGCGCGAGCCCTGGAACATGATGTGCTCGAACAAGTGCGCAAAGCCGGAGCGTCCGGGCACCTCGTTCTTGGCGCCGACGTGGTACCAGATCTCGACCGAGGTGAGCGGCACCGAGTGGTCTTCCGAGAGCAGCACTTCAAGCCCGTTGGCGAGCTCGTACTTCTCGAACTTCAGCTCCGGCGTAGCGATGCCGGCGTAGGCGGCAGGGATGACGAGTGCGAGCGCTCCGAGCGCGAGCAGGACCTTCTTCACGAGAGACCTCCGATAAGGGAGCGGCTTGTATCCCGGCGTCGGGGTGGGTGGGCGCTTCGTTTCAGCGCGCCGAATCGCCGGGCAACGGGGTTCGAAGCACGGCAAGGGCCTCGATGGGGGCGAGCGCCGGACAAGCGGATTTCTTGAAGCCCCGGGGGTCGCGGGTCGCGATCATGTCGCACCCGGCAGACCGGGCGGCGGCAGCACAAACGGCATCCTCGAAGTCACTCCACTTCATGTCGAGCGCCTCGGCCAGCACCGGAGCGTCAATCGGTGCCACGGAGAACACGGACATCACGTCAGCGACGCAGCGATCGCCAAACTCCCGCCCCCCTGACCGCGTGGCAAGGTAGTGCAGCGTGGTCACTGCGTGCGCCGCGAGCAAGCCTTCCCCCTCGCCCGCCTCCACGGCAGCCCAAAGCGCAGCCGACGTTTCGGCGTGCGGAGCGCGATCCAGCAAGACATCGAGGATCACGTTCAAGTCGAACAGCACACGACGCTTCACCCGTACTTCTCCACCAGATGACGATGATGGTCGTCGCGATCCACGCGGCGCATAGCGCCCCGCATGCGCGCCAGTACCGGTGGTGCAGGATTGGGGGAAGGTGCCGCCACGATCGCGGCGAGGTACTCTTCCACGAGCTGGGATACCGAAGTTCCCGCCTCCGCAGCATACAGTTTGGCAGCGGCGATGATGCGAGGGTCGACTGTCAGGGTGAGCTTAGCGGTCATGCACGTATACCCGATGACTCAATCCTACGTGTTGCTTGGCCCCATGTCAACCGGCTGATCGCAGACCCACAACCAAGCCCTCGCTGCGTCCCTCGCCTTGCGGAGCGAGACCGCGGGGCGTACACTCGCCCCTCCCCGGAGCTCTCCATGCGCATCTCGCCCCTTTTTCTGGTCGCAGCGCTCGGTGCGGGGTTCGCCCTCGCGTGTGCCGGCGGAAAGCACGAGGGAAACAAATCCGGGGAGTGCTCCGACGGCGCCGACAACGATGACGACGGGCTGTTTGACTGCGACGACGACGACTGCGACGGATCGCCAGACTGCGGCGCTGAGGACACGGGCTCTGGCCCCATCGCCACCTGCGATGCCGGCGATTTTCCGGCCGGCGTGACCTTCGTCGACGACCACGGGGACACGGTCGATCCCTACTCCTGGTGCGGCAATGTCGTGCTGATCTCGTTTGGCGCGATGTGGGAAGGCGGCTCCCAGGCCGAGACGGGCGACCTGCAGTCGCTCTACGACGAGCTGCACGGCAGCGGCTTCATCGCGGTGCAGGCGCTGATCCAAAACGTGGATTCACAGACGCCAAGCAGCGCCGAGCTGACCGAGTGGGAGCAGACCTACGACCTCAGCTTCCCGGTCGTCGCGGATCCAAACAGCGAGGGCCTGTACAGCTTCGCGTCCGGGAGCATCGGGCTGCCCTACCGGGTGCTCGTGAACCGCGAGATGCAAGTGACCGACAGCGATGGCGGCGTGAGCGACGCCGACGCGCGGGCGCTGGTAGCGGAGTAGGTCCGGGCAGATTCCGCGCACCCACCGGGCGTAGTGCCCCGGCGGTTCGCCTGCAGGCACCCGCTCGTCGTGCATAAAACATCCACGAAACGCCGGCAGTCGTCCCGTGCCCGCTTCGGCACGCCCGTTGCTCTACCCCAACGCGACCGCGCACATCCAATCCCGGATCCGCGACTCGCTCGGAGAGCATCTCATGGACAACAAGACCCTCGTACACAACATGATCGACAACGTGTTCAACAAGCACGACGTGACCCATCTCGGAACGTACTACGCCGATAAGTGCCAGTACCACGACGCGATGATGAACACCACCGGGCTCGCCGACCTGCGCAACAACCTGAAGAGCTACTTCAACTCGTTCACCAGCATGAAGGTAGTGATTCACGACCAGATCGTCGAAGGGGACCGCGTGTGCACGCGCATGACCTGCTCGGCCAAAGACACCGGCGGCTACCTCGGCCGCCCAGCGACCAACAAGAAGTTCGAGATGAACGCGATGCAGGTAGATCGCGTACAGTCGGGCCACATCGTCGAGACGTGGTTCTACGGTGACCATCTGAGCATGATGCAGCAGCTGGGCATGGTCCCCAAGTTCGACGCCACCAAGATGGCCCAAGCCCACCAGCCCAGCGCCAAATAGGCCGCGATCACGCTGGCGTTGTGCCGATCCCCGGCACAGCGCCTCGCGCGCCGCATCCAACCCATCGAAGGATCAGGGAGGTTGCTTTGACTAGCCATCGCGTGCTGCTCGTCGCCAACAAGACGGCGTCCACCCACCAGCTCCGGCAGGCCGTTCGGGCGCGCGTGGCGGCAGGACAGACCCAATTCATGCTGTTGGTACCTTCGGAAGCGCCGTCCGGAACGATGACCTTTGAAGAGGCCGAATGCTGGCACGAAGCCGAGCAGCGCGTCGGCGAGGTCGTCCGCGAGCTTCAGGATCTGGGCGCCTCGGTGGAGGGCAAGGTCGGCGCCAACAACCCCTACGAGGCGGTGCTGGACCAGCTCAGCGCCGAGGTGTTCGAGGAGGTCGTGATCTCCATCCACCCCGTCAATGTTTGGGTATGGCTGGGGTTTGACCTGGTCTCCCGGCTACGCACCGCCACGAACGTCTACGTGACGCAGCTGGACCCCGCTCCGCCACCACCCCACGGAATCCAAGGCAACCATGTAGACCCCGATCGACCGGTGGGGCGGTACTGACACACAGACTTTGCGCGTGCGCTGCGCCAGCACTCCGATTAGATCGCTCCGATAAGGAGTATCCTCGTGATCCGAACGCTTGTGTTGTTGAGCCTGCCTCTCGTTGTCGCGTGCGAGACGAGCAGCACCCCCGAAGATCAGGCGGTGCTGTGTGATACCACCGATCAAAGCTGGGACATGACCTGCGTGTCCGCCGCGACCTTTGACTGGGGCTGCACCCCCGGCCAAGGTTCTACCTGCTCCGGCGGCGCGTTCACCGCGACGTTGACGCACGACACGCTGATCGCCACCACCGAGGTGACCCAAGCGGAGTATCAGGAGGTCATGGGTGAAAACCCTATCGAATACGCCGACTGTGGGGATGACTGCGTCGCGGACAACATCTCCTGGCACATGGCGGCCGCGTTCACCAACACGCTGTCCGACACTGCGGGCTTCGATAGCTGCTACACCTGCACAGGATCGGGCTCATCCGTCGAGTGCACGACCTCCGGTGACCCTGCGCTGTGTGCAGGCTACCGGCTGCCGACCGAGGCGGAATGGGAATATGCCGCGCGCTGCGGCGAAGACACGGTGTACTCGGGCAGCGACACGGCGACCGACGTGGCTTGGTTCAATGACAACGCAGGCGACATGCCCCACGCAGTCGCTACACTCGCGGCCAACACCTGCGGCATCTACGACATGAGCGGCAACGGCTACGAGTGGATCCACGACGGCTACAACGCCGACTACACCGACGGCGCGGTCGACCCGTACGGGGACGACAGCTCGACGGAGCGCGTACTTCGCGGCGGAAGCTGGGACAGCGGCGTCCAGAACGCGCAGGTCTCCGACCGTTGGCGCGATCGTCCCCAAAGCAGCCCGGAGACCTTCGGGTTCCGCATCGCGCGCACCGCGCCGTAGCGCTCGCCCCCGCTGGCTCGTCGCAGCCGTCCGCCCGCAAGCCAGCATCTACCCTCTGGAATGGTTAGTCGTCGGCCGATGCAGACCCTGTCGCCTCTGGAACTGGACGCCCGCGTGGACCAATGGTGCCTACGCGCAGAGTCTGGGATGGACCCTACGCTGTCGGCGCTCGCCGTGGAAGAGCACGCCCTCCCTGCGTTCCAGCTGCTCGTGCGCGCGTCGGTGCTGATCCGCGCCGGACGCGGGACCGAGGCGCTGACGAGCGCGCGGGAGGCGATGGACGCCGCGCGAGCGCAGGGCGACGGCTTGGTCGAGCTCCACAGCGCGCTCGCCCTCGCCAAGGCGTTGACCGTGTCCGGCGACCTGCCCGCCGCGCTGTCCCACTTCCAGAGTGGACTGCAGCGCGCACGGGACCTCAGCGACCGCTACACCGAGGGAATGTTCCTCGTGAACCTCGGCTTCTACCATGGTCGCGTGAACAACGCCGAGGCCTACGAGGAGTACACGCGGCTCGCGTTGGAGCGCTTCCGGGAGTTCGACAGCCCACGCGCCGTGGCGCACACGCTAAACAACCTTGCGGGCGCGGTGGCGTGGCAAGGACGCTACGACGAGGCGCTCGAAGCCTACGACGAGGCCTTAGGTCACGCTCGTGCGTTGGACTGGAAGCGCGGCCAGGCGCTGATCCTCGCCGGGATCGGCGGCGTGCTGCTGCGCACCGATCGGGCGGACGAAGGCACGCGCCACTACCTCCAGAGCCTCGCGCTGGCGCGGGAGGTCGGCGACGCCTTCATGGTCACCCGGCACTACCTGCTGTTGGGCGAGGCGCTGGTCGGCGCCGGGCGCCCGGCAGACGCGCTGTCGTTTCTGCGGGAGGCGGTCGCGCGCGCGGAGGCCGGCGGCTTCGACTTCGAGCTGAGCAGCGCATGGGAGCACATCTCCCGCGCCGAGGAGGCGCAGGGTCGGCTTGGACCCGCGCTGCACGCGCTTCGCCGTCACATCGAGATCGAGAAGGCCGCAGGGCGGCGCCGGGGCGAGGAGCAGCTGGAGCGGCTCACCTTGGAGCACCGGCTCGCTACCGCCAAGCTTGAGGCGGAGGCGCGGGCAACACGAAACCAAGAGCTCGAGGCGCTGAACAACGCGCTCACCGAGGCCTTCGAGAGGCAGCGGAAAATGCAGGCGGAGCTGGAGCGGATCGCGCACCACGACATGCTGACCGGTCTGTACAACCGCCGCTTCCTCAGCGACCTTGCCCAGCGGGAGCGCGCCCGTGCGATCCGCTCCGGGGGCACGTTCGGCGTGCTGCTGCTGGACGTCGACCACTTCAAGGACATCAACGACCGCTACGGCCACGCCGTGGGCGACGCAGTGTTGCTCGGACTGGGCCAGCGCCTGCGCGCGTTGCTGCGCACCGCGGATTTGCTGGGGCGCTGGGGCGGCGAGGAATTTGCTGTCGTAGCGGTTGATGTCGACGCTGCCGGCGCGACACGAACGGCGGATCGCCTGTGTCACGGGGTCGCGGCGGAGCCGTTCGCGACCGAAGCCGGGCCCGTCACCGTCACGTTGAGCTGCGGCGTGACCGTCTTCCGCGGCGCTCCGGACGACCTCAACCACCTGATGCGGATGGCGGACAAAGCCTTGTACGCCGCGAAGGCGTCCGGGCGAAACGGCTGGATGCTCGCGGGGTAGGTCGGGGACGGCTACATCGCTGCTGGGCGGCGTTAGTCTTCCCGGAGGAGCGCGCATGTCCTCAACCGCCGGGGGGCTCTCACCGACCTGGGACGACTACATCGCCGCCGACGAGGGCCACCCCGGCAGGCTCGAGCGGCTGCACGGCGAGCTGTACGCCATGGCGGGCGGCTCCCCCGCACACGCCTACATCATCCAGACCCTCGGCGTCCTCCTGCGACTCGCCCTCCGCGGCGGCCCGTGCCGCTCGACCTCGTCCGACCAGCGCGTGTTGCTGCCCAACGACGACGCTGCTTACCCCGATCTGACCGTGTGGTGCGGCGAAGCCGAGTTCCGCGACGGAAAGACCCTAACCAACCCCACGGTGATCGTAGAGGTCCTCTCCCCGAGCACCGAGGCCTGGGATCGAGTCGGCAAGCTCGACCTCTACCTCGCCATCCCCACCGTGCAGCATGTGCTGCTCGTCGAGCACGGCTGTTGGCACCTCACCCTCGTCTCACGCCGGGAAGACGGCACGTGGACCTACGCCAGCGCAGGGCCCGGAGGCAGCGTGAACCTCTCGGCGGTCGGCATCACCGTGAGCGTAGACGAAGTCTACGACGACATCGCTGCCGTAGGCGGACCCACGCGAGACGCGCGGCTCCCCCGCGATCCGACCAAGGTTGCCGACGTAGTAGAGCGCTGATTCGCGCCCCTCACCCGCGCATCCCATCCCACGGGTTGACGACAACGACCCCGGTCCCTTCAAAGTCCGCGACGTTGCGCGTGGCGAGCTTGAGCTCGTGGCAGAGCGCCGTGGCCGCGAGCAAGGCGTCGACCGGTCGGCGCTCCGGTCGGATACGGACGCCGGCGCGACGTCCCGCGGCGCTGATCGCGCCCCACTGTAGCGCGACGGCCTCGTCTACGGGGAGGACGCGGTCACCGAAGGTCACGCGCAGCTCGCTCAACCACGCATCGATGCGATCCTTTCGCGATCCTGCGTCCAGGAGGTCCGCCCCCTTCTTGATCTCGCCTACCGTGAGCACCGAAAGCCAGAGCGCGTCGTCACGCACGCCCTCGATCCACGCGAGGACCGCGGGGTCAGGCGCTGGCTTCGCCAGCTCGGAGATCACACAGGTGTCGAGCAGAATCACGGGAGCGCCACGTCGGCCCGCTCGCCGCTGTCGCGCGACAGGTCGATCCCATCGAGCGGGGCGGAGCGCAGGAACGACTTCAGGCTGGGCACCGGGCCGACCACCCGACGCCAGGTGTCGATGGCGACGACCACGACGACTGGCTCGCCGCGACGGGTGACCGTTTGCGGGCCGGAGTGCAGCGCATCCTCGACCACCTCGCTGAAGCGGTTCTTGGCATCCTGAAGTTGCCAGGCGGTCGACATGGGCGGACTCCTATCTAGACAGACTAGATAGCTCCAAGATCCACCCCGGTCAACCCCGCAGCGCCCTACCGCCGCGCGGCGTTCAAGCGCGCGGCCTCGGCCCAGGCCTTTTGGGCCTCCGCGCTGCGGCCCTGCGCGCTGTACAGGTCGCCCTGCAGCGCGTACAGGTTGGAGCGATACGGCGTGTTCGCCGATCCGCGACGCAAGCCGGCAGAGACGGTGGTGAGCGCGGCGTCCAAGCGACCCAAGGCGCGCAAGCTGCGCCCGACGTGCCAAGCGGCGTCCTGCGCGACGTCGGTGCGCGCGCTGGTCAAGAACCCCGAGAATGCAGACACCGCCTCGGTGTAGCGCCCCGAGGCTTCGAGGCGGATCGCGGCGCTGTAGGCCGCCGCGATGTCCGGATACGCGCTGTAGAACGACGAATTGTAGTCCCGCGGCGCGACGTTCGAGCCCTGAGCTTCGTCCGCCGCCGCCCGGTAACGGTCCTGCTCTTCTTCCTTTGCAGCGGAGACGGGAGCAGCGGAGGCGGGAGCAGCGGAGGCGGGAGCAGCGGAGACGGGAGCAGCGCCCTGCGCGACGGGAGCGTCGTCCTTCGCTGCGGCGTCCGACGTTGCGACGGCCTTCGCGGCCTTCGCGGCCGAGCGTTTCTCTGCCGGCGCAGCGGACTCCGCGGCGACCTGACCGTAGCCCCCAGACGGTTCCGGAGGAGGCGCCGCAGCCCCGGGAGCGGCGGGCGCAGCGACCGGAGCCACCGAAGCGTCCCCATCGGCGAGGCTCTCAGCGATGGCGGGGTTATCGGACCCAGCAACCGCCCCAGACGCAGCGCCAGACGCACCCATCGGCGCGCGGGACTCAGCCCGTCCGACTGCCGTGGTGGGAGAGGCCCGCGCAGGCTCGGCGGCGACACCTTCGAGGGCATCCGGCGCGACGCCATCGGCCTCGAGCGGCTTCGTCGCCATCGCGTCCCCTGCTCCGGCGACCGGCGCAGCCGCAGGCATCTCGGAGAGGCGCGCGACCTCGGGGCTCTCGGGGGTCAAGCCACTCCCGACACGCACGGCGATCAGCGTCACCGCAGCGGCGGCGACCACCAAGCCCACGCCCGGGATCGCCCACCACGCGCGTTTGGGCGCTGCGCGGGACGCCGCATCGCGACGGGGTTCAACGCTGGCGCGCGGGTCCACACGCGCAGCCACACGGGCCGCATCTTTTCGAGCCGCCGCACCCGCGAACGGCCCGGAGCTGACCGAGCCCAGCACCTCGTCGAGCGTCAGCCGCAACGGCGGCGCCAAGTCCGGCCGCAGCGCGTACACCCCCGCCACCACGTCGGCGTCCAAGCCCTCAGGCGCAGGCGTACCCGGCGGGCTTTGGAGCCAGTCGGCGAGCAGCTTTGCTTCGGAGGATTCAGACATTGGTTTCTACGGGGTATCTACGTGGGGGGTGTAGGCTTTGCGGAACGCCGCGCTGGCCCGGTGGAGGATGACGTCGAAATTTCCGACGGTGACGCCCATGCGAGCGGCGCATTCTTCTCGAGGGAGATCCTGAAGGAGTCTGAGCTGAAGCGCCTCGGCGTAGCGGGGGTTGAGCGTCGCGAGCGCCCCTTCGATCTGCGCGCGGGTGTCTTCGGTTTCAAGGGCGTCGGCGGGGTCGTTGGGGCCTTCGGATGCGATGCGGGTCTCAGCCTCGAGCGCGCTCTCCAAACGACGGGCGCGCTGGTCGGCGCGGTGTACGTCGGTGGCGCGGTTGATCGCGATGCGTCGCAGCCAGAAGTAGATGCTCTTGTTGTCCTCCGGGTGGTACTGCTCGATGCGTTCGAGCACCGCTTTGAACGTGTCGCGAAGCACGTCCTCGGCCTGTTCCCGGTTGGGCAATCGGGGCAGGATGATCTCGCGGAACAACGGCGTGCCGTACCAGACGTACAGCGTCGACGCGGCCGCGCGATCCCCCTGACGCAGCCGTTCCACGACGGCGCGCTCTTCAGGTAAGGGTGCGAGCTCGGCTTCGTCAGTCAGAGCGCCTCCTGCGTCGCTCGGGTACAGAACGCGGACGGCCGGCCCGATCTTACACCCGATCTTACATCCGATCTTACGCCCGACGCGAAGCCGATCATCGTGCTCAGTCCCGCAGCTTCCGGGCCAGAGCTTTGGCGCCGACATGGTTCTTGTCGAGCGTGAGCGCGGTCCCGACCAAGCGACGCGCGTTCTCTTTCAGGCCGATGACGTCGTAAAGCTCCGCGAGCGCCATCGCATACTCGACGTTTTTCGGGTCTTTCGCGATCGCCTTCCGGTACATCTCTACCGCGGCGCGATTTTCGTCGTCCTTCGCGCGCAGGATCTTCCCCAGCTTATAAAACGCCTTGCCCTCGGGAGGATCCAGCTCAACGGCCTTGCGGTAGTTCGCCTCGGCCTCGGCCGCTTGCCCGTAGGTCTCGGCGGTCTCGGCGGCGGCGACGTACTGCACCGCCCGCGCCTGACGGCCGATGGTCACCGCCTTCTTGTGCAGCTCCTGGTAGGCGGCATTCTGGGGATCGTAGCGCGTAGCGAGGTAGAGGTTGCTCTCGGCTTTCTTCCAGTTCCCCTCGTCAAAGTCCTTCTTTCCCGCTTCATAGTAGGTGCGCGCCTGAACCACCTGCGCGGCGAGCTGCCCGCGCAGACGCTCAACGGGAGACTCCGGACGCGGCGCGCGCGGCGGCATGCTCGGCTGAGCGCCCATCATCCCCGACCGCGGCGGCATGCTCGCCTGAGCGCTCATCATCCCGGGGGAGCTCGGCGGCAGCGTGCCCGAAGGCCTCGGGGGGAGCGTAGGGGACTGGCCCGCAGCGGGCGCAGCAGGCGCGGCAGGCGCAGCAGGCGCAGCAGGCGCAGCAGGCGCAGCAGGCGCACGAGGCGGCGGGAGCGAGCCCGTCCGCGGCGAGCCCAAACGCGGGGGTACCGACGGCGCACGCGCGCGCAGATCCCGATCGTAGGCCATACGCTGGGCAGGATCCCGCAGGACCCGAAAGGCGCGCGTCACCGCAGCGAAGTTCTCATCCAGCAGCATCTGCGCGTCGCCCAGATCCCGGTTGAAGAACCGGTCGGGGTGCCAGTGACGGACGAAGGTGTGGTAGCCGGCGTCGATGTCCTCTTTGGACGCGGAGAGCGTGATTCCAAGTACGTCGTAGTGGCTGCCGCCCTGCACCAGACGCTGCACACGACCAAGCTCTTGCAGCTCGTGTTCGGTCAGCGGCTTTCGTTCCAATTCGACTCCTCGGGGCGCACGACGACGCCTTCCGAAACCCTAACGCGGGACTATCGCTTCGACGCGCGCGCCAGCGGGTGCGCGTTGTCCCACGTCTCCCTGAGCTGGTCCAGATCGACCGCCGCATACCGCTGCGTGGTGGACAGCGAAGCGTGCCCGAGCATCTCCTGAATGCTCCGGATGTCCGCCCCATTTTGCAGGAGATGGGTCGCAAAGCTGTGCCGCAGGGCGTGGGGATGAACCCCGGACAAACCGTTCTTGACCCCGGAACGGTGCACGATGGTGTAGATCGACCGCGTTCCCAGCCTGCCGCCGGCGGGGTTCAAGAACAGCGCGCCCTTCCGAAACGCGCCGCCGCCCTGGGATTCCAACAGCGCCAGCACCGCCGCCACCCCCGGCGGACCGAGCGGCACTCGCCGGTCTTTACGGCCTTTGCCCATCCGAACCTGCACGAGACCTTCCTCGCAGTTCACGTCGGCGACATCCAAGCCGGCCAGCTCGGACACCCGCAGCCCGGCGCCGTAGGCCAGCTCGAGGATCGCGCGATTGCGCAAAGTAGCCTCGCCGATCGGGTTCTCCACCAGCGCCTCAGTCTCCAGCGGCTCCAGCACCCGCGGCAACGATCCGCGCACACGCGGACGCGCGAGCAGCTCGGTCGGATCCTCGGTGATCAAGCCTTCGCGCATCGCCCACCGAAAATAGGAGCGCATCGCAGCGAGGCGCTGCGCCACCGTGGCCGACGAGCCCCCGACACGCGCGAGGTATCCGCGAAGATCGAAGCGTGTTGCGCTGTGCAACGGGCGCCCGTCCATGCGCTCGGCGATCTCGGACAGCACCCGCCCATACGCCCGGAGCGTGTGCGCCGATGCGCCCTGCTCGGCGCGAAGAAAGCCTATAAACCGTTCCATAAGCAAGAAGCTAACCGAACCCGATCACAGCCGGCGACGTACGCCCCAGCGCGCGTCGTCCCAGTCATCCCGCCCCGGGTCGGCCGGTACGGTGACGCTGCGCAGCCAATGCACCCCGCAGGTGCCCCGCTCCCGCAGCGCCAGCGCGCCACAAATGCCCGCTCCGTCCAGCGATACTGGGCCTTGAACAGCAAGGTGCTCGCCGTCGCGCAGATCCAGCGCGGCTCGGGCGGCGTCTTCGGCCCAGATCCACCGGCGGAACGGCAGACCGCGCGGCAAACGACCGGTTTGTCCCTGCCGCATCGCGTCAAGCACCGGCTGAAGCGAGCGTTCGTGCAGGTCCCACGCTGGGCTGACCAGCAGGCTCGCGGACGCGCCGGAGACCCGCGCGCCGAGGGTCACGACCCGCCTGCCCGCGCGGCGCACAAAGGCCGCGATCTGCTCCTCCGGCGCGCTCGCCGCCACGATCACGCAGGTGTCTGCAGGGAGATCGGCGGGGAGCGGGTCTCGAAGATCGTAGCGACGCCACAGGCCCGCGTGCGCCCGCGGCGTGCGCGAACCGACGACCACCGGTCGCGTTCGGGCCGCGACCCGCGCCACTGCAGCGCCCACCACCCCGCCGCCCACGACGAGGACGCCGCCGCTTAGCGGCTGATCCGCGGCGGCCACGGCCCTACGCGTCCAGCGCGGCGAGCCACCGGTCGGAGTGCTCCCCCGCCAGCGAAAAATGACCAAAATCGTCGGTCCAACCATGCCAGTCGCTGCCGCCGGTGACCATCAACTTGTGTCGCGTCGCGAGTCGTTTCAGCCCGTTCTTGGTGGGCTTGTCGGTGCGCGGGCGCACGCCCTCCAGCGCTTGCAAGCCCGCGGCGATAAAAGTCTCGACGTGCCGCTGCGCGTCATTGAGCGGCGGGTGCGCCCAGGACGTCTGTCCGCCAGCGTCCCGCGCGACGCGGATCGCATCGACGAACGACAGATCACACAGCGGGACGTTCCGCGGGTCGCGCAGCAGATCGTAGGCGTTCTGCCAAGTGAATTCGGGGGAAGGCTCCCCGCTCGGAAGCATGTGCTTTTTCTGCAGCGCCGCCGCGAGGTGATGCCGCGTCAGCGCGCGCTCGCCTGCGTGGGCTTCGGGAGCCGCGCGATCGGGCAGCTCCAAGCGCTCGCAGGTGTAATCAAAGCGCGCCGCACGAAAGCGAGCCCGCGACTTGCAAAACTCGATGAATTCGGCCGGCATCTCGCCCGGAAAGTAGACGAGCAGGTGGTACTCGCGGCCGTCATGCGCCCCGGTGACCTCCACGCCGTGAATCAAGCGCAGCGGGGCTTCGGGCGCGCCGGTCTTCAGGTTGGGCGGACGGGCCACGAGGCCCGGCGGCAGCACCGGCGGAAGATCGTGGTCGGTGAGCGACAGCACGTCCAGCCCGCTGGCGAGCGCACGCGCGAGCACCTCCGCAGCCGGGTACCGACCATCCGAGGACGTAGAGTGACAGTGCAGGTCCAGACGCGCCATTGGATGCACCCTAACGTGTCGCGCCGCCAGCGGGCTCCGCGATCGGTTGCTCAGCCCCCGCGCGGTGCCGCCCGCAGCGCCTCCAGCACCCGCGCGATGTCTGCGTCGTCGCCGTCGAGCTCCAGGACTTTGTCGCGGTTCGTGTCCCCCAAGCGCACGCGCACGCGGACCTTCACCCCCGCAGCGCCGAACACCTCCCGCGCGAGGAACGCGCACACCCGCTCGTTGGCTTTGCCGTCGACGGGGGGCGCGCGCACGCGCACCTGCCATCCCCGCGCTTCGTCCCACGTAAGACACTCCTTGGACGCACCCGGTTGTACCCGC
>CAIUMM010000186.1 GCA_903900265.1 uncultured Pseudomonadota bacterium
GAACCAGCGACCGCACTCGGAACATGGACGCTTGTCAGCCACAGAGACCTCACGGGCACACCTGTCGCCCGTCTACGGGGCGGCCGCCGGTGGATCAGTTCTCACCGGCACACCCGGGTCAGTTCTGGGCAGCGGTGAAGTCCGTCCACTGCCGGCCTCTGCGGACCGAACCCCGCGCAGTAGGTGTCGCGCCGGGTGGGCGCCATGAACCGCCCCGTCGCAGCCCCACTCCTGCTCGGCGCACTACTGGTCCGTATAGGCGAACGTCGACGGCAACGGCGTCAGCTACGGCGCTTCTTCGGCGCGAGCTGGGCGAAGCTGCTCGAAGTCACGGCGCGGTGAACGTAGGCTACCAGCTCTACGGGGTGAACGGCGCTGTGGTCGACGCGTTGACCGAGACCGTCGCCAACGTGCGGACCGGAAGCGCGCGGCGGCCACGCTCGCCGCGCAGATGGCGCCTCCGCCTGAAGGAGAGTGATAGGGGCAATTTATGCTCGATCATCGCATCCCGTTTGGATTTTATGCAGCCGCTGCTTTCAACATCTTCGGTATGGCGCTGTTCTCCAAGGGGCTGACGAACACCGTGTTGTTCGACACCGACCCGGCGATGTTCTCGCGCCCCGCGTGCTTGCTGGTGATGATCTGGGGTTTGGCGTACGCTGCGCAGGCACGGTCTTGGCGGACCGGTCCGGCGGTGACTGCGGTGTTTGCGGTCGAAAAAGCGGTGTTCGCTGCATGGTGGGGGATGTGGTTGGCCGACCATGCGAGCGAATTGCCCGCCATCGTCGCACGCGACCCGCTCGCCGGGGCTTTTTATGGCGCCTACGGTGCGGGGGACGCCGCGTTCATGGTGTTTTTTGGCTGGGCGGCTTGGCGCGCACGCCGTCCCAGCTGAGCCCAACCCGCAGCTACCAGCGGTAAAAGCCCTGTCCGCTCTTCTGGCCGAGCTTGCCTTCGGCGACCATCTTGCGCATCAGCTCCGGGGGCTCGAACGCGGGGTTTACAAGCTCCCGAGCGAGGTATTCGCCGATGTTCATGCGCACGTCGAGGCCCACCATGTCGGTGAGGCGCAGCGGGCCCACCGGATGGCGGTACCCAAGCACCATGGCTTTGTCGATGTCTTCGGGGCTGGCGACGCCTTGCTCGACCATGCGGATCGCCTCCATTCCGAGGCAGACGCCGAGCCGACTCGTAGCAAAGCCTGGGACGTCGTGGACAAGGATGCACTCTTTGCCGATGCGCGCCCCGTAGGCGAGCAGGTCGTCCCGAACCTGCGCGCGGGTGCCGGCGTGCACGACCAGCTCGAGCAGCGTCATGATGTGCACCGGGTTGAAGAAGTGCGTGCCGATCACCCGGCTCGGGTCCCGCAGTGAAGCAGCGATCTTCGCGATCGACAGCGAGCTGGTGTTGGTCGCGAACACCGCGCTATCCGCGCAGATCGCCTCGAGTTGGAGGAACAGCGCTTGCTTCATCTCCAGTCGCTCGGGGATCGCCTCGATCACGAGGTCCGCTCCGGCAAGCTGCGCGAGCTCCGTGGTCGAGCCGAGGAGGCTCAGCGTCTGCGCGCGGGCTTCTACGGTGACTTTGCCCTTCTCCACCCCTTTGTCCAGCGCCGCCTTGACCTTGGCGACGCCGGCGCTGACCCGCGCCTCGTCGACGTCGTAGAGGGTGACCTTGTACCCGGCTGCGGCGGACACGTGCGCGATGCCGTGCCCCATGGTTCCGGCTCCGATGATGGCGATGTGCTCAAATTGCATTGGTTTTCCTGTGTTATTTAGGCGCGTGTAGTTTAGGCGCGGTAGTATCGGGTGATGGCTGCGGTGATGTCGAGATCGGTGCTCGCGAGCACGCGGACCTTCAGGCCGGTCTCTTCTTCCACCGCGTCGATGCCTTTGCGATCGGTGGGGTCGGCCATCGCGAGGGTGAGCGTGTCCCCGTCGCGGCGGAGCGGCATGACGAGGTAGGTCTCCACGATTCCGCGGGGGACGAGGTTGAGGACGGCGTCTTTGACGTTGTTCAACGCCCGCAAGACATTTTCGGAGTCGGGGGACGCAGCCCGACGGCCGCGCGCCGCGGCGACGCCGGGATCGGTGCGGTCATCGCCCGCAAAGTCGTTGTGGGCCGGAGGGACGGGCGCGGGTAGCACCGGCGCAGGATCCACGTGCCGTGCGGGGAGGGTCGCGATGCGGACCCCGCCGCTCGCCGGCTTGTCGGGCGCGCTCACGGCGGCTTTGGCGCTGCGCGGCGTGTCTTTCGGGGGCAGCGTGGGCGCGGTCGCTGCGGCCGCCGCCGGCGGCGTAGGCGCGGGCGCTGCGTGCAGCGGAGCCCCGGTAGTCGGCGCAAAGTTCGCGGTGCGCTTCTCGATGAACGCGGCGAGGCCTTCGCGCGCGTCGGGACCCGCGAACAGGCGCTGTTGCAGCTCGCGCTCCAGCCCGAGCGCGCTCTCGAGCGGCAGATCGGCGCCGCCAAGCACGGCGCGCTTGATCAAGCCTACCGCGGCCGCGGACTTCTGGGGACGACAGAAGCTGCGCGCGTACTCCATCACGCGGGACCACCATCCGTCGGCGTCGAAGGCGGAGTGCACGAGCCCGAGCGCGACGGCCTCGGCGACCGGCAGGTTTCGTCCTTCGACCATGAACTCCAGCGCTTTGGCGCGGCCGAGGATGCGCGTCAGGCGTTGGGTGCCGCCGGTGCCGGGCAGCACGCCCAGCGCGACTTCGGGCAGTCCCACCATGTCGGGCTTCGCGGTGCCGGTGCGCCCGATCCGCAGGTCGCAGGCCAGCGCGATCTCCAGCCCGCCGCCGACACAGTGTCCGTTCAGCGCGGCGATCACCAGCTTGGACGTGTGCTCCAGCCGAAGCAGCGTCTCGTTGGCATGGAGGCAGAAGCTGTATTTTTGCTCGGGTGTCAACGCGCGCAGGTAGTGGATGTCTGCGCCGGCGCAGAAGAACTTGTCGCCTTCGCCGCGCAGTACGATGACGTCGATGCCTTCGTCCATCCGGATGTCCACGATGTGGGCGTCCAGCTCCTTGTGCATCGCGTGGCTGTAGCCGTTGGCCGGCGGGTTGTTCAGGACCAGCACGGCGACGCGCTCGATGTCGTATCGTTCAACCAGCATGGTGGACTCCGGTGGTTGGAGGGATCAGATCGCTTCGATCAGCGTCGCTACGCCCTGACCGACGCCGACGCACAAGCTGGCGACGCCGTAGCGCTTGCCGCGGGCCCGGAGCGCGTGCGCGAGCGTCGCGACGATGCGCGCGCCCGAGCAGCCGAGCGGGTGACCGAGGGCGATCGCGCCGCCGTTGACGTTCACGCGCTCGGGATCGATCCCGAGCTCGCGGATCACGCCGAGCGACTGCGCCGCGAAGGCTTCATTCAGCTCGAAGAGGTCGATGTCGGCGACGGTGAGCCCGGCGCGGTCGAGCAGCTTGCGGATCGCCGGTACCGGGCCGAGGCCCATCACCCGCGGGTCGATGCCGGCGCTCGCGCTGCCGAGGATGCGGGCGATGCGATCGAGGCCGCTGCTGTGGGCTTCGTCGACGATCAGCATCGCCGCGGCTCCGTCGTTGAGCGTCGACGAGTTTCCGGCGGTGACGCTGCCGTCTTTGCGGAACGCGGGGCGAAGCTTGGCGAGGGCTTCGATGCTGCTGTCGGCGCGCGGGCCTTCGTCGCGCAGCAGGGCTTCGAGCTTGCCGCGGGGCACGGCGATGCGCTCGGCGTCGAACGCACCGCTTGCGTCGGCCGCGACGGCGCGGCGGTGGCTCTCGACCGCGAAGGCGTCTTGGTCGGCGCGGGAGATGCCCATGCGCTCGACGATGTTCTCAGCGGTCTCGCCCATGCCTTCGAGGGGGAAAAGGCTCTCCATGCGCGGGTTGGGGAAGCGCCACCCCAGCGAGGTGTCGTAGATGGTGAGGTTACCGAACTTGGGCGCCACCGCGCCGCGGGGCATCGCGTAGGGGGCGCGTGACATCGACTCCACGCCGCCGGCGAGCACCCGCGTGGCGTCGCCGGTGCGGATCATGCGCGCGGCGTTGTTCACCGCCTCTAAGCCCGACGCGCACAGGCGGTTCACCGTGTAGCCCGGCACCGACTGAGGTAAACCCGCTAACAACGTGGCCATCCGCGCGACGTTGCGGTTGTCCTCGCCCGCTTGGTTGGCGCAGCCGAGGATCACCTCGTCGACCGATGCAGGATCGATGCCGGTCTTGGAGACGACCGCGGCGAGCACCAGCGCGGCAAGGTCGTCGGCGCGGACGTCTGAGAGTCCGCCGCCAAAGCGACCAATGGGCGTGCGAAGGGGAGCGCAGATCACGGGTACGGGCATGGTCACCTCAGGCCGGAGCTTATCTCCGTTCCGGCGTCCGTTCGCGCCTCGCCGCCCTCAAAATCTGCAGTCGTGCACTTCGTAGACCTGCCAGCGGCTGGTCACCGCGCCGGCGTCGTCGTGGGCTTCAACCAAGTTGGGTCCGCCGCGCTCGCAGAGCGTGTCGATCACCGGCTCACCCGCGCGCCAGCCGCGGACGAACAGCCCGTCTCGGGGGCTCGGGCCATCCTCGGCGCGCCAGATGTCGAACTGATCGGCGCGATCGAGGCCGGGGACGGTGGTCGCACCCGCCAGACCTGCGCCGCCATACCATCGCAGCAACGCCGCTTCCTGATAGCGTGGCGTCCAGACGTTCGGCACGCCCCAGGCCTCCACCGGGCTCGCGAGCTGCGCGCCCATCCCGAGTCGCGCCACCGGGTCGTTGGGGATGCGCAAGAACGGATGGAACGCGTGCACTACGACGCCCGCGCAGAGCGTCCACGCGACGCCGCTGCCGATCCACGCGGTTCGGGCGATTCGGGGCGTAGGAATTGCGCCCTTTGGCCCCGCGATCAGAACAGCGAGTCCGACGAACGCGGGTGCTGCCCAGTTGGCTTCGGGGTGCGACCGCGTGGCGGCGAGGGTGAAGAACGCCAGCACCGGAACGCTGGTGCAAAGCGCAAAGCGCGCGATTTTTGCCGTGTGGCGGTGCGCCCACGCCGCCGCGAGGCCTGCGCCAAACAGCACGCCGCCGCCGAGTCCGAGCTGCGCAGCGGCAAATTCCAACGCCCCGGCGATGCCCGGCGCGGCCGTCGCGCCGAGGCCGTGGTGCAGCTGAAAAGCGACGCTCACATAGTCGTGGTCCGCGTTCCAGAGCAGGTTGGGCGCGCTCGTCGCCAGCGCGAGCAGCGCCGCGAGCAGCACGGTCAACGTCCGCGAGACGCGCTGCAGCTTCGGGAGCGTCAACGCGGCAATTCCAACCAACGGCCAGAACCCCCAGGCGGTGTATTTTCCCAGCGCAGCGAGCCCGCCGCCGAGGCCCGCGAGCAGCGCCCAGCGCCAGGGGGGGCTCGAGTCTGCCATGCGCGAAACCCCAGCCAACGCCAGCATCCAGCCGGCGATCAGCGGGATGTCGGGCGTGGCGAGGATGCCGCCCAAAGCAAACAGCGGCAGGGTGGAGAGCACCGTCGCCAGCAGCACCGGGGACTCCACCAGCGTGAGCAGCGGCAGCGTCGCGACAAACGTGAGCACGATGCCGCCGGCGCGTACGCCCAGCGCGGTCTTGCCGAACATCGCAGTTCCGGCCTCGATGATCCACGCGATCGCCGGCGGATGGTCGTAGTAGCCGGCCGCGAGGCGCGTGGACCACGTCCAGTAATAGGCTTCGTCGTCGACCAACGGGAGCGACGCGGCGATCGCGAGTCGGATCAACGTGGCGGCGGCGAGGAGGGCGATCGCCTGTGCCAACCCGCGTGGCGGTACGGGCCCGGTGTCCGCCCGCTCAGCCACCCGCGACAGCCTGGATCGCCTCGACGACGATGTCGGCGAGCGTGTCCAGCAGCGCATCGCCACGCTCGGCGGTCGAGCGCGCCGGCCAGCCAAAGTAGGCGTCGTGACCGCCGGCCTCTACAAAGTCCCGCGCCCCGGCGCGCATCGCCGCCGCGAGGTTGATCGGCAGATCGGGCAGGTGCTGCATCGCCGCGGCGTCCACCAGATCGGGCCGCATCGCGAGGACCATGCTGGACTCGTAGTCTCCGGCATGACAGGCGCCGGTAGGAAACTCCTCGCCGAGCCGCGCGGCGTAGCGACGCGACGCCACGTTCGGAAAGACGACCGGGACGCCGAGATCCGCGAGACCCGCGACAGCGGCGAAGATCGCGTCGATGTGCGCGGGCTCAAAGTGGGCGTTGGTGATGGCGAAGCCGATCGCTCCCTTGCGCACCGCCGCTCGCGCGACCGCGTCGATGCTGGCGATCACCACCGCAGCCGGCACCGAGAGCGTGCCGTCAAAGGCTCCGGCGTACTCGGTGACCCCGTACGGAAGCGAGGGCAGCACCACCGCGGGCTGGTTCAGGCGCGCGCACGCCCGCAGCGCGGTCTCTTCTGCGATGCGCACGTCGGTGTCCAGCGGCAGGTGCGGTCCGTGCGCTTCACAGCTTCCAACGGGGAGAATCGCCCAGGCGCCGCGCAGGTTCGCGCTCACGGCGCTGCGCTCCCCGAGCCGCGCAGAAGCCCCGTGGCTCACAGCGTGCCTACCAACGCGCGCCGAAGCTCACCGCGCGCCACCTTTCCTCGATCGTTGCGCGGAAGCACCTCGTAGAACCGGACAAAGCGCGGGTACTTGTGCGGTGCGAGGCGGGACTTCACAAAGTCTTGGATCGCGCGATCTAAGCCCTCAGTTCGCTCGGTCGGGACGATGCACGCGACGGTGGTGACGAGGCCGTCCCGCTCTACGCCGATCACCGCGGCCTCGCGGACGCTGGGATGCGTGAGGAGGCAGTTCTCGACCTCGACCGGAGAAACATAGACGCCGCCGACCTTGAGCAGATCATCGGCGCGCCCGCAGTACACGTAGCGGCCGTCTTCATCGACGCGGAATTGGTCCCCGGTGTGCGTCCAAGCGCCGCGGAAGGTGTCGCGCGACTTCGCGCGGTCCCGATGGTAACCCCACGCGTTGGAGGTCCCCGCCCACGGATCGTCGGTGCCGACGATCAGCGTGCCGATCTCGCCTTGGGCAACCTCGGTTCCGTGATCATCGACCAACTTCAGCGTGTAGCCGGGCACGGGTCGGCCGAGGGTGCCGAGCTTGACGTCGCCCGGTGCGTTCGTGAGGTAGATATGGAACAGCTCGGCGGAGCCGATGCCGTCGAGGATCTCGACCCCGGTGCGCTCGGTCCAGCGGCGGTAGAGCTCGGCGGGGAGCGCTTCGCCCGCGGAGAGCACCATGCGCAAGCTCGAAAGGTCGGTGGTGTCGCAGGCCGGATGCTCGAGCATGCGGTGGATCATCGTCGGCACGTTGGTCAGGATCGTCGGCTTGTAGCGCGCGATGTGCGCGAGCACGATCTCGGGCGTGGAGCGCTCGGAGTACAGGCAGGTCGTCGCGCCCACGGCCCAAGGGAACATCAGGTTGGTGCCGGTGGCATAGCCGAAGAACAGCTTGGGGACGCCGAGCGTGACGTCGTCCTCGCGGATCCCGAGCACCGCCTTGGCGTAGCGCTCGGTGTTGAAGATGAAGTCGCCGTTGACGTGCATACACGCCTTGGGCTTGCCGGTGGAGCCGGAGGAGAACAGCCAAACGCCCGGATCATCGAGCGCGCTGTCGGCGGTGGTGCAGGCCTCGGGCATCGCCTCGGTGATCGCGCAATGCAGCGGATCGTCGACGATCACGGTGCCGCGGAGCTGGCCGTTGCGGAGCGCGTGGGCGATGCGGGCCGCGTGCTGATCGGCGTAGCTGCGGGCGGTGACCAGCACCGCCGCACGGGTGTATTCGAGGTAGTACGCCCAGTCATCGCTGGTCACGCCGGGGTTCATCATCGCGACCACGCCGCCTACCCGAAGCGCGCCGAACCAGTGGGCGGCAAACTCGGGCGTGTCGTCCAAGGCAAAAAGGACGCGGTCTTCCTCGCGGAGCTGCATGGAGCGCAGCCGGTTGCCCACCCGGTTGGACCAGACGTGCATCTGGTGGAAGGTGTAGCTCTGCTCCAGCCCGCCGGGCGGGGTGTACCGCACCGCCACTTTGTGGGCGCGCTCGGGCAGGTTGTGGTCGAGGAAGTAGCTGGCGAGGTTCATGACGGCGTTCGTAACCCGGCTCAACCGGCGGTCAGCCAGCGCTCAGCGATCACCGTCTTCAGCACGTCGGTCGCGCCTTCGTAGATGCGCAACGGGCGCGCGTCGCGCCAAAGCTGCTGGATCAACGCGCCCTCGTCTACGCCCAACGCCCCGTGGAGCTGCACGCACTGGTCGAGCACGCGGGAGCACGCTTCGGTCGCGGTTAGCTTGCCGATGGCGCTCATGTAGCCGGTGCGCACATCAGCGGCGGTGCGGTCGCGTGTCCAGCACGCCCAGAGCGCGGTGAGCGCAGCCTGCTCCAAATCCAGCGCCATGTCGGCGATACGGCTCTGCACGACGGGCTGCTCGGACAGCGGCTTTCCAAATTGATTGCGGGTTTTCAGGCGGGTGATCGTCTCGTCAAAGCCGCGCCGGGCGAGCCCCCACGCAGCCAGCCCGACCGTAGGACGGCAGCGCTCGAGGGTCGCGAGCGCGAGCGCGCCGCCCCGCTCGGCGATGCGCCGGGCCGGGGTGCCGTCGAGCAGCACGCGGCCGATGCTGTGACCGCTGACCGACTGCGCCTCGGTGGTGGGGTTCTCCACGAAGAACGCGGCGATGCGCCCCGCAGACTTGGCGTCTCCGCCGGCGCCGACCTTGGCGAAGACCACCGCGTGATCGGCCTCGGGCGCGTTGGAGATGTAGTGCTTGATGCCCGTGAGTCGCCAGTGGTGCCCGTCGGGCTCGGCGACCGTGGTCATTCCTGCTAGGTCGCTGCCGGCGTCGGGCTCGGTCATCGCAAAACAAAGCACCGCTTCGCCGCGGCGAGCCGCCTCGAGAACGCTCCCTTCGGTTTCAGTTTTTGCGAGGGGAAATCCGCCTAACTCTTGAATCACGAACGCCAGATCATCGAGCGCGTCTTGGTAGGACAGTGCGCCCCGCGTCACAGCGAGCGAGCGTACGTCGCCCTTCCCGATATTTTGCAGCAAACCTGCGTGTCCGAGCGCGCGCACGCGATCGCGAATGCTGCCGCGGCTTTCGGCGCGGGCTGCAAACTCCTGTGCACGAAGCTCCACAGTCGCGTGTTCGGAGTCGAAGAAGCATCCATAAGGCAGGGTCAGCGAAGGCATGGTCGCAAGCTATCGCCCCGCGGGCACGGTTACCTTGCGGCCATGACCGTATTTGAAGAGCTCGCACGTCGGCTCCGTCGCACCGATCTCCTGTTGCTCCGGGCGGTGCGTCGTCAACGCGCGCGGCCGTCGATGCGCGCCAAAGGCCAGTTCTGGGGCTCGGTGATCACCGACGACGAAGTGGATGCGCTGCTGCGTGCGCACGGCGAGATCGACTACATCACCGGTCCGGACGGCCTCGAAGACGCGGTCGCGGCCTCCACGGCGCTGCGCGACGCTCCGGATGGGCGCTTCGCTCGGCTCCGCGACGCTTTTGACCTTGACGGCGACGACGCCGACCTGATCCTGCTCGCGCTCGCTCCGGAGATCTCCGCGGGGTACGCCCGTATCTTCGCGTACCTCAACGACAATTTGAACCAGGCCTACCTGACGGTCGACATGACCACGCGGGTGCTGCGGGCCGAGCGGCGCCAGCGGCTGGCCTTGCAGGCGCGGCTCATGCCGGGCGGCCCGTTGATCCGTCATCGTCTTTTGCTGCTTCATCCCTCCGAAGGCACGGAGACGCACACCTCGCGGCGGGTGCACCCTGCGCCGCGGTTGTTGCGCTGGCTCTTGGAAGAAGAGGAGCTCCCCGAATCGGTGGGCTTCAACCCAATCTCGACGGTGCATGACCCGTTCATCCCGGCGCCGACGCGCAAGCGCATCGAGGATCTGGGTGCTTCGCTCGAAAAGCCCATCACCGTCGCGATCATCGGCGGCACGCACGGACTGCGCGAGGGCGTCGCGCAGGCGATCGCGCGCTCCTGTGGGCGTCCGCTGGTGCAGGTCGATCTGGACCGATGCAAGGCCTACCTCGAAGAGCCGGGGGACTTGATCCGCGAGCTCCGGCTGGCGAAGGCGCTGCCGTTTGTGATCAACGTCGCCAGCGCGCAGGAAGATCCGGCGCTGCGCAACCAGCTGCTCGCCCTCGGCGGCGCGTTGACGCACTTGCCGTATCCGGTGTTGGTAGGCGGCAACGATCGGCGCGCGCTGGGCTTGTTGCTCGGCCAAGACCGCACCAGTGTCACCGTGCAGGTGGCGCGCTCGACGTTGGAAGAGCGAAACGAGGCCTGGGGAGCGGCGCTGGAGCAGCGCGGTTGGGATGCCTCCTTGGCGACGGACATCGCCGAGCGCTTCTACTCTGTGGGCGGCACCACGATCCAGCGGGTGATGGACCGAGCAGAGGCCGAGGCCGGCGGTCGCGAGCCTACGCTGGAGACGATCTGGGCGGCGGCCCGCGAAGGCTCCCGTCCCGAGTTTCGCGGCTTGGCGCAGCACGTGGTGCCTCGCTACCAGATGAGCGACCTCATCATCACGCAGAAGGTGGAAAAGCAGCTTGACCACCTGATCTCCTACCTCGCGGAGCAAGAGCAGGTCTACCACCGCTGGGGCGCCAACAAGGTGCGCGCGCGCGGCTACGGGATCAAGGCGCTCTTTTCGGGCGGCCCCGGAACCGGCAAGACCATGGCGGCTGAGGTCATCGCCGGCGCGCTCGGGTTGGACATGTTCCGCGTCGATCTGTCCAGCGTCATCAGCCGTTGGGTCGGTGAGACCGAGAAGAACCTCGCGCAGATCTTCGACGCCGCCGAGGGCGGCACCGCGGTCATCCTCTTCGACGAAGCCGACGCGCTGTTCGGCTCGCGCGGCGAGGTCAAGCAGGCCCAGGACCGATTCGCCAATCAGGAGGTCAGCTTCTTGCTGCAACGCCTCGAGGTGTTCGAGGGCTGCGCGATCCTGACCACCAACTTGCAAGAGAACATCGACGAAGCTTTCTTGCGTCGCTTCGGCGCCGTCGTCGAGTTTCCGATGCCGAGCCCCGAGCAGCGCCGACGCCTCTGGGAGCACGCGTTCCCGCCCTACGCGCCGCGCGCGCCCGACCTCGATCTCACCTACCTCGCTGCGCAGTTCACGATCGCCGGCGGTGCGATCGTCAACTCGGCGATCAACGCGTGCATCATCGCCAGCGCGCGCCGCGAGCCGGTGGGCATGCCCCACGCCATCGAGGCCATCGCCCGCGAGCTGATCAAGATGGGCAAGCAGATCAACCGGGTGCACTTCGGCGACTATTACGAGTTCGTCCGGGACATGTGATTGAGCGGGGTCTGGGATCGGGCGCCGCGCTCAAACGTCGTCTGGGTCCTCTTCCATCTCGACTTCGCCCACGGACACGCGCCACACGCGCTCCGAAGCCCGTCGGGCGATGTCATCCCACCCGCGCCGCTCACACGCTGCGACGAGGCGTTGAATCGGCAGGTGTAAATCCGGGCTCTGCGAGGTGTGTAGGCCGCGCTCGCGCGAGACGGCGAACCATGCGCGGCAGCTGCGCTCGTCGTTCTCTTCGGCGGCGAGCCACGCCCGAAGCACGCCGATCTGCAGCCAGAGCGCGTGGCGTGGGGAGTGCGCGAGCGCAGACTCGGCGCCTACGACCTCTTCTTGTACCCGGCGGGGGTCGTAGCGGACCAGCGCCAGCATCGCGAGCTGCACCCGAGCGGACGCGACCAGCAGGTCTTGACCGCGCTCCCGGGCAAATCGGGCGGCCCACCGGATGATCTCCTCGGCGCCGTCGAGATCTCCGGCCGCGCGGCGTACGTCCGCGAGCAAGGAGCGTGCGCGCAAATGCAGGCGGTCCGCGCCGATGGTCGCGGCGATCGCCCCGGCAGAGGTCAGAAACTCGGCAGCTTGCGCGTATTCTCGGCGCTCGAGGTGCAGCATTCCCCAGGTGGATTGGGCGTCGGCGATGCGCCGAATATCGCCGCTCGCGCGGGCCACGCTGTCGAGGCGATGCAGCTGGCGCTCGATGTGCTCGTAGCGCCCGGCGCGGATCAACGCCTCGCAGAGGCCGTTGAGCGCCTCGGCCTCGAGGCCAAAATCGCCACGGTTCATGCGGAGGACTTCGGTCCAGTGCTTCGCGGCGTCCTCCGAGCGCCCTTCCATCCGCGAGAGGCGCGCTCGTTGCACCGCGACGTCCACCATCCCCGCGCGGTCGCGCAGCGCTTCGAAGGTGACCTGCGCCGCCGTGAATTCCCGCTCGGCGAGCTCGGTGTCTCCCTGTTTGCGGGCGGCGCGTCCAAGCTGTACCCGCAGGCGTGCGCGCGCCAACCGGTCGCCTTCGACCTCGCGGAGCGCGTACTCGAGGAGGGGACGTGCGCGCTCGGGCTCCCCAGCTTCCAACAGCGCTTCTGCGTGTAGTCGTCGAGCTTCGAGGCGGGCGGTGGGCTGACCTACGGCGTCCGCCGCCTCCACGGCCATCGCCGCGGCTCGTACGGCATCGCCGCGTCCCCCCGCGTTCAGCTTGCGCCCAGCGGCTAACAGCGGCCCGATCGCCGTCTCCGGGGCTCCGGAGCGTAGACGGTGCTTTCCAAGCGGGAAGTCCACGTCCAAGCCCGTGGAGGTCCCCAGCTCTTCCCACGCATCGGCGAGGCGGCGGTGAATGTCCTGCACATCCGCCATTCCGCGGGCTTCTTCGACGATCAATTGCTGGATGCGCCCGTGCTCGAAGGTGAGGTAGCCGTGCAGCTCAGCGACGAGGCCGGTCGCGAGCAGCGCGTCGAGCCCGGCGTCGTTCATCCTGCGGATCAGCGCGACCGGTGGCTGTTGTCCGGCGAGGGCCGCGGCGATCAGCGCGTCTCTCGCGGCGACCGGATCGGCGGAGGAGTTCAGCGCGCCTTCGACGCGGCGACGCAGCAACACCTCCGGCGAGGACGGAAAGGCGTCGCTCTTCAACAGCGACGGCGGGAGCGCGTATTGCCGGTTCGGCCCGAGCTTTGGGAGCGCGCGGCTCGCCCAGTCGCGAAGCAACAAGCCCGCGGCGAGGGGATCGCCTTCACAGAACACGCTGACCTCATGGGCCAGCTCGGGCGTGAGCTGCAACGACTCTTGCACCACCCTTCGGGTGTCGGTCAGGCCGAGTCGGCGTAGACCCAACCTGCGTGCGCCGCGCTCTTGGAGGCCTTCTAAGGTGCGGCGGATGCCGCCGTCCCGCGCCGCAGCCTCGCTCGAGACCGTACACAGCACCAGAACCGGGCGTTCGCCGACCGTGCGGTCCAGCAGCGCCTCGGCGATAGCGAGCCCGTCGCCATCGGCCTGAGCGTGGTGGACGTCCTCTAAGATGAGGCAGCTCCCGCCTCGCCACGCGCGCACATCCAGGTGCCGGTACAGGAACGCGAGGCCGATCGCGTCGCTCACCGGCGGTTCGCCTGGGCGGGTGTAGCCGCACCACCGCGCGAGTAGCACGGCTTCTTCGTGCACATCCGACGGGAGGACCTGACGATCCCGCGCAAGCCACGAGGCGAGGCGCGTCTCCATGCCCTCCCGGGTGTCGTTCCAGGGCACCACGATGTCGCGGACCGCGCCCCGGTACCCGTCGTCTACGCCCGCGGGCGCGTGGTATCGGAGACGGGTGACCTCCATTACGCCGAGCTCGTCGAGCTCGGTGGCGATCGACTCGACCAAGCGGCTCTTGCCGGTGCCGGACTCGCCGACGACGATGACGACGCGGGGCTCGGAGAGCGCGACGACCTCGCGAGCGGCGTCCCACAGCACTTTACGCTCGCGATCCCGGCCCACCAGCGGGACCTCCCGCAGCGCGAACAGGCTCAGGGACGCTCGGGATGGTGCATCCCAGCCGCGCTCTAAGGGAGGATGCGCCGCCATCGGCGCGGGAGGGACGCGATTCCAGCGCAGCGTGCCTTCGGGCACGGGGCCGTCACGCATCGGCGCGGCGAGCGGAAATTCGCCGGTTCGTGCGGTCGTCGGGCCGCCCTGACCCCGCTGCCATGGCACGGTTTTGCCGCGAAAGCTCTGGCCTTTCATCGCGTCGTGCAAGGCGCGTCGCACGTCAGCCGCGCGGTCGAAGCGTTGGCGCGGGATGGGGTCCAACAAGGTCGTTACGACGTCGGCGAGCGCAGCGGGCACGCCCTCCATCGCCGGCGGGGGCTTATTTCGCGCTTCGAGGAGCTCTAACCTGCCTTCCCCGGCGTGGGCGCGCGTGCCGGTCAGCGTCTCGTACAGCATCAGGCCTACGGCATACAGGTCGGTCCAAGGACCGAGGTCGTGGGTCCGACCGTGCAGCTGCTCGGGCGCCATGTACGGGGGCGTTCCCGAGATGTTTCGACGATCACGGACCAGCTCGGCGAGCGCGTCGGCGACGCCCAGATCGGCCACCCAGACGTGCGGCTTCCCGTCGATACCCGGGTACAACAGCACGTTTTGGGGCTTGAGATCCTGGTGCAGCAGCTGCCGTGCGTGAATCGCCGCGAGCGCGTCGAGGACCTCGTCGATCAGCGATAAGACGTCTTGAAGTGGAGGCCGAAGCTCCAATAGCTCGGCTAACGAGCCCCCGGCTGCATACCCGAGCGCAACGTACGGCTGGCCGGTCTCAAGCCGGCCTGTGTCATGCACCGGGATGACGTGGGGGTGGGTGATGCGCGCCGAGAGCGCGACTTCGCGTGCGAAACGCGCCAGAAAACGACGATGCAACGCGAGGTTTGACTTGACGACCTTGACCGCTACCTCAGTCTCCAGCAGCCGATCCTCCGCATGGTAGACCATGCCTGTGGCGCCTTCGCCGAGCAGGCGCGTGCACACGTAGCGCTCGGGCAGCACCGGGAGCACGACTTCATTCATCGACTGCCGCCGTTCAAGCAGGCAAGTTGGGGTCTCACCGCTTTGAGACCGTACCCGGACGGGTCAGCACCGGCTTTTCTGCCTTTCGGGGGTCGGTCGCTTGTTCGGTCGAAGCGCGCTTGAGGTCCAGCGTGCCGGTCACGGCTACGCGTTCGCCCGACAAGCGCAGCATCTCGGCGGTCGCGCGGGTGTCCGAGCCGAGGCGCACCTCGATGTTGCCGACGAGGATCGACACGTGCCCGAGCATCTGGCTGCCGCCCGGCGCAGGGCGCGGAACGTAGGTGCCGATCAGCGTGACGCGCGCGCCGTCGGCGTGGGGGAGATCGGCGGCCCGGCTGATCTCGTCCGCCGTGTTGTTCTCGGGCGCCTTTTCTTCTTGCAACGCCTTGGCTTCGGCCTCCGCTTTGGTAGCGGCCAGCGCGGTCGCCGCTTCGTGGGCGCGCGCGCTGATCTCGGCCTCTTTGGCCGCGGTGGCTTTGGTGGTTGCGTCTACGGCGGCGTCCGATTTTGCAGCTGATTTCGCCTCGGCTTTGTGTTTTTCATGCTCGGTCTTGCGGAGCTTCTCGTCGGCGTGGTCTGCTTCCTGGGTGCGGGCCGCCGTTTTTGCGTGCGCGGCGCTCGCTTTGGCGTTGGTCGTTTTCTCCACGCTCGCGTGCTTGGCCTTGGATTTATCCTGCTTCGTGGAGGTGTCCGGAGCTTCGGTCTTGGTCTTGTGCGGCTCCTTCTTGACCGGGGCTTGCACCGTCGCGGCGGCCTGCGCAGCCTTCTTTTTCTCGAGGGTGTGGCGTTCGGCCAGCTCGGCGTCCGTCTCGGCCTTCAGCGCCTTTTTTTCCTTGTGTTCGGCGGACTTCACCGTGTGCTTCGAATCCGTGCTGGCGTCGTGGCGCGCGACCTGAGCTTTCGCGAGGCTCGCTTCGGCGCGGGCCTCGCCGGCGGTGGCTTTTTTCTGAGCCGCGGCGGCTTCACTGTGGCTTTCGTCGGTGGGACCGCGCGCGGCGTTCTTCCGTCTGGGCTCGCTCCGCTGCTTCGCGCCGTGCTCCGCGCGGTGATCGTCGCCGTGTTCGAGTTGAGCACGCTTTTTTTCGGGGTGCGCTGGGGGCGCCTTGCCTTTGTGTGGCTCTGATTTTTTCGACGTGCGCGTGTTCGCGTCGACGGGGTGGGCTTTGGGAGGCTTGGCGGCGCGCTGGGTTTGCGCCGTCTTGTGCTCGCGTGCCGCAGCGGTCTTGTGCTGTGCGGCTTCACGTTCGAGGTGCGCGGCCTTCTTTTGGGGCTCGGACTCGGTGGTCGCATTGGCGCTGCCGTGGGCTCCCGCTTTGGGCTGCTTTTGTCCTGCTTCGCTGTCGATCATCTGCCGCAGCCCTGCGTTGCCGACGTTCCCCTGAAGATCGGCCGCCGACGCCGCGTGCAGCGGAGCCTCCGCCGTTGGCAGCGCGCCGTGCGGACCGCTCACCGCGGATCGGGCTCGGGCGTTGAGCTTCTTCAGCGCTTCGAGTTGGTCTTTCTCAGCCAAAGATGCTCCTGCTCACGGCAGCGTGGATCGTAGCGCAATTCCGCGCGTTCGGGAAATCGGGAGCGATCGTGAACCGCCACGCGCTCGCGGGGCAGACGGAGCAGCGGCGCTAAAACACGTTCAGATACAGTCCGTAGCGGCCTTCTTCTGCCAGCGGCTCCACCGACACGATCTCGGGGTTCAGCGAGATCCCGAGGCCCCCGAGGCCGCCGAGCATGTCGCCCAGATCGAAGCTGGCTTGATTGAGCGCCAACGCCGCAAAACCTTCGACCACTGCGCCAAGTTTGGTTCCGACCTCGTCCAGATCGATGGAGGTGTCTTCGTCGTAGGCGCGGTACCCGAGCACGATCGCGTGCTTGACATCAAAGTCGAGGTTCAAACTTGTGCCTTCCAGATTGATGTCCACCACCGCAAACACGCTGGCGTCGAGCCAGTCCGTGCAAGAGCCGTCCTGGATCGTCTGGATCGCGACGCGCATGTCGGGGAGCCACAGCTGGGCCATCGGGGCGCCATTGCCGGCAGCGAGCCGCACCACGCGTGCTTCGCCGGCGTGGAAACCGATGCAGTAGCCTTCGTGATCGTCAGGGATCGCCCACCCGCCGGGGAGCGCGGCGATACCGGCGCCGAGCAGCTCGCCGTAGTCGCCCTCGAGCTCCAGATCGATGTCGAGGAAGCCGGCCACGGTGTCGTCGATCAGCGTGTTGAACAGCCCTTCGTGGAGGGCAAAGCCAAGCTGGTAGTCCAGCCCGCTGGGCGTCTGCGCGGTGAGCGGGGTCAGCTCGGGCATGTCCACTGCAGCGTCGCCGTCCGTCGCGACGGTGATGCCGAGGTTGACGCCATTGGGATCCGCGGCCACTTCCGCGAGCCGTACCGACAGGGAGGTGCCGCCGAAGTCGGTAGCAAACGCGAACGGACCCCCCAGCTCGATACTGCCAAGTTGGTCGAGCACCGCGGTGACGAGCCCGCCGCCCAGATCGGCGATGAGCCCGGCGAGCGGGTCTACCAGCAGCTGCGTGATCCAGTCGGGGACGTCGTAGTCGCCGAAGGACAAGCTGACGTCGTTGATGTCGGCTTGGGCGTCGGTGAGCGCGAGCGTCAGCATGTCGTCCGCGGACAGGCCGGGTTGGGCGTTCGCGCCAAAGCTGACCTCGCCGAGGCCGATCTCGACGGGGAAGGTGTAGGTGTTGAGGATGCCGACGTCGGCGGTCATCACTACGTCGTGGAAGGTCAGCAGCAGGGTGATCGCGTCAGCGGCGGGCGCGAGGTCGGCGCTCGTGCCGCTGGACGTGATGCCGAGCGGGGTGATGTCCACGTAGTCGGTGTCGACCGAAGGGAGCGCGGCGGCGAGCTGGTCCCAGAGGCCCAGCGCATCGACGGTGTCGGCGACCACCGGCTCGAGCGCGTCCAGGCCGGAGGGGGTCAACAAGCCGTTGATCGCGCCGGGATCGGTGTCCCGGGGGTCGAGTCCGTCAAACACGGGCACCAGCTCGCGCGCGGACTCATCGGGGTCCCAGGCCTTCACGTCCAGCACGAACGCGCGGTCGTTGGGGTCTGAGTCCAGGGCCCAGGGCACCGTCGCGGAAAAGTTGCCTTCGGCGTCTACGGTCGCGTGTACGCCGTTGACCAGCACCTGCGCGTCCGCAGGGGTGACCACGCCCGTCACCGCTACATCGGGAGCCGGTGAGCCGGAATGGGACCCGAGGTAGGCGCCGTAGGTGGGGGTCAGGACGGTCACGGTGAGCGGCTCGGAGGGGACCTCCGCCAGCTTGTAGTCGCCGCGGCACGCTGAGAGCGCGCCCAGAAACTGGAGAAGTACCGACACGACGGTCAGGGATTGGCGGGTCATCGGGGCTCTCCTACGCGCAACTTACGCGCTACGAATCAAGTAAAGGAGCTCTGTATATCCGGTGATCCACGGCACCCGCCCGGGGGATTGTGGTAGCGTACCGAAGTGACTCCAGCAGATCAACGACTCGAGTTTCTGGGTGCCCTCGGAAAAGGTGGCTTTGGCTCCATCTATCTGGCGAACCTGCGCGGCACCGATGGCTTTGTACGGCGGGTTGCCGTCAAGGTGCTGCGGTACGCAGGGACCGAAGATGCCGCGCTCGTCGCGCGTCAACGGGACGAAGCGCGGTTGCTGGGCTTGCTGTCGCATGAGAGCATCGTGCAGGTGATCGATCAGGCCACGGTGCTCGGACGGCCCGCGGTGATCATGGAGTACGTCGAAGGCGTAGACATGCACGAGCTTTCGCGCTTGTTGCGGTCGCGGCAGGTCGCGTTCTCCCCGCGCGCGGCGTTCGAGGTGATCGCGGCGGTCGCGGGGGCGTTGGATGTGGCGTGGTCCAGCGTGTCGCCGCTGACCCAGCAGCCGCTGCACGTCGTGCACCGCGACATCAAGCCCGGAAACATCCTCCTGACGGTGCGCGGCGGGGTCAAGGTGCTGGATTTCGGCATCGCACGCGCCGAGTTCGACCGCGATGGCGTCTCCCGCAGCATCGCCTTTGGAACGCCTTCCTACATGGCGCCGGAGTTTTGGCAGCAGGAGCCGATCGGGCACGCCTACGACATCTACGCGCTGGGCGTCACGTTGATCGAGCTGCTGAGCGGTCAGCCCGCCGATCGCGCTCCGATGGAGGCGGGGCGAGCGGAGCGGTTTTTTGAGGAGCAGCTCTCGCGTCTGGATCTGCCCGATTCTGCCGCGGGTTTGATTCGGGACATGGTGGCTTTTGACGTAGCGCAGCGATGCTCGGCTGCTGCGGTGCAGGAGCGAGCCTTGGAGCTGGTTCCGGTGCTTCCGGGGGCGCCGCTCGCGCGCGAGGCGCGGGCCTGGGTGCCTGAGCTGCTCTCTGCGCGGGCACGGGCGATCGCCGCAGGGGAGAAGCCTACGCCCGAGGCGCTGGGATTGGTCGGGGTCGTCGCCGCGAGCGCCATGGTCGCCGCGTCTTCGGACGAGGCCTCGGTAGCGGTCGCCGCGCTCGTACCAGAGACGCTGGCGTTGCGCTCCCATTGGTATTGGGCGGCGGGGGCAGGCGTGATCGGTGCGTTGGGCGTGGCCGGCTTCGCCACGGTGGCCCTGATCGCGGCCGCCGGCCTCACCCTCTCCAATGTGGCGACGGAGCAGGCTGCTGAGACGCCTTCGTCCACGCCTGCTGCTGCTCCTGCTGCGGGGGCGGTCCCCGCAGAAGCGGCCGCGGCGGAGGCGCCGATCCCCGTGCCCCCGAGCGTGGTCGCTCCCGTGCCCGCCGCGATCGAGCCCGAGGTCCCGGACAAGCCGCGCTCAGCGGCGGCGGTCCCCACCCCCGCGAGCGTCCCTGCTGCGTCTTTGCCGGTCGCGTCCGCGCCGGTAGCTGCGGAGCCGGCACCGGTGCGTCTGCTCTCATTTGGGGCCAATGTGGTCGGTGCGGCCTTGGTCATCGACGGCGCGTCCCAAGGAAAAACCCCTACTCGTGGGGTGTCGCTGGGCGACGGAGGGCATTGGATTGTCGCCAAGCTGGGGGACCGCAGCTGCTCTCAGCACATCGTCGTCGGGCCGGATCAGCCCTCCGGCTACGTTTGCGACCTCGACGCTGAAAAATGGACATCAAAGATATGAGTTTTCTGGCCTTTCTGAGCTTCTTGCTGCTGGGCACGAACCGCGCGGATGCTTGTCCCGACCTCTCGCGGTCCTTGGACGCCGCGGTCGGACACTTGCTGGCCGCCGACACGGGGAGCGGGGATCTGGACGCCGCCGAGCGCGCCTTTGCGTGCGAACGGGTCGTGCCGCAACAAGTGGCGCGGTATCTGGTGATTCGTGGCGGTGCGGCGGAGTTTGCCGTACCCGGCTCCGGAGCGCGCTGGTTTGCTTCGGCCCGATCCATCGATGCGACGGTGTGGGAAGAACGGCTGGGCGAGGAGCTCCGCGGGGTTTGGTCGGCATCGGTGATCGATGGCCACGGGTCGTTGATGCTGGACGCCAACGCCGCTCGCGGGTGGGTGGACGGCAAGGCGGTCGGGGTGTGGCCGGTGGAGGCCAGCGCGGGCTGGCACCTCGTGCAGGTGGTGGATGCGACGAGCGGGAAGGTGCTGTATGGGCGCACCGTGAACCTTCCGGCGGGTGCGTCGTCGTTGGTGCAAACCGGGCTCGCCGAGCTGGAGGTGGCGTCGTTGTCGGATATTCCCGGTGGGTCGGCTGCTGCCGAAGCACCGCGGCGTCGTGTGGCGTCGCCGGTCGTGTTGGTGGCGGCCGGAGTTTTGGCGGCGGCGGGAGCGGGGCTCGCCGCCGGCTCCCGGATCGAAGCCGAACACGTGGCTTCGGCGCCCAATTCGGATGCGCTCGACACGGCGTGGGCGCGTCAGCGCGGGCTTGGCTGGGGCGCCTACGCGGCGTGGGGTGCCGCGGGCGTGGTGGCAGGTGTGTCTTTCGTTCTTCGCTGATGCCCTTGACGGCGCTGGAGCGCCGCCCTACGCTCGGTCGGATTTGGAGTTCCCATGTTGTTGTTCGCTCTGTTGTTGACTGGTTGTCCTGAGGCGCCTGCGCCGGATGCCTCCAATGGCACTCCGCCTGCTATGGATGGTGCGCCCCAGCCTCCAGGTCAGGGCGGTGGACAACAGGGTGGGCCGCCCACGATGCCGTCGTTCACGGTGGAGCCGGGCGCCGGGGTCAAGATCTCGGGCGAGGTCACCTACGCCGGCGCTACCAAAGGTACTGCTCGTATCGACATCTTTCAGGTTGGTTCCGACGGCCGGCCGATGATCATGCACGTGCTGATGTTGGAGAAGACGGGGCCGTGGGAGCTGGAGGTGCCCAAGGGCACCGGCAAGGTCAACCTGCTCGCGTTCATCGACACCGAAGGCAACGGGCCGCAGCTCGCTGAGCCGTCTGCGCTGATGAAGGACGTGGACATCGAAGAAGCGCCGATCACCGGCCTGAAGTTCGCGCTCGTGGACGGCGCTCCCAACGACTTCGCGACCGACAGCCCGAACATGCCTCCTCCGCCGACGCCGGGCGCGAACCCCGATCCTTCGGCGGGCGGTCCTCCGAGCGGCGCGGGTGGTCCTCCGGGCGGCGCGGGTGGTCCTCCGGGCGGTGCGGGTGGTCCCCCGGGCGGCGCGGGTGGTCCTCCGGGCGGCGCGGGTGGTCCCCCGGGCGGCGCGGGTGGTCCTCCGGGCGGCGCGGGTGGTCCTCCGGGCGGCGCACCTCCTGCCGGTGGTCCTCCGGGCGGCGCTCCCAAGTAAGACAGGGTCAGGCTCCGGAGTCTCCGGAGTCTGCGGGCTCCTCTGGGATCGCCGTGTCGCAGGTGAGCGCGGCGTTCCAGGTCGCCCAGCGTTCGGGCCTCTCCCCGAAGTGCACACAGTCCGTCGGAGTGGTGCCGTCGCGGGAGTAGATGAACATCACGCCGGTCAGATCCGGGGTGGAGCATCCGAACGCGGTGGAGCTGTTCGGCGAGGCGTCGCGCCACGTAGCGACGATGTTCAGCTGGCGTCGCAGGGTGTCCCCACTGCCGTCGGCAGGAGCGCTGATCGAGGGGAGCGAGTGCTGCTCGATGTATTCGCCGTCCGCGGACAGGTAGAGCTTGCCTTGCCCGGTCCATGCGTCCGCGCTGAGGTCGAACGTCCATCGTGCGGAGGGGACGTCACAATCTACGGCGGCTGCGGTGATGTTCGGCGCGGTGGTTTGGAGCGGGTCCGGGGTGACCACCGGCCATTGGTAACAGCCGCTGACCACCGCAAAAAGGACGACAGCGCGCCTGGGCAAGCCAGACGCGCTGCGTTCGATGATCCCGAAGGGGATCACTAGATGACGTTCGTGCAGGCCGAGTAGGTCGCATTGTAGGTGACGTTGTCACCGGTGATGCGGCAGTCCATGGCGCCAGCGGCGTCGGTCGCGGTCCAGAGCCAGGTGGTGCCGTCGAGGACGGTGTCGGCGTAGAACAGAGTGGTGCCGTCGGTGACGTCGGCGGGGTCGGCCACAGCGGTGAGGCTGAGGGTGTAGGTCACGGTGCCGTCGGCGTTGGTGCTGCCAGCGTCGAACTCGTTGTGGTACTCGTGGTAGTGGTAGCTGTCATCGGTCTCGGTCATGTCGAGGTCGACGAGCACTGCGGGACCGGTGGTGGTCACGGAGTAGTTGCACATGTTGTTGCTGCACTCGCCAAGCACGCCGCCCTCAACGATGGCGAACGCGTCGGCATCGGTGTCGGTGTCGGTGTCGGTGTCGGCATCGGCGCTGGTGTCCGTGGAGCCGGTGTCTTTGCCGCTGGTGCAGGCTGCGAAGGGGAAAAGGGCGATAAGAAGAGCAAGGTTACGCATAGAATCCTCCAAGCTCCTTTATGGAGCGGGGGCATACTACTTCATCCCGGGCCAGCCTTCAAGGAAAATCCGACGGTTCGTCCCGTTCTGTAAGATCTTCATGAATTTCTGTGTCCAGTTCGCGCTCTCGGCTGCGCTCCCGCGCGCGCTCCCGGAAGATCGCGCGTTCGATGTGCTCCAGCAGCAGTTCAAGACCCTGACCGGTTTTTGCGGAGACGGCGATGCCGCCCCATTCGGCGAGCCGCTCCTGCAGCGCGGCCTCTTCGATGCGGTCGATCTGATTCAAGACCAGCACGCACGCCGTGTCGGCGGCCCCCAGATCCGAGAGCACCTTCTCGACCGCAGCTTTCTGCTCCGCCGCGTCTTCCTCGCCTATGTTGATGACGTGCAGCAGAAGATCGGCTTCGAGCGCCTCATCGAGGGTGCTCCGAAAAGCGTGCACGAGGTCTTTAGGTAGGTTGCGGATGAACCCGACCGTGTCGGTCAGGATGATCTCGCGCATCTCGGGGAAGCGCAGCCTGCGACTCGTGGGATCCAGCGTGGCGAACAGCTTGTTCTCGGCGTCTACGCTGCTGTTCGTCATCCGGTTCAAGAGCGTGGACTTGCCAGCGTTGGTGTACCCGACGATGGCGACCAGAGGGAGCCCCACGCGCTTTCGACGGTCGCGGCGCATCGTGCGCTCGCGTGCGATGTCGCTCAGCAGGCGTTCAATCCGGGTTTCGCGCTCATCCGCTCTGCGCCGGTTGATCTCCAGCTTGGTCTCACCTGGGCCGCGACCGCCGATACCGCCCGTCAGTCGGCTCATCGCGGTGGGCATGAGCTGTAGCCGTGGCTTTCTGTACCGCAGCTGGGCAAGTTCAACCTGAAGTTTGCCCTCACGCGTGGTGGCGCGTTGCGCGAAAATATCGAGGATGAGCTGCGTGCGGTCGAGCACCTTGAGGTCGGTCTCAGTCGCAATGTTGCGCAGCTGGCTCGGGGACAATTCCTGATCGAAGATCAGCACGTCCGCGCCAAGGTGCATGCAGCGTGTCACCAGCTCTTTGAGCTTTCCCTGACCGACCAGCGTGCGGCCATCCACCTCTTTACGAACTTGAAGCTGCTTGTCGGCCACATACAGACCCGCGGTGTCCGCGAGTCGCTCGAGCTCCCCGAGAGAGCGCCGGGCCCCCCGTGGGTCTCGCGTCGTCACGCTGACCAGCACCGCGCTCTCGCGTCCTTGTACATCCCGGGCGCGCACGGCCTCGCCGAACTGGGCTTCGAGATCGAGGACAAACGCTAAGAAGTCGGTGTCCCAGCCATGCACCGAAGACAGGCGTTCTACGCGGCTGTTTTCAGAGCCTGACTTGGGAGGAAGCAGGTAGCCGTACTCGACCTCGCCCGGCAGTCCATCCGCGCCGGCTTGAATCACGACGATGGCGTCAAAACGCAGCAACGCGAGGTCGGTGAGGTCGTCACGGGAGAGGCCCTCGGCTCGGACGTGGGTGTGGACGAGGCGCAGACCACGGAAGCGCCCGGATCCGGCTCTGGAGCGGCCTAAGTCGGGGATGAAGAGCTGATGGGCATCTCCGACGATCACCTTGTCCACCACGCCGAGGCGATCGATCAGGACGCCAAGCTGTCGGCCTGTCTCTCGGGAGAGCTCGGTCAAACGCCGGGCAAACTCCGCGCTTACAAAGCGATTGGCGGGAACGCGGCGCTGATAAAGCGCTTGCAAGGCTTTATTTTGGCTTGGCTTTAGCCCCTCGGTATTTCCAAAAAGTGTCTCTATAGTGTGCTCCTCGGGTGGGTCCTGTGACCCCTGACGTTCATTCGGGTGCGGAGTGCGGTGGCTTGCTGGGGAGCATCATGCTGAGCCAGCCCGCGATGAGCAGCGCGCCGCCGATCGGCGTGACTGCTCCAAGGAGTTTCGGGGTTTGATTGCTCTCTCCCAGCAAAACGAGGAGCCCCACCATGGCATACAGGGATCCCGAGAAGACCGCCGTTCCCGATAGGATCAGCCGGAAGGACCAGCGCTGTGCGCGATCCGACAGTCGGTCCGCCATCACCGTCAGGATCAGGAGCACGACGGCGTGGATCAGATGGTAGCGCGCGGCGGTCTCCCAGGTGGCAAGGTAGGTCGGTGAAACCAGAGTCTTCAGACCATGTGCGCCGAACGCGCCAGCGGCTACGGCCAGCGCGCCCATGGTGGCGGCGACACGGAGATTTTTCGTGGGGTTCATGGCGCGTTCGTCACGGGGGCAAGAGAGGTCAGGGTGGTGACGGCTTGAATGAGCTCTTCGGTGTTGGAGAGGCGCATCAACGCGCCGTCTACCCGTGCGAGCAGGAACCGCTCGCACACTTCGCAGCGGTCGAAGCACTCCGTGGTTGTCCAGCTGCCGCCGGCGGCTTGCACGTGTTCAGCGATCCCGCGGTAGCGTTGGGAGCCGGTTGCGCAGCCGGTGACCTCGATCACGATCCTTCCTTCTGTCGGTGCGCGTGTACGTCGGCGCGCGGGGCGTCAACGGGGCGGAAGGGGCGATCCTGAATCACATGAGGAGAGTATCCTGCTTCGAACGCGGCGGGAATTGGGCTGACCATAAAACTTTCAGTGCGGACATTTTTTGGCCTTGTTGCTGGTTCAAGCGTAGCGTAGTCTGTCTCCATGTCTACCCTCGCCCTCTCCCTTCCGGGGGATGTACCCGCAGCCCAGCGCATTCAGAAGCAGCTCGCGGTCGATGCGCTTCGCGCCCGCTATTGCCAGTTGCCTATGGTTCATCGAGGTCAATTGGCGATGGATGTGCCTGCGTTGGACGCATGGCTTGGCGGATGGCCGGTGGGAGCGCTTACGGAGATCGCGGGTTTGCCTGGCAGCGGAAGACTGGCGTTGCTTGTTCCGTTGTTGCGTAGGCTCGCGCGTCAGGGGCAACGTGTGGTGGTGGTCGATCCTGGGCAGGTCTTTCACCCTCCTGCCTTGCCAGAGCTGGTAGAATCGGTGCTTTTGTTGCGTCCGCCGCCGGCCCAATCCGCGTGGGTCGCAGAGCAGGTCGCGCGCGCCGGGGCGGTAAAGCTGGCGATATTGCTTGATCTTCCCCAGTCTGAGCGCGTCGGTCTGCGCCTCGCCAAAGCGACGGAGGCGGGTCTAAGCACGGTGATCGTCGTGAGCGGTGAGAGTGATGTTGCGCTCCCCGCAGCGCTTCGGCTGCGGGTGGGGGGATGGGTAGAGCCGCAGGTGCTGCGTGTGCAGTGCACGCGGGCGCGTGAAGGTCGAGCGCTGGGAGAGCGGCGCGTGCCGTTGGAGGGGCGTGTACTCGAAGGAGTTTGGCCCTCGCGTGGCGTTCAATGATGGGTTTCTTAGCGTTATTTTTGCCCAGTTTCCGTTTGGATCGCTGCGGAATCGCGATGGATGGTTCACAGCCAGCCGTGCTTGTCGCGGTGTCTCAGGGTGGGGAGCGGGTTCTCACGGCGAGTCCTGCGGCAGAGGTCCAGCGGGTGCGCGTGGGGATGACGTTAGCCGAAGCTCGGGGATTCTGCCCCACGGTTGCGGTTGAACGTCTGGATGTCGATGCAGAGCTGCGGGATCTGGGCACCTTGGCGGCGTGTCTGGGGCGCTACTCCCCCGATGTGAGCCCGGTCGCGCCGGATTGCATCATGCTGGGAGGTAAGCCAGAGCTGCTGGAGCCTGTGCGGCAGACCATCATGAGCTTGGGGCACGCGGTTCGAGCGGTTTGGGCGCCCCATCGGGACGCGGCGCTGGTGCTCGCTCGTCATGGGCAGGCGGACCGTGTGCTTCAACAGGCAGACCTTCGCGCTGCGGTGGGGCCCTTGCCGATTCATGTGGTCGCTACGGCGGGTGGCCTCGGCGCCGAGCCGCACCTTCCCTTGCTCGCTTCGCATACCAAGGACGCCCTCTGGACCTCGGGGATACGCACCTTTGCTGCTTTGGCTTCATTGCCGTTGTCTGCCTTGACCAGCCGCTTTGGTTCCCGGATCCTGCCGGTTTACGCGCTGGCGCGTGGGCAGCAGTGGGCCGATGACCCTGTACCTACGTTGCCATCCGATCCTGCAGAGCGGATATTCGCCCTCGATTTCCCAGATCCAGTAGACAGCATCGATGCGGTGATGTTTGTACTCCATGGTCTATTGCGCGACCTCGCGGGCGCGTTGGAGCATCGCGGAGAAGCCGTAGTGCGCCTTCGGATACGACTTCGGCTTGAAGCGGGTGAGCTCGTGCTGCCCGTGCGCTTGGGAACCCCGGGCCGTAGCGCCGATCGTGTGTTCAAGGTGCTGCGTTTGCGCTTGGAGCGCGTTCGCTTGGAGTCGCAGGTCGTCGCCATTGGTGTTGAGGTCGCGGAGACCTGTGTGTATCGCCCGGGGCAGACCGGACTTTTTGATCGAGCCGACCGTGCGGAGCCTCTCGCCGACCTCGTCGCACGGCTTCAGGATGCGTTGGGGAAAGAGGCTGTGGTGCACGCTGTGCCCGTGGCTGGACATCGCCCTGAAGCCGCGTGGGTAGCGGTGCCCGAAGGGGATCTCGATCCCAAGGTTCCGCAGCCTACCCGACGCGATCCCGCTGCAGTGCATGAGCCTGGTGGGGAGGTTGGGCCGAGCGCGGCGCCAAGGCCGTCCTTGCTGCTGCCGGTGCCGGTGCCGTTGCGCGTGATCGCTGCGCCTTCCGGACGTCCGCGCTCGGTGGGCGGCCTGCAAAGTGGCTCGGAGTGGGCGTCTGTGCAGTGCGCGGATGGGCCTGAACGGCTGCAGGGAGAGTGGTGGATGCCCCAAGGTGTCTCACGGGACTATTGGGTTTGTACACTCGAAGATGGTCGTATGGCCTGGATATTCAGCGATAGCGAATCGGGGGGATGGTCCCTGCATGGTTGGTTCGATGCTGGCCGGGAGTCCCCGAAGCGCCCGCGGCAGGAGCCTCGAGCCACGCAGATCAAAGCTAGCCGTCCATCCACGGTGCGCTATGCCGAGCTGGTCTGTCGCTCCAACTTCTCGTTCTGTGAGGGCGCGTCGTTCCCAGCCGAGCTCGTAGAGCGCGCAGCTTCGCTGGGCTTATCGGGCTTGGCCATCACCGACCGGGACGGTCTGTATGGGGCTGTGCAAGCGCATCGCGCCGCTAAAAAAGCATCGTTTCCCTTGATCCATGGGGCCTTGCTCACCGTGCGGGAGGCTCAAGCGCGCCGTTCCGTCGCTGTGTTGGTTCAGAATCGTCAGGGATGGTCCAGCCTTTGTCGTTTGCTCACCGCAGGGCGGTTTGAAGGGCATGACGGGGGTGTGTTCGAAGCTAAGGGGGGCCAACCCGAAGCGCCCGAGCCTCTGGGATATCGTCCCGACAAAGCATGGGCAGAGCTCCCGCTCGACCGACTGGTGTCTGGAAACGCCGGCTTGTTGGTTTTGCTGCGCGGAGAATGGCCCTTGCCCGTGGTGCACGAGCTGCAATCCGCGTGTGGAGACCGCCTGTATCAAGCGGTGAGTCGGCGCCTGGTCCCTGACGAGGAGTCCTGGATCGCCCGTATGCAGGCAGGTCCGCTTGCGTGTGTCGCGACAAACGATGTGTTGGTTCATGATCGATCCCGTCAGCCGCTACAAGATGTGTTGACGTGTATACGTCTCGGAGTGTCCTTACCGAACGTAGGGGCCCGCCTTCAGCCCAATCAAGAGCGGGTCCTCCTCGAGCCTCAACGCATGCTGGCGCGGTTTCAGGCGTTTCCAGACATGCTGGAGCGCACCTTGGAGATTCAGAGCCGCTGTAACTTTTCAATGGACGAGCTTCGGTATCAATATCCGAGAGAGGTCGTGCCTGTGGGGTACAGCGCACAGGCGTGGCTGGTTGAGCTCACGCATCGCGGCATGTATCAGCGCTATCAAGGATCTCCGCCTAAAGAGGTTCGTGTTCAGGTTGAGCGTGAGCTTGGGATTATCGAGCGTCTGGGGTTTGCCTCGTATTTTCTGACGGTGCATGACATCGTACGCTTCGCAAAAAGCAAGGACATCCTCTGTCAAGGCAGAGGGAGCGCCGCGAACTCCGCAGTCTGCTATGTGCTTGGGGTCACGCCTGTAGATCCATCCCATCAGAAGCTACTTTTTGAGCGGTTCATCTCGGAGGAGCGTGGGGAGCCTCCCGATATTGACATTGACTTCGAACATGAACGAAGAGAAGAGGTGCTTCAGTACGTGTACCAGAAGTATGGACGTGACCGCGCTGCGATGGTGAACGAGGTGATCGCGTGGCGCGGCAAGATGGCGGTGCGCGATGTAGGACGGGCGCTCGGCTTCGGCGTCGATGTGGTCGACAAACTCGCGAAAACAATGGGCCATTTTGCAGGCTACAGCGGGGCCGAGGGGCATGGGGGAGAGGCTGCGGACAGCCCAGACGCATCGAAGGGGTCAACGTCGAGGTGGGGGGACCGACTGCGGGAGGCTGGGGTCGATGTCACGGACAGCGGGGTTCACCATCTGGTCGATCTTTGCGGGCAGATTCAAGGTTTTCCACGACATACATCCATCCACGTGGGTGGATTTGTGGTTTCGGATGAGCCGTTGATCGACACCGCCCCGATCGAGCCTGCGCGGATGAACGCACGAACGGTTCTTCAGTGGGACAAGAATGACATTGATGACCTTGGCTTTGTAAAGGTCGATCTTTTGGCGTTGGGCATGTTGACCGCCATCCGAAAGGCCTTTCGGTTGGTGCAGGCCTGGCACGGTCGGGTGCTCACCCTCAGCAACGTGCCGCAGGAGGACCCCGCGGTGTATGCCATGTTGGCACACGCAGATTCGATTGGTGTGTTTCAAATTGAGAGTCGAGCACAACAGTCGATGCTCCCTCGCCTACGTCCCAAAAACTTCTATGATCTCGTTGTTGAGACCGCGATTGTGCGCCCGGGCCCCATCCAGGGGGGCATGGTGCATCCGTATCTGCGCCGCCGCTCGGGCGAGGAGCCTGTCACCTACGCCGATGAGAGGCTGCGGCCTATCTTGGAGCGTACGTTGGGCGTACCGATTTTTCAAGAGCAGGTGATGGCGATGGCTGTAGCCGTGGGGGGCTTTACGCCGGGAGAGGCCGATCAATTGCGGCGTGCGATGGGGGCGTGGCGCAAGCGCGGCGGGCTCACGGAGATCGGCAGTCGCCTGATGGACGGTATGCGTAAAAATGGGATCACACCCGAGTATGCGGAGGCCATTTTCAAGCAGATTCAAGGCTTTGCCGAGTATGGTTTCCCAGAGTCTCACGCCGCAAGCTTTGCGCATCTTGTGTATGTTTCTTCTTGGCTGCGGTGTCACTACCCGGCAGCGTTCACCGCAGCGTTGATAAACAGCCAGCCTATGGGGTTTTATGCTCCACGATCGCTGATCGCAGACGCTGGCCGCCACGGCGTTAGCACCTTTCCGGTGGATGTCACCGTTTCGATGTGGGACTGTACCTTGGAGAGGTGGAGCGGGGACAGTGTGGCGGGGCAAGCTCCCAGCCTGCGTCTGGGCTTTCGGCTGATTCGCGGGCTGAAGGAACAGACCGCAGAGCGAATCGTTGAGGCACGTCGGCAGGCGCCCTTTGCGTCTCTGCCCGATCTTGCGGCGCGCGCTCGGCTGGGGGAAGGGGAGCTTGGCTTGTTGGCCCGATCCGATGCATTGCGTACCTTGCTCGATGGAGAGGGGCGCCGGGGCGCGCATTGGGCCGTATCGGGCTTATGGCAGGGACTTTTTGCCCAGCTGCAGCGTCAGGAGGACTGTGTGTTGCCTGTCGCTACCGCTACAGATGACGTACTCGAAGACTTTGCAAGTACGGGACTATCGCTGCAACAACACCCCATCGGCTTGATTCGTGATCAGCTGGATCGAAAGGGCTTTACACGCCTTGCGCGGTTGGCTGAGGTCCCGCAGGCTACGGTGGTGCGCGTCGCCGGACTGGTGTCGCATCGACAACGCCCCTCGACGGCGTCCGGGGTCGTATTCCTGACGCTCGAGGATGAGACGGGCAGCGGCAACATCGTGGTTTGGCCGAAGGTGTATGAACGGCAACGTGCGCTGGTTCGAAGCACACAGCTGATCGAGGTGCAGGGCAAGCTGGAGCGTACCGTCGGGGCGGGTGCCCCAGGCGAGGTCGGCGATGTGCTCAACGTGATCGCCTGGAGGTTTCAACCGGTGCAGCTTGGTGCTGAGGTCGCGGCATCCAGCAGGGATTTCCGATGATCGCGCTACTTTACTTCTACGCCGCGGAGGTCGCCCGGATCTACCACGGGGCGGCTGCGCGCATACTCGACTGCGGCGTCGAAGTCGTTGTAGCCCGCGGCCTCCACCTTGCGCGGCTCTGCACCAAGGTGCTTCTGCCATTGTTCGGTCAGGTAGCTGGACGCGGCGACGGTGTAGTCTTTGGCGAGGTCAAGCGGCGCGCCGTTGACGCGCACGGCGACAATCTCGGGAGCGCCGGCGATAGTCCGCCAGGTCCAGGTCAGGCCAGAGGTAGACAGAAAGCCGCGCTTTTCGTCTGCGTCGGCGGCGAGGTTCCGGAGCACGATGTCGAGCAGCGCTTGCCCGCTGAGCTGGAAGGTGACCACGGCATTTTGAAAGGGGAAGCACTGGAAGAGCGTGAGGCGGGTGACCGGTCCAGGAGGGATGTCCGCCCGAAGCCCACCGCCATTGTAGAAGGCGACGTCCGCCCCGGTGCGATCGCGCAGCGCGTCGGAGATCCAACGCCCGAGCGCGCTCTCATGGTTGTAGGAGCGTCCAAGCAGCGCGGGGGCGTTGGAGACGGTCTCGCCGTAGACCCTGTCGATCGACTTCTTGTAGGTCGCGACCGTCTCTTGCATCTCGGGATCGGGAGCGACCGTGGCCGTAGCGGGCAGCAGGTCGCGCAGCTCGTAGCGGAGCTCAGTGATGTGGTCCTCATCGGCGACAAGGTCGATGATGCCGAGCGACCGGTTGTAGCTCCCCGCTTGCACGATCCACGTGTCCCCGACACGCAGCGCGCTTGTGAGCCGGGTGTGCGAGTGGGCTCCTACGATGAGGTCGATTCCTTGAACGTCGCTGGCCAGTCGCTTGTCGCTCTCGACGCCGATGTGCGACAGCACGACGATGAGATCGGTGGCTGGGTCCAAGCGATTGACCTCAGCTTGGACTGCCGCGCTCTCGGGGGCGAGCGTCATACGAGCAAAGTCTCGCTTGTTCATCAACCCCGCGAGCTTGTCGGTGGTGACGCCGATCACGCCGACGCGCATCCCGGCTACCGCGTACACATGCGACAGCTGCTGTTGGGGCAGCAGCGGTTTTGCGCTGCCCAGCGCGAGCAGGTTGCACGAGAGCGGCAACATCGGGTGATTCTGGGTGTATCGGGAGAGGTTGTCCAACCCCTTGTCGAACTCGTGGTTGCCGACCACCCAGGCATCGTAGCCGACCCGGTCGAAGAGCGCGTGCATCGCACCGCCGAAGCTTCCGGCTTCTTCGATCTCGGTGATCGGCGTGCCGGTCAACTGGTCGCCGCCGTCAACGGTGAGCGTTTGTCCCGCACCTCGCGCGGCGCGTACGGCCCGAACCTCCTGCTCCAGCCGCACAAAACCGCCGATTGCCGGTCGGCCATCCAGCCATTCGGCCGGCTCGGGCTCGAAGTGGGCGTGAATGTCGTTGGTGTGGAGCACGGTCAGCGCGTGCGGCCCGGATGTGGGCGGGGCGGCTGGGGTCTTTGGCCCGCACGCAAGAAGCAGCAGCAACAACATGATGACGGTTACCTCGGAAGGGTACCTTTTGCGGCTGCGATGAGCGGAAAGACGTCATCGTCGGTGAGGATGCCCTTCTTGTGCCACAGCACCCGTCCGTCCGTAGCAAGGACGAGCGTTTGCGGAACAAGCTCTACGTCCAAACCGCAAGCGGAGAACAGCTCAGCGGGGGTGCCGGTAAACAGCACCGAGGGGAAGCCTACACCCGAGGACGCGGCGAAGCTTGCCACCTTAGCCGCCACTTTTTCGGGCTTGCCCGGATGGTCGAACAGGTCCCAGCTCACGCCGATGAACTCTGCGGTGTTGCCCAACCCCGCAGCGGCGCGCACCAGTCGGGGGAGTTCGTCTACGCAGGGGTCACACCATGTCGCCCAGTGGTTTACGATCAGCGGCCGCTCGTCCGGCGTGATCGCAGCGCGAAGACCTGCAACGTCAACCGGTACGCAGCCTTCTTTGGGGCGGGCCCCAGCTACGGTCACGTTCACCGCGTCAGGCCTTGGCGTGTCGGCGTTGGCCGATGCTCCGGCCGGTGCTTTCGCCATCGGCGGCGTAGGGGGCCGCTCGCCCGGCTGCTCGAAGAGGCCGTCTTTGGAAACCCGATGGCTCACCTGCGCAAGCAAGCTTCGGAGGAGAGTAGCAGCACCAGATCGAATCACGGGGTGCAAGGTACCCCGAAGCCGCGTTGGTGGCACGGGTTTCCGATCATGCGCGCTCGACGCTGAGCACGCCTTTGACGTTGCGGAGCTTGCTCATCAGCCGCATGAGCTGCGTGACATCCTGTACGGCCACCCCCAGCTCACAGCGCGCGTGGCGATCGTGAGTGGCGCGCACGTCGGCTTTCCAGAGGTTGATCTTGTACGTCACGCACAGGCCGGTGATCTCCGCCAGCAGCCCGGGGCGGTCTTCGCTCTCGACGATCACGAGCCCCTGATGAAGCGTGGACACGCGGTCATCCCAAGCCACCGCTACCTGCCTGTCCACATCGAGGCCGCGTACTTCGACACAGTCCTGCTTGTGAATCGACATGCCCCGCCCGCGGGTGATGTACCCGATGATCGGCTCGCCCTTCATCGGCCGGCAGCAGCGCGCGTAGTCGACCATGATGTCGGTCTCGCCGTTTACAAGGATGGGGTTCTCGCTCTGCCTCCGTACCCGTTGAAGGAACGCCGCCATCACCCCCGGGGTGGGCGGGCTGGCAACGACAGGGGTGTCGGGGATGACGATACGCGCGGCCTCGCCGGGCGAGATGTTTCCGCCCAGCAGATCGGTCGCGAGCGCATCGAGATCCTTGTAGCCGCGCGCAGTGAGTCGCTCGGCCACTGCGCGGTCGTCTTCGGCGCGCTTGAGCGAACCTCCGATCTTTCGAAGCGCGCCGTCGAGGAATTCGCGCGCGCTTCCCAGGCCCTGATCTTCCATCAGCTCGCGCAGACGCCGGCGCATCTTGCTCAGGGCGCGATGGCTCGTGGCCCAGGACAGCCAATCGCGTGTGGGGTTGGCGTCCGCTTTGGTGAGAATCTCGACCGTGTCCCCGGTTTTGATCGGGTGGCGCAACGGCACCATCCGGCCGTTGACCTTCGCGCCGCAGGCTCGATTTCCCACTTGTGTATGCACGTGGTAGGCAAAATCGAGCGCCGTAGCCCCTTCGGGGAGCAGCAATACATCCTTGTTCGGCGTAAATACATGAATATTCGCCGCGAGATCGCTGCGTGCCGCCTCCATGAAGTCGGCGGGGTCCTCTACGTCTCGCGCGAGCTGAATAAACCCGCGCAGACGGGCAATTCGCTCCAGCTCCGCGTTGCTCACGCTCAATCGCCCGTTCTTGTAGCGCCAGTGCGCGGCGATGCCGTCGTCGGCGATGCGGTGCATCTCCGGGGTGCGGATCTGGATCTCGATGGGGCGCCCGTCGGGCCCGACCACGGTCGTGTGCAGCGACTGATAGCCGTTCGACTTTGGAACAGCGATATAGTCTTTGAACCTGCCTTCCATCGGCATGTAGAGCAGATGGATGAAGCCGAGCGCGATGTAGCAGCTCTCCCTGTCCGGCACGAGCACGCGAAACGCCAGCAGGTCGTACAGGTCGGAGATGTGCTTGCCCGACTTCTTGACCTTGTTGCGGATGCTCCACAGATGCTTGACCCGGCCGGTCACGTCGACGGTCAAATTGCGGCTTTCGAGGGCTTCGATCAGGATTCCCGAGGTCGCTTTGACGTAGGCCTCGCGCTCGGGGCGGTCGCTGGCGAGCTCCGCGGCGATATCCGCATACTCTTCAGGTTGAAGGTAGCGAAAGCACAAATCTTCGAGCTCGATCTTGATGAGATCCAGGCCAAGTCGACTGACCAGCGGCGCGTAGATGTCCATCGTCTCTTTGGAGATGCTCTTTTGTTTCTCCCGCGGCTGGTGCTCAAGGGTCCGCATGTTGTGCAGACGATCGGCCACCTTGACGATGATCACGCGCAGGTCCTTGCCAAAGGCGAGGACGAGCTTTCTAAAGTTCTCAGCTTGCTCCTCGACTTTGCCGCGGTACGTCAGCTTGGACAGCTTGGTGACGCCGTCGACCATCTCGGCGACGTTTTTCCCAAACCGCTGCTCGATCTGTTCCCGACTCGCGAGCGTGTCTTCGATCGTGTCATGGAGCAGTCCGACGGCGATGGTCTCAACGTCCATTCGCAGGTCGGCGAGGATCTCGGCCACCGCGAGAGGATGGATGAAGTAATCATCTCCGCTCTTGCGCTTCTGGTCCTTGTGACAGAACGCAGCGTAGGTGTAGGCATCAAAAATAAGGCTTACGTCCGCCCCTGGGGCGTAGGACTGCACCTTGTGGATGACCTGATCGATCAAACCTGCCTCTCCGTATCTCCAACGTGCGGCGAAGCCTCCGGTCTGTCAAGTACTGCTGCGTCTCCCGGTGAAGGGCGTGCGGGTGGGGACCGTGCGCACCGTGACCGCGCTGTGACACCCACGGCATGTCCGCGGAGTAGAACCGGCGGCCCCTTACCTGCTCGGAGCGTTCGGATGTCCTCCTTCTCGCCTATCGCTGTTGTCGGTCTCGGTTGCATCATGCCCGGAGCGCTCGACGTCCCATCGTTCTGGCGCAACACGCTCGAACGGCGGGATCTCATCACCGACATTCCGAAGACGCATTGGTTGATTGAGGACTATTACGATCCCAACCCCAAAGCCCCGGACAAGACCTACGCTCGTCGCGGGGCGTTCCTGCCCGATGTCCCCTTCGATGCGATGGGGTTCGGCATTCCGCCCAGCACCCTGCCCGCAACGGACACCAGCCAGCTGATCGCCTTGATCGTCGCGCAGATGGTGCTGGACGATGTGTCTCGGCTTGGCGCGCGGAAGCTGGATCTGTCGCGCACTTCGGTGATCCTCGGAGTGACCGGCGCGCAGGAGCTGTTGTCCTCGCTGGTTTCTCGCTTGCAACGTCCGGTATGGGAGCGCTCGCTGCGGCTCTCTGGGCTGGAGGAGAAGCAGGTGCAGGAGGCCTGTGACCGCATCGCGAGTCACTATGTTCCTTGGCAAGAAGCCAGCTTCCCCGGGCTCTTGGGCAACGTCGTCGCGGGTCGCATCGCGAACCGCTTGGACACGGGCGGCACCAATTGCATCACCGACGCGGCGTGTGCGAGCGCGCTCACCGCGGTGCAGACGGCGATCTACGAGCTTCAGCTTGGTCATTCCGACATGGCCATCACCGGTGGTTGTGACACGCTGAACGACATCTTCATGTACATGTGCTTCTCCAAGACGCCGGCGCTGTCTCCGTCGGGCGACTGCCGTCCGTTCTCCGATGAGGCCGACGGCACGCTGCTGGGCGAGGGTTTGGGCATGATGGCGCTCAAGCGGTTGGAGGACGCTGAGCGGGACGGGGACAAGGTGTACGCGGTGATTCGCGGCATGGGCTCCAGCTCGGATGGTCGCTCGAAGAGCGTCTACGCGCCGGTCAGCGAAGGCCAGGCCAAAGCGCTGGGGCGCTGCTACGAGAGCGCGGGCTACTCCCCGGCCTCGGTGGACCTCGTCGAAGGCCACGGTACGGGCACCAAGGCGGGCGATGCCGCGGAGCTCAAGGGCTTGAACCTTGTTTTTGAGGGAACTCGCCCGGACAATCAATGGTGTGCGCTCGGCTCGATCAAGAGCCAGCTGGGTCACACCAAGGCAGCCGCAGGCGCGGCGGGGTTGATGAAGGTCGTCCTCGCGCTGCACCACAAGATTATCCCGCCCACCATCAAGGTCGCGCAGCCCAATGGGCTGGTGGATTGGGAGAAGAGCCCGTTCTATTTGGCGACGGACTCACGTCCCTGGATCACCGGTCGAGGACACGCCCGCAGGGCATCGGTGTCGAGCTTCGGATTCGGCGGGACCAACTTCCACGTCACCGTCGAAGAATATCTGGGCTCCGCAGCGCATCCGGCGCGTATGGACCGCTGGGGCGCAGAGCTGCTGCCGTTCTGCGGCGCCACGGTGGCCGAAGTGGAGGCGGAGATCGGGCGCGCTGCTGCGGCGGTCGCGTCGCTGCCGGCCTCCCCGAGCGACGCCGATCGCACCATCGCGGTGTTGACACGCGCGGTTCAAGATCGCTTTGATGAGGCGACCGCTGCGCAGTCTGCCGTGCGCGTCTGCGTGTTGGTCGCGTGCGCGGACACCGGCTGGGACGCGTCGGCCAAGCTCACCAAGGCGCTCGAGGTGCTGCGCTCGGGCAAGGCCTCGTCGAAGGGCGGTGTCTGGTTCCAGCCGACGCCAGAGCCAGGCAAGATCGCGTTCTTGTTCCCCGGTCAGGGCAGTCAGTACGTGGAGATGGGCAAGGGTCTGGCGATGGATCTGGCCTCCGCCCGTAGCGCTTGGGACGAGGCCGATGCCTGCTTCGCCGAGAATGATCGGCTCTCGTTCACCGTATTTCCGCGCCCCGCTTTTGATGATGCGGCCCGGCGCGCCCGGGACGCCCGCATCGTGAACACCGAGTGGGCCCAGCCGGCGATCGGCGTCGCCAGCGTCGCGCTGCTCCGTGTGCTCGGCGATCACGGCGTCCGTCCAGATGTCACGGGCGGGCACAGCTATGGAGAGTTGACCGCACTTTATGCAGCCGGCGCCCTGTCCTACACCGACTACGTAAAGGCCAGCCGTCGCCGTGGCGAGCTGATGGCCGAAGCGGCGCGCGTACCCGGCGCTATGGCCGCGGTGGTCGCGAAAGCGGCCGACGTCGCCGAAGAGCTCCGGAGCCTCGCGAAGGGCGGGATCGAAGGCGTGGTGATCGCCAACTACAACAGCCCTGAGCAGACGGTGATCGCCGGTCCTACGGGCGCTTTGGAGGCTGCGGTCAAGCATTTGGACGCGGCGGGCTTCAAGGCCGTTCGCCTCTCGGTGGCGACGGCGTTCCACTCCCCGGTGGTCGCTCCGGCCGCCGATGCGTACGCCGAGTGGCTGCGTTCGGTGCCCTTCGCGGCCCCGTCCTTGCCGGTGTACAGCAACGCCAGCGGGTCGGTTTACGGCGCGGTTGCGCTGGGCGATGCGCTCGGCGAGCATCTTCGCAGCCCGGTGCGCTTCGTCGACGAGATCGAGGCGATGTACAACGCGGGGGTACGCACCTTCATCGAGGTCGGTCCTTCGGCGGTGCTCACCGGCTTGGTCGGGCGTTGTTTGCGGGGGCGCGCGCACACCGCGATCGCGACCGATGCAAAGAACACGGACGCGCGGGTCTCCTTGCTGGCCGCGCTCGGTCAGGCGGCGTCGGCCGGCCTTTCCGTGCGGTTTGCGCCCCTTTGGTCGGAGCGGGAAGTCCCCGCAGTGCGGCCGGCGCCGAAGATGGCGGTGATGGTGAACGGCTCCAACTACGGCAAGCCGTATCCGAGCGAAAACATGATGCCGGTGCCGCCCAACCCGCCCAAGCCCGTGGCGGCTCCCATCGCCGCGCCGGTAGTTGCTGCGCTCGCCGCTCCGGTTGTGGCGCCGCGTACGCCTATGGTCTCCGCGCCTGTTCCTGCGACGGTTTCTTCGCCGGTCGCACGCCCTGAGCCTGTCGCAATCTCGTCGCCCGTGCCCCCCGCTGCACCCCCTCCGGTGAAAACAACGATGACTCGCCCTGCCGATACGTCCTGGTTGACTGCGTTCCTCGATAGTCAAAAGCAAGCTGCGAGCGTGCATGAGGGGTTTCAGCGCGCGATGACCGATGCCCACATCGCGTTCCTGCACGCCCATGAGGAGACGTCTCGCGCCATCGTGGGTTTGGCGTCTGGTGCCGCTAACAGCACGCCTGCGCTTACTTCGGCCGCGCCAGCATACGCGCAGCCCGCCATGCCGGTTTCTGCGCCCGTGTCTATACCTGCGCTCGCTGCGGCACCCGCGCCGATGCCGGCGATCGCCGCGGCGCCCGCGTCGATGCCGGCGGTCGCTGCGGCACCCGCGCCGATGCCGACGATCTCTGCGGCCCCCGCTGCGGTTGCGCTCCCCGCGGCCCGAACGGTCCCCGTGGCCGGCCCGGTAGCGGCTCGCCAAGCACCTGCGGTGAACCTGACCTCCTTGCTGCTCGCGGTCGTGTCTGAGAAGACGGGCTACCCGGTGGAGATGCTGAACATCGGCATGGATCTGGAAGCGGATCTGGGCGTTGACAGCATCAAGCGGGTGGAGATCCTCTCGGCGATGCGCGAGCGCGAGCCGACCTTGCCCGAGGTCGATGCCGAGACGATGGGCGCGTTGAAGACCCTCGGACAGGTGGTGGCTGCGCTGGGAGAAGTAGGCTCCGCAGCGCCGACTCCGGCGTCGCGGCCCGCGACCGTTGCGCCCGCGTCCAACACCGTCAACCTGCACGCGCTGCTGCTCGCGGTCGTCGCAGAAAAGACCGGCTACCCCGTGGAGATGCTGAACCTTGGCATGGATCTTGAGGCGGATCTGGGCGTCGACAGCATCAAGCGCGTGGAGATCCTCTCGGCGATGCGTGAGCGCGAGCCCACCTTGCCCGAGGTCGATGCCGAGACGATGGGTGCGTTGAAGACGCTCGGACAGGTGGTCGAGGCGCTCGGCGCGGTCGGTCCGGCGGGTGCTTCGGCTGCGCCCGCCGCTGCGGCGTCCGCGGGCGTCGATCTGGTCGCGTTGCTGCTCGCCGTCGTCGCAGAAAAGACGGGGTATCCTTCGGAGATGCTGAACCTCGGCATGGATCTGGAGGCGGATCTGGGCGTGGACAGCATCAAGCGAGTGGAGATCCTCTCGGCGATGCGCGAGCGGGAGCCTACGCTGCCCGAGGTCGATGCCGAGACGATGGGCGCGTTGAAGACGCTCGGTCAGGTGGTCGGGGCGCTCGGCGCGGTCGGACCTGTCGGCGCCGCGGTCGCATCGCCTGCTTCGGCGGCGCGTGCACCCGCGCCGGGCGTCGATCTGGTCGCGTTGCTGTTGACCGTCGTCGCAGAAAAAACCGGTTACCCCGCTGAGATGCTGAACCTCGGCATGGATCTGGAAGCAGATCTGGGCGTGGACAGCATCAAGCGGGTGGAGATCCTGTCGGCGATGCGCGAGCGCGAGCCGACCTTGCCTGAGGTCGACGCCGAGACGATGGGCGCGTTGAAGACCCTCGGGCAGGTCGTCGCCTCCATGGGCGCGGTGCCTGCAGCGTCGGCGGCGAACGCGGGCCATGCCCAGCCAGCAACTACCGATCTGACCGCGCTGCTGCTGAGCGTGGTCGCGGAGAAGACGGGGTACCCGGCTGAGATGCTGAACCTCGGCATGGATCTGGAAGCGGATCTGGGCGTGGACAGCATCAAACGGGTGGAGATCCTGTCGGCGATGCGCGAGCGCGAGCCGACCTTGCCTGAGGTCGACGCCGAGACGATGGGCGCGTTGAAGACCTTGCAGCAGGTGGTCTCGGCGTTGGGCGCCGTCGGGGGAAAGTCCAGTGAGGCGGTGACGTCCGCCGCGCCGGTCGTGGACGCCGGCGGGGACGCGATCGGTCGTTACGAGCTCCAGCTGCTCCCCGCGTTGCCGGGCGCTCCGCTCGCTGCGCGCGCGTGGACGATCCTCGGCGGTGGAGAGGTCGGGACCAAGCTCGCGTCCAAGCTGACCGCGGCTGGGGTGGACGTGACCGTTGGCCAGGCCGATGGTTCACGGGGTGTGATCTTCCTCGATGGCCTTACGGAGTCTTTTGGATCCAGCCCGGACTTCGCGCTCGCTGCAGCGGTCAGCCGCGCGGCGTTCCAGGCTGTGCGCGGCTCCCGTTTGGACGCGTCCGGCGGGTTCGTGACGGTTACCGCGCTCGGCGGTGACTTCGGCACCGACGGCTCCGCGCGTGCGACTGCGCTGCTGGGCGGGCTCGCTGGCCTGACCAAGACCGCGGCCTTGGAGCATCCGGCGGCGGTCGTGCGGCACATCGATCTTGCGCCGGCATCTGCCGAGCTGCACGCGTCGTGGTTGGCGCAAGAGCTGCTTCAGACCGCGCCGGTTGAGGTGGGCGTGTCGGCGCAGGGGCGCGTCCTCCCGTCCTCCTGGTTGGCTCCTGAGGCGTCGTCCGATGTGGCGTTGCCGTTGGGCGTTCGCGATGTGGTGGTGGTGTCCGGCGGTGCCCGTGGTGTAACGGCCGCGTGCGTGATCGCCTTGGCGCAGCGTTCGCACTGCCGCTTTGTGCTGCTGGGCCGCTCGCGCATCGATGTCGCCGAGTCTTCCGCGGTGCAAGCCGCGAAGGATGAAGCTGCGCTCAAGCGCGCGTTGTTCTCCGAAGACCCGACGATGAAGCCCGCCGCGGCCGGCAAGGCGGCGGCGTCGATCCTCGCCGCGCGCGAGGCACGAGCCAACATCGCGGCGATGGAAGCGGCAGGTTCTCCAGTTCGGTACGTCGCGGTGGACGTGCAGGACGAGGCAGCGCTGACGACCGTGTTCGCCGAGATCCGCGCTTCGTGGGGGCCGATCACCGGCGTCGTGCACGGGGCCGGCGTGATCGCCGACAAGCGCATCGTCGAGAAGACGCAGGCGCAGTTCGATTCGGTCTATGACACCAAGCTGGAAGGCGCGCGCGCCTTGCTCGCCGCCACGGCGAACGACCCGTTGAAGGTGCTGTGCTTCTTCAGCTCGGTCGCGGGTCGCGCCGGCAACATCGGCCAGTGTGACTACGCGCTCGCCAACGAGGCGTTGAACAAGCTCGCCGTCGCTGAGAAGCGCGCGCGTGGCTCGGCGGTCGTGAAGTCCATCGGCTGGGGCCCTTGGGAAGGTGGCATGGTCACTCCGGCGTTGAAGAAGCAGTTTGAGAGCATGGGCATCCCCTGCATCCCGCTTGCGCGGGGCGCGGCGATCTTCGTGGCCGAGCTGAGCGGGTTCCGGGACGCGGTCGAGGTGGTGGTCGGTGGTCCTCCGGGCCCGCTCTCCGCGCCTCCTCCCGGGCGCACCACGGTGCGTCGCTCGGTGAGCGCGGCGACGCACGGCTATCTGCGCGACCACACCGTAGACGATCGGCCGGTGCTACCGGTCGTGATGGCGCTGGAGTGGTTCGTGCAGCGTGCGATGGAGCTGCGGCCGGGGATGGCGGTCACCGTGGAAGACGTGAAGGTGCTGAAGGGCGTCGTGCTCGATCACTTTGACGCCGCGGGGGACCAGTTTGAGGTGGTCGCTACGGAGGCGGGCGCCGATCAATGGAGCATGGAGCTGCGGTCTTCGCGGGCGGTTCATTACCGTGCGCGCGTTTCCGTCCACGCTGCGTCGGCCTCGCCCGGCGCACCGGATGCGTTGACCTACGACGCGTTTCCGCACTCGGTGAAGCATGTCTACGATCACATGCTCTTCCACGGACCCGACTTTCAGGTGATCCAGGACTTCGGCGGCATGAGCAGCGCGGGGATGCAGGCGCGCCTGCATGGCGTTGTAGACGCGCAGAACTGGCCGGGAGAGGGCTGGTCTACCGATGTCGCGGCGCTCGACGGCGGCTTGCAGATGGTGGTGCTGTGGACGCAGCTGATGACCAAGAAGGCGGCCCTGCCGACCAGCATCAGCAGCTTCCGCAGCTTTGGGCCTCCGCAAGGCGGCGCCCTCTCGGTGGTGCTCTCCGCGCGTCGCACCGGCGCGCAGAACACCGTCACCGATGTCGCGTTCATCGACGGCACCGGCCGAATCGTCGCGGAGCTGTGCGGCGTAGAGGCGCACGCGCTCCCGGGCGGGACCTACCCGGTCATCGCCAGCCGAACCGCCGCTCAGGCCAAGTAGCTCGACCGATGCGGCGTCTGCCGCGCTTCAGGAGCGCGTGACGCTGGCGATCCCTTCGACGGTCGCGGGGACAATGCCGCGCTCGGTGATGATCCCGGTGACAAGCTCGGCGGGCGTCACGTCGAACGCGGGGTTCTTGGCGGTGGAGCCCGCCGGAGCGGTGCGGACGCGAATGAACTTGCCGTCGTCCGACCAGCCCCACACGTAGAGCACCTCGTCGGGGCTGCGCTCTTCGATGGGGATGTCGTGGCCCGTCGGAGTGTGAGCGGCGATCGTCGTGGTGGGAGCGGCCACGTAGAAAGGCACTCCTGCGGCCCGGGCTGCGAGCGCGGACGTGTAGGTGCCGATCTTGTTGGCGACGTCGCCGTTCGCGGCGATGCGGTCGCTGCCGACGATGACCACGTCGATCGCGCCGGCCTTCAGGTAGTGGCCGGTGGCGTTGTCGGCGATGATCGCGTGGGCGATGCCCTCCTGACCGAGCTCCCATGCGGTGAGCTGCGAGCCCTGCTGGCGTGGGCGCGTCTCGTCGACGTAGACGAACGGCGCCGCGCCACCGCGAGCCGCGGCGTAGATCGGCGACAACGCGCTTCCCCAGTCCACAAACGCCAGCCATCCCGCGTTGCAGTGGGTGGATACGCGGGGTCGCTCGGCGATGATCGGCGCGCCAAGCTCGCCGATACGTCGGCAGCTCTCGGCGTCGTCGTCGCAGAAGGCGTTGGCCGCCGCGATCGCCGCTTGCCGCGCGCGCGCGACGTTGTCGCCCTCCGCTTCGATCGCCTTTAGTACGAAGTCGATGCCCGCGAACAGGTTCTGGGCGGTGGGCCGCGTGGCGCGAAGGTGATTCGCAGCATGGGTGACGAAGGCGTGGAAGTCGCCGTCGGTGGCCTCTACCGCCGCCTGAGCTACGCCAAGCGCGCCGGTGGCGCCGATCGCGCCTGCGCCGCGGACGGTCATGTCGCGGATCGCGACCGCCGTCTCCCGGTAGGTCGGTAGGTCTACGAGCACGAAGCGGTGGGGGAGCTTCGGCTGGTCAATCATCCGAATGACGCCGTTCTCCCACCACAACGTACGGGTGGGGGTTCCATCTACGCGCATGTAGACTCCAGATTGTGCAGGATCAGTCGAGGTCGGAGGCGCTGCGAGGGAGCAGGCTCCAAGTCTCGTAGCTGTAGTAGACGAGCCCGGTGACGTTGTCCCAGTGGTCGCCATTCGCGGCGTCAAACGCGTACAGTACGTCGTCCATCGAGATGTTCTTGTCGGTGGTCACGGCGCCATAGGCTTCGTCGCTGGTGGCGGTGATGTCCCCGACGGTGACGAGGCAGCTCTCCCAGGGCTCCCAGTCCGCGGCATCGGCGGGCACTTCGGCCACGATCGTCACGACCGGGACGCTGGTGCCGGTGGTCTCGACGTTCGCCAGATCGGTGACCTTCAGCTCGGTCAGACCGTAGTACTCGTTGGTGGTGCCGGTGACGGTCACGGTGTCACCGACGCTCACGTCGTACTCGAGGTCGGGCAAGAACACCAGCAAGCCGGAGCCTTCGCCGCCGCCTTCGTCCTGGACGAAGAAGTAGGTGCCGTTGTCGTCGGTCCAGTCGTTGGAGGTGACGACCGCGTCGGTGAGCCGGACGCTCCCGCAAACGCCCGCTTGAACGTCGGCGCAGCTCGCGTCGATGGTCTCCGGCAGATCAGCGTCCGACAGGTCGGCGTCATCGCGCGGGTTGATGGAGTAGGCTTCGTAGCTGTAGAACATCACGCCGGTCAGCGTGGGGTAGCTCGCGCCGCAGAGCAGGTCGAAGTTGTAGAAGCCGTTGTCGAGGGACACGCCCGACGACAGCAGGCCGGTGCCGAACTCGTTGACGCTGTCGACGCTCTGCGCGGACAGCGTGACGAGCACGCTCTCGTAGGCGTCCCAATCGGTCACGCCCGAGCCGTCACCCAGATCTTCCGGCGGCGGCACGGTGCCGCTGCCGGTGATCTCGACGGACTCGACGCTGAACTCGGTCCAGCCGTAGTAGTCGGTGGGGGTGCCGGTGATGCGCACTTCGTCCCCGGGCTCGGCGAACACGTCGCCGACGCCATCGTAGGACCAAACGTAGATGCCAGAGTTGGGACCCCCGCCGGCGTCCTGAACAAAGAAGCCTTCGTCGCCTTGGGTGTGGGGCGACGTGACGATCACGTGCTCGATGGTCACGCTCTGATCGAGCGGGACGACCCCGGTGCGGATGTCCTTGATGGTGACGTCCGACCCCGTGGACGAGCTGTCTCCGGTGTCATCGCCGACCGCGTCGGTGACTGGCTTTCCGCCGAGGTTGCAAGCGAGGAGGGCGAGGGAGGTGTACAGGAGCATTCGGTCTCTGGGGAACGCGCGGCGTATACACGGGGCATGGAGCGGTGACAAGCCTTGTTTGCGAATGTTGTACGGGGTAGGGAAGAGGCGGCAGGGAGGTGCACTCTGGAAATCGCTGCGAACCCCGAGACGACCAGCGCGCTACGCGTGACGGGCCTCGAGCGCCGGTACGGCGGCAGGGCCGCTGTGCGCGGCTTGGATCTCGACGTGAAGGTCGGCGATCTCTATGGCTTTCTCGGGCCGAACGGCGCGGGAAAAACCACGGCGATCCGGTGCATCCTCGGCCTCATCCGCAGGGACGCTGGCGAGGTCGAGATCCTCGGCGAGCGCAACCCGGTGCGGCAGCGCGTCGGCGTGGGTTCGATGGTCGAGACGCCCCGCTTTCACGAGTGGTTGTCCGGTCGGGCAAACCTCCAGCTCGCGTGCGCCTACGCCGGGAATTACGAGGGCGTAGAAGAGGCGCTCACCCGCGTCGGTCTGATCGAGCGCGCCTCCGACCCGGTGCGCGGCTACTCGCTGGGCATGAAGCAGCGGCTGGGCATCGCCCGCGCGCTGATCGGCAACCCCAAGGTGTTGATCCTCGACGAGCCTACAAATGGCCTTGATCCGCGAGGAATGCGCGAGATTCGCGATCTGCTCCGCGAGCTGGTGCGCCGCGACAAGCTGACGGTGTTTGTGAGCTCGCACCTGTTGGCCGAGGTCGAGGCGATGTGCAACCGAGTCGGCATCATCGACAAGGGCGTGCTGAAGGCCGAGGGACGCGTCACCGAGCTGCTCGCTGGGCGCGGAGACGTGCTGGAGGTGGAGCTGGGCGTGACCGACAAGCCTGCGGCCTTGGCGGTGATCGCCGCGACAAACGGGCGCGTCAAGCTCGTGGGCGACGCGGATGAAGGCCGGCTCTTGGTCGGGCTCTCCGGGATCGACGTGGCGACGTTGAACAAGACCCTCGTCGACGCCGGCGTCGGCGTGACCGCGCTGCTCTCGCGCACCCGCTCGCTCGAGGATCTGTTCCTCGAGGTCACCTCCGTAGAAGACGACTTGCAGAGGAAGCCATGATTCCTGCTCACTTTCCGTGGATGGTCTGGGCAGAGCTGCGCAAGGTCTACACGCGCGGCAGCGGCATCGGCGCGCTGTTGATCGCTGCGGTCATGGGCTTGGGCGCGGTGGCCGCCATGTATGAAGCGGGCCACAACGACACCGCTCAGATCAACGGGGCGACCCTCGCCGACATCGTCGCGGTCAACGCGGTGGAGGTCGGCGGGTGGGCGTTGAACGCGCGAAACTTCTTCGTGCTTCCCTTGTTCTTGCTGCTCGCCACCGCAGGGACGGTGGCTGGGGAGCTGGGTAACCGCACGCTGCGCGAGGACCTCGTGCGTCCGATCCCGCGCTGGTCGGCGCTCGCTTCCCGGATGATCGCGGTGTCGTCGTTGTCGGCGTTGACGCTGCTGATCACCGGCGCGGTGTCGTTCTTGCCGGGCTTGGTTCTGTTCGGGATGCCGACGCCCGGCACCGGCGCGGTGCCTGTGGATTACCCGACGGCGTCGCAATTGGGCATGGGGTACCTGGCGAGTTTCGCTTCGGACGTCGGCTTGATCGCCATCGCGGTGATGTTGTCGCTGGTGGTGCGCTCGGTCGGCGGCGTGGTGGTCACGCTGGTGCTGATCCTCATGGCCGATCTGGCCGTGCGGGGCGTGCTGAACTTGATGAGCCTCGCGCAGATTCAGGTCGCGGCGCAGCTGTTGCCGTGGACGCTCGGGAATGCCTTAGGATGCTGGCAGGGATGGTCTACGCACTTTGAGCCGATGCGCTTTCTGGCGCTCACCGTGGTCATCGTGGCGTGTACGGCCGCGGCCACGGCGCGCTTGTCGAGGATGGACGTCCCCTAGCGCCCGTGGGGGCGCAGGGTACGCGGTGTCACTGGCGCTGCAGCACCACCGCGCGGCGCGCTTTTCCGTCGATCGTGTAGCTATGCACGTACTCTTCGAGGAACCCCGCAGGCGTTCCGCTCTCGTCGCGCGCGAGCATCAGCACGAGTCGCCCGCCCGGGACCAACAGGCGGGAGGCCAGCGCCGCGACCTCCTGAGGCGCGCGAAAAGCGCGGCTGATCATGCCGTCCCAGCCGATCGGCAGCTGGTCGGCGTCCCCGCAGTGCACGGAAGCGTTCGAGAGGCGCGCCGCGCCCAGCACGACCTCGAGGAACGCCGCACGCTTCTGGCGCCGCTCCACCAACGTGACCGCGGCGTTCGGGTGCCACGCCGCTAAGGCTACGCCGGGAAACCCAGCGCCCGAGCCGAGATCCAGCCAGCGCCCGTGCACGTGGAGCGTGCGCACCGCCTCGTTGGCGTCGTCAAAATGCGGATC
>CAIUMM010000187.1 GCA_903900265.1 uncultured Pseudomonadota bacterium
CGCCAGCTGGTCTGGCGCGCAGTCCCTCTCCAGCGCCGACTGGACGATCACCGGCAGCGTCAACGACCAGGTTGGCGCCCGACTAAGCACCGGAGACTTTGACGGCGACGGCATCAACGACGTCGTTGTCGCCGCGCCGGGCGCGTCCGACAGCAACCGCGAATCCGGCACGGTCGCGATCTTCCTCGGCACCGGCGCGCGCTGGACTGGCCGCAGCGCCATCTCCGCCGCCGACTACCTCGTGTACGGTGAGAGCGACACCGACGAGCTGGGCTGGACCACCAAGTTCGTCGGCGACGTGACCGGCGACGGCACCGACGACATCTTCACCACGGCGATGTACGACGACAACGGCGGCAGCAACGCCGGCGTAGGCGGGGTGATCGCGGGCGGCAGCCTCAGCGACAACGACACGCTCTCCGCGGTCGCGACCACCCTGTTCACCGGGGACGGCGCCGAAGACCGCTTCGGCTACGACACCGTAGGCTTTGACGCCGACGCCGACGGCGTAAACGACCTGCTGGTCGGCGAATACCAGGACGACACCAACGGCGCCGAGTCGGGCACCCTGCGGATCTACTTTGGCCGGTCGCGTTGGGCGAGCAACTACGCGCCGACCGACGCCGATCAGACGGTGTACGGAAGCGCCGCGGGCGACCGCTTCGCGCACATCCTCCAAGACGTCGGCGACGTCGACGGGGACTCGATCGACGACCTGATGATCGGCGCGCTGTTTGCCGATCCCGATGGCCGCTCGCTAGCCGGCTCGGCGTACCTGACGCTCGGCAGCGACATCCTGTCCGCGAGCACGGCCGATGACCTGAAGTGGCGTCGCGACGGCGAAGTCGCGAGCGACCTGTTCGGCGATGCGCTCGCGTTTGGGTCCGGCGACGTGAACGGCGACGGCGTCGACGAGATCGTCGTCGGCGCGCAAGGCTACGACGGCGGCGCGAGCGGCGCGGGCCGGGTGTACATGTGGTTCGGGAAGCCGTGATGTCTGCGACAGGCCTCGCCCAAGGTTGGGAGCGCCCGCAAGCGGGTGCATTGTTCGTGGTCTCTGGCGCCAGCGGCTCCGGAAAAACCACGTTGCTGAAGCGTGTCTTTGAGCAGGTCCCCGGCCTGCAGTTCAGCGTTTCGGCGACCACACGCTCCATGCGCGTCGGCGAGGCCGAGGGCGTGGACTACCACTACGTGGACATTCCTACCTTCCGTGCGCTACGCGACGGCGGCGAGCTGCTGGAGTACGCCGAGGTCTACGGCCGCTACTACGGCACGCCTCGGAAGCCGGTGGAGCGGGCGTTGGGCCTCGGTTTGTCCGTGGTCCTGGACATCGACGTCCAAGGAGCGCGCCAAGTGCGCCAGAGCTACCCGGGCGCGGTGAGCGTGTTCATCCTGCCGCCTTCCGTCGAGACCATCCGCGAACGCCTGACCGCCCGCGGCACCGACTCAGCCGAGGTGATCGCCCGACGCGAACGCGAAGCCACCGAGCAGCTCTCTGCGTGCGGCGAGTACGACTACCTCGTGATGAACGACAACCTGAACACCGCGACCCGCGTGCTGGAGGGCATCTTCCTCGCCGAGCTGTCCAAGACCAGCCGCCGCCTCCACTGGGTTCGGAAGTTCACCGCAGGCTGAACGCCCGGCAGATCCGCGTGTGCTCTTCCCATTGAGGCCACGCTGACTTGCCGTCGGCGCCGATGGTGACGACACGATCGGCCATCATCTCGGCGGTAGGAAACCGCCGCTCGATCGCGTTCAGCAGCGCGGTGAACGCACGCCGCGCCGAGGTCGGATCGTGGCCGGAGAGTCCTTGCGTGCGGGTGACGCCTTCGACGAGGCGAAAGATGCCCATCGAGGTGTGAAGATCGGCCACCCGCACCCGGCGATCGGTGCCTGCGCCGGCGGCGACGATGCGCTTGCGGAGCCAGCGGCTCTCCTCCTGCGCCGCGCGCGTCGTGCGGGTGTCCACCTCTCCCGGCACCACGAGCCGCACATCGTCGATGCGCGCCGGGAGCCCGCCCCCTTGCGGATCGGTGAGCCAGATGCGCTCCTCGGTGACCAGCCACGCGTCGGTGTCCCACACGGACGCCGCGTCGATCGGACCCAACACGCCCAACGCCGCCGGGATCGCGAGCAGCTGCTGTCTGGACACGCTCAGGTGCTCCGGCGAGCGCACGCGCCCGAGATCGGGATGCTCGCCGCGCAGCCCAACACGCGGCCATCGCCCGCCGGCGAGCATCCGCGCGGTCGCGATGTCCACGCCCAGCTCTTCGGCGATGGTCTCGGCCTCCCCGAACGGCGGCAGCACCAACAGCCACGGCAAGCGTATCGCCGGCAGCGTCGCTCGCGGCTCGTCCACCAGCCCGTACGCGACCGAGAGCGCGGCTTCGGCCTCGACAAGGGCGGCACGCAGCGCCTCGCTGTCTCCCACTTGATGCGCGGACGTCATCGCCCCGACCACCTGCTGCGTCGCCCGGGTGAGCCGGTCACGCCAGTCGTCGGTCGCAAGGCGAGGCTTGGCCGCGATTGTCGGTGTCGCCGGAGTCGCCGGTGTCGCCGCGTTCGCCGCAGGAGGCGCAGGAGGCGCGGGAGGCGCCGGAGCCTCACCCGCTTGCTCTAGCGCTGCTCGAAGCTTCGCGACCCCGCCGCCACGCATCGCGTCGCGCACGAGCTGATCGAGGTTCTCGGGAGTACGCCGCTCCGCTTCGGCCGGGCGCGCCACCGGGTTGGGCATCGTCGCGCCGCAGTACAAACACGTCGTCCGAAAGACCGCGTTCGGCCGCCGGCACATCGGACACGGCGCGGTCACACCGCCACCGCGGCTCGCACATGCACCGCGAGGCGCGCGATGCCAGCGAGATCGTGCACGCCTTCGCCCAGATCGGGGATGCGCCACACCGGCGCGTTCGTCCCCTTGGCCAAGTCGGCGATGTTCTCCTCTTGCACGGCGACGCGCGCGCGCTGTCGCGCAGGAAACAGCTTCAGCGCGGCCACCGTCTCCTCCCAATGCGGCACGCCGGGATCCAGTCCGAAGTCCGGCACATCGGTCTCCTGAGGCCCCGGGACGCACCGGTTCAACAGAAAACCGGCGAGCGGCTGGTTGTGCTGCCGCAGCTGCTCTACGAACAGCCTCGCTTCGGCGCGCGCCGCCGGCGCAGGCGTAGTGACCAGAAAAAACCGCGTAGTAGGGGCGGCGAGCAAGCGGCGGACCTCCACGGAGCGCTCGCGGAAGCCGTCCCAAAGTGCTTGGAAGGCGGTGAAGAATTCGGCGATGTCCGCGATGGTGGAGTGGCCGACCATGCGCTCGAGCACGCGCGCGAGCACCTCGCTGCCGCGCTCGATCATCCGCCAGCCGCCCCGAGAGGCAGGCAGCACCAGCCACCGCATCACGCCTTCGTCCATGAGGTTCGCCATCCGATCCGGAGCGGCCAAAAAATCCAGCGCGTGTCGGGTCGGCGGCGTATCGAGCACCACGCAGTCCCAGGCCCCGTCGGACGCGAGCTCATAGAGCCGCTCCATCGCCATGTACTCCTGCGCGCCAGCGAGGTTCGCGGAGACGTGCTGGTAAATGTGGTTCTTGTAGATGCGGTCTCGGGCGTGCGGCGTAGGCGCAAAGCGCCCAACGACGCGGTCGAAGGTCTCTTTCGGGTCCAACATCAGCGCGTGGAGCGTGCCGGTGGCGCCAAGCTCGGGCGGGAGCACGACCGGGCTGGGCTCGTTGCCGATGCGCACCCCGAGCGCATCCGCGAGGCGCCGCGCCGGGTCGATGGTCAACACCACGACCTTCGCGCCGCCCTGAGCGAGCGCGAGCGCCAAGGCCGCAGACGCGGAGGTCTTTCCAACGCCGCCAGCACCACAACAGATGTAGACCGGGGTCATGGCGCTCCGAGGCCCAACAGGCGTGCGAGTGGCTCGCCGAGCGCGGCGTAGCGGGACGAAGACTGCAGCGACGTCTCGGGCAGATCCACCACCGCGGGCCCCAAGCGAGCCAACGTGTGACGCGCGCGGTCCTGCATGTCGCCGCGCTGCACCGCCGCATCCGCGAAGCCGATCGCTTCAAGCCCGGCGGGGTTCGCCTGCGCCGCAAGCTGCATCCGGAGCAACGGGTACACCGCGGGCAAACCCGAGGTCTGCACCGCGTTCAACACCACCGCGCTGACCTGCTCGCGGAAATTGCCCAAGCGCCCGTAGAGCTCCGTCGTTTCTAGCACCGGCAGGTCCTCCGGCAGCGAGACGAGCAGGATCCGCGTGCGCAGCGGATCTTCAATCAGCGCAGCGACATCGCGGGCGTTGTCGTGCAGCGGTCCGCCGCGCGTCAGCCGCATCATGCCGCGAGGCGCCGTCAACATGCTGATCCCGTGACCGGTCGCCGGGGCGTCGATGATGATCAAATCCCAAGCGCGCCGGCCGCGTCCCATCCCCGCGACGCCGCTCGGCAGCCGCTCGCGCTCGAGGTCAAACACCTTGCCCAGCTGAATCAGGTCATGCAGCCCCGGCACCGCGTCGAGGAACGGCCCCATCACGCGGTTCTTGAACACCATCTCGTACAGCTTGCGGAAACGCAAGGCGCGAAGGAGATATTCTTCGATCGCATCCTCGGGCTGAATCGACAAGGTGTACAAGTTCGGCTGCAGCTGCGTCACGGTGTACGGCGAAAACGGCACGCCAAACCTGCCGCACACCTGATCAGCGCCGCTGGTCTCGCAGATGATGGTACGCAAGCCCAACGCCGCAGCCCGCGCGCCCAACGCCGCCGAGATGGTTGTTTTCCCCACCCCGCCCTTGCCGGTAACGACGATCACGCGGAGGTCGGGCGAGCGGTCGGACAAAGACATCGGGGGGAGCGATAACCGGTTAGCCGCTGCCGCGATGAAGTTCCCGATATCGACCCCAGCGTTCAGCCTCTGGTGCCGGATTTTGTGTGCGATGGGCACAAGCGCGCTCGCCGCCGCGTGCACCGGCGCGCCGACGGAACGCCCAGCCTTGCCGCCCGGCCCAAAACCGACGATCGGGATCGATGCGAGCGGGCCTAAACCTTGGCGCGCCCTCGATCACCTCGACGAAGCGCAGATCACCTTGCCCGAGGGCCAGCCCGTCGACACCGACGCGTCCGGCACCATGCCGCTGCTTGAAATATGGGTGGACACCAAAAAGACGTGGGGAAGGATGCGGATCTGGTCGCATCCCCTGCCCTTCCCGTGCGACATGCCGAGGCCGAACTATGCGCCTTTGGGCGCGCAATTTTACCACGGAGACGTCGAACTGCCGTTCATCGGCGGGCTCGCGAACGCGGGGCGCGGCGGCTGGTACGTCGAAGACAACCGCGTCTACCTGATCTCGATGGAAAACCCGACCAGCTGGACGGTCAAGCCCGAGCTTCGCGTCACCGAGCTGACCGAAACGCTACGGCGGCGCACCTTCGCGGGCTCGGGGCTCACGCCAGCGGCGTTTGTACGCTCGACCAACACCGTCGGGCCGGTGACTCGCCCGGGCATGCTGGTGCCCGCACCGGGAAAAGTAACCTTTACTATTACCATTCCACCCAGCGCGACGTTGGACGTAGGCGCGACCCTGCTCGCGCACCCGCTGTTGGGCGACCGCGCGGGCAACGGCGCCATCGCCCGCGTCGAGGTAGACGGCGAGTCGGTGTGGCGCGCGAACGTCAGCCCCGGCGACGGCTTCGCCGACGGCACCGCCGATCTGTCGCGCTGGGGCGGCAAAACCGTCACCGTCAGCTTCAGCAGCGATCCCGACGGCGACGCCGCCTACGACTCGGTGTTCTTCAGCTCCCCGGTCATTCGGGGACCGAAGCCCGAGTCCGGCCCACGCCACATCGTCGTCGTGGGGGTGGACACGCTGCGCTGGGACGCGCTCTCGATGAACGGCCAGACCGTAGACGGTCGCAAGACCAGCCCGGAGCTGGACAGTTGGGCTCAGTCGGCGGTGGTGTTCGACGACGCGTGGGGACCGGCGCCGCGCACCCGTCCCAGCTTTCGCACCGCGCTCACCGGCCGATACCCGTACGACGCCATCGCAGCGCCCACGGTCGCGCAGCTGCTCGCTCCTGCGGGCTTCCGCACCGCCGGGTTCGTCGCCAACGTACATCTCGTGCCCCGCTTCCGCTTCAACGACGGCTTCGAGCACTGGTACTACGAGAACGGCGCCCGCGCCGAGGACGAGGTCAGCCGCGCGCTCGAATGGCTGGACGCCCACAAGGACGAAGACACCTACACCTTCGTGCACTTCATGGACCCGCACACCTACTACAACGCGCCAGAGCCGTTTGGCAGCCGCTTTGTGGACTCCTCGCTGCCGTTGTCCGGCCCGGCCACCGCGGTCCCTGAGATCTTCGATCGCTGGCAGATCCTGCAGCTGATGCGGCGCAAGAAGCTGAGCGCCAGCGACAAGCGCTTGGTCCACGCACGCTATGACGGCGAGGTCGCGTACCTGTCGAACTCGTTGACCAAGCTCTTCGACGGCGTAGACGCTCTGCCCGGGCGCTCGGTCACCGTCGTACACTCCGATCACGGCGAGGAGTTCTGGGACCACGACGGCTACGAGCACAATCACACGCTCTACAGCGAGCTAGTGCACACGGTGCTGATGATCCGCCCCCCGGGCGGTTGGGGCGGCGGGCCGCACCACGTCAGCGCCGCCGTAGGGCTCATCGACATCGTTCCCACCTTGCTCGATCTCGTCGGGCTGCACATCGACACGCCGTTGGACGGCCGCTCGCTGCGCGCCTTTGTAGACGCCGGCACCGACCCGACCGCCAACGGCGTCGCCGAGTCCACGCTCGCCGAAGCGCTCCACGACCGGCCGCTGGCTATCGGCCACCTGATGTTCGACAAGGAGCGTTGGGGCGTTGTTTTTCAGGACTGGAAGTACATCCTCCAGACCGAGAGCGGCGAAGAAGAGCTGTACGACCTGCGCGCCGACGCCGGCGAGCACAGCAACCGGATCTCCGACGCCCCCGCAGGCCGTGTCGACGCGATGCGCACCGCGCTGGCCACCGCCACAGGCTGGCCAATTGAGCCGGTTTGGCGCATAGAGCTGCACGGCGCGCTCGACACCTTCCGCGTCAGCTTTCCGGTCACGCCCGGGGCCTCGCCCACGCAGGCCGGCATCATCGACCCCGAAGCCGGGGAGAGCACCCGCGCGAACTTGGAGTGGGGCGAAAAGCCGCGTCTGCAAACCACCGACGTCGGGGAGGTCCACGCCGACGCCGAGGGTTGGGTGTTCCGTCCCCAACGCGCGGCCGGGCAGACGCTGTGGTTCTCCTGCGGAGCGACCTGCGCGGACGGCACAGTGACCGCGGCGGACACATCCGGTGTCCCACTGCGGGAAGGCGAGGTTGAGGTCGGCGGGATGAAGCTCAAAGCGAGCAAGGGCTGGATGCTGCGACCGACGCGCACCGAAGCCGATGCGCTGGCCGCCCTGCCGGTGTCCACCGCGGGAAGCAGCGAAGAAATGCAGCAATTGCAGATGCTCGGCTACGTCGAACCCGACTAACCGTCCAATCCTGATTCAAGGGAGCAGCAGATGTCCGGAAAAGCGTGGCGTGAAGCCGAAGAGCTCCAGCGTAGCCGCGACTGGAGCGCAGCCGGCACGGCGTGGATGGACATCGCGACGCGCGCCATGGAAAAGGGCGACCTCGCCCGCGCCCAAGAGGCGGGGTCTCGGGCTGGGGACGCGTGGCGGCGAGAAGACCGGCCGGTGCTCGCAGCGCGCGCGCTCAAGCTGGCCTGGGATGCAGGGAGGCGCGGTGCTATCGACGCGGCGTTGTTGGCCGGCGTGCTGTTAGACGCAGGCCAAGCGGACGTCGCGCTCGACATCGTCGCGCCGGCGGGAGACCCGCTGGGGAACGGCACGCCCGACGCGCAAGCGGTGCTGCTCGACGTGCGCCTCGGTCTGCATCTCGCGCTCGGTTCGGTGGAGGCGGCGCGCGCGGACCTCGCGGCGCTGGAGGATCTCGCGGTCCCGGGCGGCGAGATCAGCCGCGTGTTCCGGCAAGCGCAGCTCGACCGCCTCGACGGGCTGCTGGAGCGCGCGGACCTCGGCTTCAAAGCTGCGGTGACCGCGCTGAGCACCATCGCAGGGCCACCCGGCATCGCCGCGGGGCCGATCGCCGCGGCGATGGCAGAGCGCGGCGAGCTCGCGCTGCTCTGCGCGGCGTTGGGACACGGAGACCCGGCCGAAGCCCGGGTGCACCTCGAAGGCGCGCTCGCGGGCTGGCGCACCGCCGCCCGGTCAGGGCCCGCGCTTCGGGCCCAGGCGTGGGTGCTGCGCGCTCAGGCGGTCTGCGGCGAGTCTGTGTTAGCGGAGCCGATCCTCGACTGGGCAGCGGGCGCCGAAGAGCGCGGCCTGCCGCTGCTCGCGGCCGATCTGCGCGTCAGCTACGCCGTAGCGAGCGGCGATGCGTCGGGGTTGCGGGACGTCGCGGCGACGCTGGAGCGGGCGCCGCTCGCACAAGCCCGCGTGCGGGTGATCCACGCCGAGCTGGGCGGCGGGCCGGACGCCGATCTCGACGCCGCGCTGAACGCCCTCGCGGCCGATGGCCCCTGGTTTGCGCGCGGGCTGCGGGCCTTAGCCACCCGCGAAAACGACGCCGGCATGCTGGCTGAAGCCGAAGCGCGAATCCAAGCCTTTTTCGCAGAGTAAACCCAAGAGGAACAGGCCAAGTCGCTCAGCGGGCCCACCAGGCCGGGCGCTCGCTGGGCAAGCGCCGTCCCGAAGCCGGCGCAGCGTCCGGGACCGAGAACGCGCCGTTCTCGGTCAACCACCAGAACGAACAGCCCTCGGCCTCTACCGTCCACGCCGGGAGCAGCGACAGGCGCTGCACCAACCCGCGTAGATCCTCGTCGTTCATCGGGAAGCGATCGTGCCACACGGCGTCCCCGTCCGGGCAGGTCCAGGTGGCGACCGCAGCCGGCTTCATCCGGCCGCTCTTCCGGGGCTGGTGCACCCCCTCCAAGCGCACGCCATCCTCTTTCAACAAGAACAGTTGCAGCATCCCCGGGTCTTCCGAAGCCGGGTAGGTCAAGCCTTGATCGGCGATGATCAGGCACGGCGTTTTGGCTCTGTTGGGGCACGTCGCGTTCAACAGCGCCTCGAGGCGCTGGATCGGGGTCTCGGAGCTTGTCTCCACCGTGCCGTCACGCGACGGAGGTGGCCGTAGATCGTGCACCGCGCCCACCGCGACGGCGCCGATCCAACCGAGTCCGACGAGCATCATCGGCCAACGCCGCCCCAACGACGCCAATCCGCTGCCCGCGTACAGCGCGATCGCGACGAAAAAAAGCGGGAAGTTGTCGATGCCTGCGCGGAAAATCGCCCACGCGACCACGCCGCCCACCGCCCAGGCGCCAAGCAAAAACCACCGCGCGAGGCGGCCCGGAGACCCCGCGAGCGGATCGTCCCCCCGACGACGTCGGAGCGCGAGGACGAAGCCCAGCAGCAGCAGCGCGCACGCCGCCGGCTGCAGATCGGTCCACAGCTGCTCGCCGATAAACCGCACGCCCCCGGCGTAGCGGTCGCGAACGTCCATCTTGGAGCCGAGGTAGCGCGAGAGCAACGGGAACGGAACGCGAAGCGCGAGCCCCCAAACCAGCGACAGCACCCCCACGCGTGCGGCGCTACCCCAAAGACCGCCGCGCGCCGCGCCCGTCTCGGAGCGTGCCTGCACCCGGTCCCAAAGCACGCCCCAGACCACCACCGCGAACAAAAGCGCCGTCCAGACCACCCCCGAAGCGCGCAGCGCCATCGCCAGCGCACCACACAGGCTCAACGCACCCACCGTCCGCCATCGCTGCACGCGCGGATCCGCCGCCAACGCCCAAGCGCCGACGATCATCAGCGCCGCCTCCGGGATGTGGATCCACGCCCCCCGCGCGCTCAGGACCAGCACCGGCATCTGCGCGACCAACGCGAGCGAGGCCAAGCCCGCCCAGCCGCCAAACCAGCGGCGTCCGAGGCCAAACACCGAGGTCAACAGCAGCGCGTACCACGCGAGGCCCCAGACGTTGAACGCCACCGCGCTCCGGCCAAAAACGTGCATCCACAGCGCCACCGCGCCGTTGAACCAGCCGCCCGGCTGACTGATGCCCTGCAGCAGCGGTCGCAGGGTTTGCTCCGCCAACTGCCGGTACATCAGGCCCAAGGGCATGTACGCGAGGTTCAGGTCGCGGGGGAAGCTGTGCTGCATCGCGATGAAGAGCGCGTACTCGGCGCACGACACCGCGATCAGCGTCATCGCGAGCGCCACGGGCAGGCGCTCCCCAGTCCGTGCAGCCTGCATCATCGCGGCCCCGGCTGAGCGAGCGGCTGCGCACGGGGCGCGAACATGCCCTTGCCGTCGATCAGGCGCCCCATCAACGGAGCCCGCCAATGCACGCTCGCCGCGATGGCGAGCAGCGCGGTCGCCATCAACGCCGCGCGGATCGTCTGCGGCAGCGCGCGCGGCGGGACCGTAGGACGCGCCCCGGAAACGACCGCGTACAAACAAAAGAAAGACTGAACCACCGCCATGTAGGTAAACCGCGACGCGTCCTGCGCGAACGCATGAATGCCCAACGGCGCGAGGGACACGAACGCCGCAAGCGGCACAAGACGAGCGCGCCCCGCGCTCCACAGCAGCGCCGCGGAGCTTGCGAGTAGCGACGCCACCGTAGGCCAGCTGATCCTCCCGATCTTCCAGTCCAGCACGTGCTCGGGAAATCGCCGGGCGTGCTGCGCAAAGTTGCCACGAAAGCTGCTCTCCAGCTGGTAGAGCACCGATCCGACCGCGGGCTCATCTAAGGTTCGGGTGCTGAGCATCTCGGCGCGGAGCAGGGCAACTCGGGAGGACGAAACCGTGGTCTGCGCGTAGTACACGTACGCCAGAAACGCGAACGGCAGCATCAGCGTGACCAGTAGGGGTAGCCACCCTCGGAGCGGCGATTCAGCAGGGCTCCGGCGCAGGCACATCGCAAAAAATACAACCGGCAGGCCGTACAGCAGGAACAGCTCGTGCACGGCGAGGCCAAACGTGCACAGCAACGCAGCCAGCGCCAACCGTCCGCTCGACACCGCGACCAACGCCAGAAACGTGACACCGCCCAGCACGTGGTCGAGGTAGCCGAAGGTGCTGGCCATGCCGATCACGCCGGAGGATGCCAGAAAAGCGAGGCTGCTCAACGCGCCGAAGCCGCCGACGCGCGCGACCCGCCGAGCGGCGAGCCACAGCGCGATCGCGAGCAGGGTGAACACCACGCTCGCGACCATCGCGACGATCTCGCGCACCTCGGTCGGCTGCTTGTTGAGGATCAACGGATGCAGTAGCGTGCCGAGCAGCCCGCGCTTCACGTAGCCAAAATCCCAGGTCAAAAGCCAATGTCCGAGCGCGTACACCGAGACATGGTCCAGTCCGCGGCACACGGTCACCACGAGCACTACCAGCGCGACGGCATCAAAGAGCGCGGTTTGCCAGCGTTTCGGGCGTTCAACAGGCGGCAAGAGAGGGCTTCACGGTGAGGACCCACCTAACGTCCGACGTTGCGGGATAGGCAGTAGCCGCGTAGGATTCAAGGATCTCCGCGTTTCGTGTAGCCAACCTGCGCATCCCGAGCCTGCTTGCCGCAAACCATTCGACAATACGAAGTCCTCAAGGAGATCGGCTCTGGCCATTTTGGCAGGGTCAATCTTTGCTTTGGGGAGACACCCGCCCGTGGCATTCACCCCGCCAAGGCGCGGTTGGTCGGGATCAAGTCGCTCAAGAACGCCCGAGATGACGAGTCGCTCAGGCTGCTGCTTCAGGAATTTGCGCTGCTCGATCAGGTAAAACACCGCAGCGTCGTGCGGGTGTTTGAGTACCTCCACGAAGAGCGCGCCGTCGTCATGGAGTACGTGCACGGGACCACGCTGCGCGACGTGCTCGACGCCTGTGCCCAGAAGCGCGAGCAGGTGTTCAGCGAGGCCGCCGTGGAGATCGGCTGCGAGATCGCCGACGCGCTGTACCAAGCGTGGACCACGCCGGCGGACAACGGCGAGTCGCTGCGGCTGGTTCACCGCGATCTGAAGCCCGAAAACATCATGCTGACCCCGTCCGGCGAGGTCAAGATCCTCGACTTCGGGTTGGCGCGTGTAGAAAACACCGATTTTGCCCATGAAGACCCCTCCCGCATCCGCGGGACGCCGATCTACATGGCGCCTGAGCAAGCGCGTGGCGAGGAGATCGACCACCGCACCGATCTCTTCGCGCTCGGCTTGATCCTCTACGAGCTGCTCATGGCGCGCCCCGCGTACCGGGTGCCGGTGGACGCCGCCGATCCGATCGCCGCGACCTACGCCGCGATCGAAGCGGGACAGCTCACCGAGTCCTGCCGGGAGCTTGAGGTCAAGCTCCCCGGGCTCGGCAGCATCGTCACCCGACTCCTGCAGGCGCGCCCGCGCAATCGCTACCAGACCGGCCACGACCTGCTGGTCGACCTACGGCGCCAGCTCTACAAAGATCGCGGCGCGTATCTCAAGGAATTTTGCAGCTTCTTCTTCGGCAGCGTCCGTCCGCTCCCCGAAGCCCCCGACCCCAGAAATCCCGCAAAGGGCATCGCCATGCCGACCCCTCCCCGCAAAAGCATCGAAGAACGTCTCAAGGAGTCACTTGAGAAAGAGGCCGAGCCGGTAGGCAAGGTGCCGGTCCCGGTGCGACGTGCGCCGCGCGTCCCCGAGCCCGAGCCCGAGCTGCGCGCGGCCACGCCCGTCAGCGCCGCCCCGCGGATCACGCCGAAGATCGTCCCCAGAACCGCGTCGGCAGCAGCGAAAGTAGACGACGACGTGGTGGTGCCGCCCTCCGTCAAAGGCCGGCCTGCGGCCCCCCCTACGCCGGCGAAAAAGCCCACCGGCGCCCGCAGCGCGGACGAAAACGGCATGTTGCCGATGGTGCCGCTGAACGAGAACGCAGACGAGCGCGAGGTGAGCGGCGATCACAGCGCCACGGCGTTCTTCGCGATTCCCGGGCCCAAGGCTGAGCGCGCGCGGTCTGCACCCAGCGGCCCCTCGACGCCGCCGATGACGCCTCCGCAAGCGAGCCCGCGCCCGTTCACCCCGCCGCCAGCCGCTGCGCCCGCCGCCGCACCCCCAGCGCCGCTGGGGATCCAAGGTCCCACCGTCGGATACGGCGGCGCGCAGACCCCGTTCCAGACCGCTGGCCCGCAACAGCAAACGCAGGAAAACGCAGAGTCGCGGGTGCAGTCATGGCGCGTCTACGCGATCCTCGTCGCGGTGATGGGCCTCGCCGCGATGTTCCTCGTCGCGGTCGTCGCCGTAGGCTGGTGGAAGATCTCGCAGGACACCGAAAAGCCGACGGAGACGATCGCGACCGCAGCGCCGCCCCCGCCTCCTCCCAAGCGCAAGCAGGAGGACACAGCGGCCCCGCGGCCCGCGCAGGCGCAACAAGCGCCGGTCAAAGCACCCACCCGGCGTCCTACGGCCTCGGCAGGCGGCGGGTCTACCCCAGCCGCACCCGCGGCCCCCCGCGCGGATAAGGGCACGGTCACCGTCACGTTCACCTCCACGCCTGCGCCGATGAGCATCGAGGTTCGCTGCGGTGATTTTGCGGCGCGCGGCTCCGTGAGCGGCGGGAGCGCGACCATCAGCGGCGTGCCGTCCGGCGTGGACTGCAAGATGTACCCGAAGGGCGGCGTCACTGCGACGGCGTTCCCCGTCAAGTCCGGCTCGCGCTACAGCTGCGCGATCACCGGCACCACCACCAGCTGTCACTGAGCGCCATGCCTACGATCCCTGGCCTCGCTGGTCCGCTTGAGATCCTGTTCCGCGCCGCCGAGGCGCCGCGCGCCGCGCATCTCCCCGCCGCCGCGCTCGTCTGCCACCCGCATCCCGCGCATGGCGGCACGATGCACAACAAGGTCGTCTACAGCATCGCCCGCGCGCTGTTGGGCTGCGGCATCGACGTGCTGCGCTTCAACTTTCGCGGCGTAGGCGCCTCGGCGGGGCCGTCGACGTCTCAGGAGAGCGGTCAGGGCGAGCGCGAGGACATTCGCACCTGCCTCGACTGGCTTGGCGAGCGTTATCCCGAACAAAACCTGTTGCTCGCGGGATTCTCTTTCGGAGCATGGAACGGCTTGACGGTCGCTGCCCGCGATGCGCGCGTCACCCAGCTCGTGCTCGCCGGACTGCCCGTCGGCACCTACAGCCGCCCGCCCTTCGAGCCCGGAAAGCCGGTGCTGCTGCTGCACGGCGAGAACGACGCCTTCGGGACGCCCGAGCAGCTGAACGCCTGCGTGGCGGACTGGGCCTCCCCCTGCGAGACCATCGTGTTCAAAGGCGCCGACCACTTCTTCGGCGGATTGGACTCCGCGCGCTCGACGGGACGGCTCCCCGAGCTGGAGTCTGCCATCCACGAACACCTGCGGATTCCGCCCGTTTCATTTGGACCGACGACGAAGCGTGTTTACTGGATATAGTCCCGGTATGGACTGGTTCGACAATATCAAGCGCAAAGTCAGCGCAGTGGTGCAAAAGACGGCGGAGACGGTGCACGCCGGCGGCGACGACGAGCTTGGCCGAGAGGACCTGCTGCGGGACACCTGCGACGGCATCCTGAAGCTGCGCCGCCACGGCGCGCGAGGAAAAGATGTATTTCCTCCTGGCGTCATCGTGCGTGTGTCTGCGCGCGACGGCAGCTTGGAGAGCCTCCGCAGCTTCGTCGCCGATCCGGTATTTGAGCACGACCTCGACGCGATGCTACGAAACCGCCTCAACGAACCCGACCGGCTCCCCGCCCGACGGTACGTGATCGGGGTCGGCTCCTCCAACCGCGTCGCGGTGGAAGACGACACCGTCGGCGTGCTCGCGGTGTTCGTCATCGAAGGCGGCGACAAAGACGGCGACCGCTTTGTCGTTCAGCTGACGCAGCGCGAGTGGCGCATCGGGCGCGGGCGTTGGCATCAGGAGCACGGGGACGACCAGCGCGTCCCGAACGACATCGTCGTGTCGGAGAACCTGAGCTGGATCAGCCGGGCCGCCGCGGTCATCGAGCGATCGGGCGCGTTCCTCGAGGTCGTGAGCCGCCAGCAAAAGGACTTCCTCGTCGTGTTGAAGGCGGACGGCTCCCGGATCCGGCCGCACCTGACCGCGTCCGGCCGCGCTCCGCTCGCGATCGGCGACCGCCTTGAGTTTCATGACGGCGTCTCCGGCTCGCTCGTCTTGCGCGTAGACCCCCTGCCTACGGAGACCTCCGCCCCATGATCAAGGCGCTCGACGACCATCGTTACGCGATCGATTTCGCGGCCGTGAAAAGGCCGAAGGCCCCGTTGTTAGAGGCGTTGTTCGGCGGGCCCAAAGAGGTCATCGTTGACGCCTACGCCGTTGGGCAAGTGCTCCGTGCCGCCCTGCGTCATTGCAAGAATTACGATGTAGAAGGCCGACTTCAGGTGTGGAACGAATTCCGCTTGTTCCTGTGCCGGCGCGAATACGAGGCGCTGCGCAAGATGGCGCCTACCTTGCAGAAGCAGATCGGCCCCGCGCTCGAAGATGAAGTGTTGAGGCTCAAAGCCACGTATATCGGAACCCCCGTCCTCAAGCTCCACGTGGACGAAGCCAACGAGGTCGAGCCCGGCCAAGGCGTGCTGTGCGTGGACTGGAGCGCCGATCAGGTCGCCGGGGGCGCTACGGTCGCCGGGGAAGTCACGGTGCGGCTGGATAAAGTCGCGCAGGCGCCACCTACAGGCCTCGGCGGGAGCAAGACCCAGCGCGCCGGCAGCGCGATCCTCCGCCACCCGCAAGGCACCGTCCCGCTCGCCGCGGGGGTCAGCTACATCGTCGGTCGCGGCGCACCGAACGCTGGTCCCGAGCACGTCGCCATTCCCGGAGCATCCAGCAGGATCAGTCGCCGCCAGCTCAGCCTGCAGATCGACGAAAACAAGCCGATGGCAGCCACCATCACGCGCGAGCCGGGCGACTCCAACCCCGTCAGCGTGAATGGGCAAACGCTCGCGCCCGGAGAAGGCCTGAAGGTTCCGCTGCCCGCGCAGCTGGTGCTCTCCGGTGAGCTCACGCTCGAAGTCGTCGCATGTTGAGCACACCCAACTTTCCCCGTCCCTGGCGGCGCCTCGACGCCGCAGCGCGCACGCACGTCGGCAAGGTGCGCGCCAACAACGAAGACGCGCTGCTGTGCAAACCCGAGGCGGGCGTGTTCGCGGTCATCGACGGCATGGGCGGCGAGGAGTCGGGCGAGGTCGCCGCGGCCATCGCGGTCGCCACGCTCGCGAACGTCGCCGCGAATGACGGTCCTGCGGGACAGCCCAGCGAGACGCTGCTCGCGCGCGCCCTCTCCGAGGCCCGCGATCGCATCTTGGCCGACGGGGCACGCACCCCGGCGCACGCCAACATGGGCGCGGTCGCGACCGCGCTGCGCTTCGAAGACAACGGCCGCTTCATCGGCGTCGCGCATGTCGGGGACACGCGGCTTTACCGCGTGGATCGGCGCGGCGTGAAGGTGCTGACCACCGACCACGTGCAGCCCCTGCCGGACAACCCGGAGCGCCAAGCGGTCGCGCGCGATCTGGGGCGCAAGCAGATGCCGGAGGGCTGGGTAGAGACCGGCCGCCACGCAGTATCGCCGGGTGACCTGCTCGTGCTGTGCAGCGACGGCCTGCACGGCCCCGTGGAGGCGAAGGAGCTTGAAGCTGCGCTCCTGTCGCTGCACTCGCGCAAGGTGGACGCCGACTCCGCAGCGCAGAAGCTCGTCGCGCTGGCGCTCGCCCGCGGCGGTCCGGACAACGTGACCGTGGTGGTGGTTCGGGTAGGGCGCTTCCGTCGTGGACGGAGGGTGCCGCGGCTGAACATGGCGCTGGCGATGCCGGTGCTCGCGCTGTTGGTGACCCTCGCGATCGCTGTGGGGCTGTGGGGGAACGGCAAGGCCAAGCGAGCGGCGATGCTCCCCGTAGCGGTGATGCGCGACACGGTGTTCAAGAACACCGATCCCGTCGACATTCCGTTGGGTACACGCACCGACGTCGCCGCAGGGCGCTTGCTCGACGTGCGCGGCGCGCAGCTCACCGGCGTCGACTGGACCCTCCATCTGGGCGCGGGCAGTCACCTGCGCATCGATCGCTCGGTCCTGACGTTGAGCGGCTTGCTGCGCGTAGAGCTGGAGCCTGGCGCCGAGATGACGCTGGTCAACAGCCGCGTCGCTGCGAGCACGCTGACGCTGTCTGGCCCGGTCCCGCCCTCCGAAACGGCAGCCCACATCAGCCTCATCGGCATGGTCGGGCACGTGGGCAGCGTGACGCGCGAAGGGAGCCTCGTCGTCGAAGCATCCGAAGTGTACGGCGATGGCCTGATCTCGTTTCTGCCTGAGCCAGCGCCAGAGCCCGCGCCCGAGCCGGCGCCAGAGCCTGTCCCCGGGCCCGAGACGCCCAAAACTCCAGAGCCGCCCGCGCCCGAGCACAAGTAATGCCGCTGTTGATCGAACTGGTACTGTTGGCGTTGATCGGGGTGATCGGCGCAGCCGGAGTGCAATTCGCGATCACCGGCGTGCTGGAGGCCGCCGCCCTGCGCGGGCTCACCGGCAAGGGTCTGGACGCCGGCGGGGTGCTCGCCGCTGGCCACACCGCCATGATCGAGTGGGGCGCCGCCGTGCTGGTGCTGATCGTCGCGCGCGCGATCGCGAGCCGCCGACGCGGCGACCACATCCCCACGCTGCTGCTCTTGCCCGCGATGACCACCGCGATGGGGCTCGGCCTGTGCGTGCAGCTCGGATACGGCAATCCCTTCCTGACGAGCTGGCCGGGGCCCGCGTTCGCGAGCGGCGTGCTGATCGCCTCGCTGGTGGGAGCAGCGATCCTGCTCTCGCCCTTCGATCCCGGCGAGTGGCTCCCGCGCCTGCGTTGGCCGCTGGCCGGTTTGGTGCTCGCGACCTTTGGCGTTTTGGCGATGTTCGGCGACGCACCGGGGGGCTCCGACCAGAAGGTCAACCTCGAGATCGGCCCGTTAAGCCTCCAGCCCATCGAGCTTGCCAAGTTAGGGGCGGTGCTGTTCATCGCCGTCGAGCTGGGGAGACGCGCCTCGAAGCTCCGATACCAGCGTGACCGCGTGAGCGTGCTCCGGTTTCCCCGCCCGCGGCTGCTGCTGCCGGCGATCGTCGCGCTTTTGGGCACCGTCATCGGATTGCTCGCCGTCAAAGACCTCGGCCCCACGCTGATCCTCGGCGGGGTGTTCCTCGCCATGTTCTTCATCGTCACCCGCAGCCCCGGCTGGGTCGCGCTCGCGGTTGGGATGGGCGCGAGCTTGCTCGTCGCGCTATGGCTCGACCCGACGCTGACGGGCTCCTCGACGGTAGAGCTGCGGATCCGCATGTGGGCGGATCCGTGGCTGAACGGCCTGAGCCACGGCGATCAGATCGCGATGGCCCGCTGGGCGCTCGCCGCCGGCGGGTTCTCCGGCGTCGGGCTCGGCGATGCGTTCCCGGGCGCGCTCGCCGCTGGTCACACCGATCTCGTATACGCGCACCTCGTCGAGGAGCTCGGACAAGCCGGCGGGACCGTGTACCTGTGCATCCTCGGCGCGTTGGTCCTCGCGACGTTCAACGTCGGGATGCGCAGCCGCACCCCGCAGCGCGCGATGATCGCCGCGGGTGTCGGGTGCTTGCTGACTTTTCAGACCGCGACCATCCTCGCCGGCACGTTGGGCATCATCCCGCTCACCGGCGTGGTCGTGCCGTTCCTGTCGCACGGAAAGACCGGCATGGTCGCGTTCGTCGCCGGCGTCGCGCTGGTGGCGCGGCTCGCACAAGACGGCGCGCTGCGCGCGCGCACCGACGAGATGCGCGAGCTCGCGCTTGGCATTCGCGAGGCCGGTTACGGCGTCGCGGCGCTGATCGTCATCGCCGTCGCGATGACCTTCGTCGAAGCCGTAGTCTGGCGGGACGAGACCACCCTGCGCCCCGCGGTGACCACGCTCGGGGAGGGACAACCGCGGCTCGCGTTTGACCGCCGGATCGGCTTCGTCACCGACAACATCCGCCGCGGCAGCATCCTGGACCGCAACGGCCAGCCCCTCGCCCACTCGCCCGAGCTCGGCAGCCGCGTAAACCCGCTGGGCGTCGCGCTCGGCACGCTGTTGGGCCCCGCCGACGACAGCATCCTTCGCGCCCCTTGGAGCCTCGAGCGGCTGGAGGACGAGAAGCTCCGCGGCTATCCAAACGCGAAAGACGGCCCGGCGATCTGGTTAGGCCACCTCCCCGGCCAGCCGGATCGCGTGCTGCTCGCGGTTCCCAGCGCAGCCCATGTGGCCCCCGACGAGCAAGCGCGCGCCGTGGCCGAGCTGACACGCCGCGGCGGCCTAGCCGGGCTCGCCGGCGTAACGCCCGAGGTGCGGCGGATCGCGCTGGCGACGCCCGATCTCTCCGCGCTGCTGCCCATCGTGCGGCTGCCGCTCCGACAGCGCGGCGCGGCGATACAGGCGCTGTCCGACGACGTCGCGGCGCGCTCGCTGCAGATCACCCTCGACGCACGCCTGCAAAGCGCGGTCGCGGCGGCGGTGCGCAAGACCGCCGAGAAGAGCAAGGTCGGCGTAGCCGCGGCCGTGGTGATCGACCCCGCGACCGGGCAGATCCTCGCCCGCGCGCAATGGCCGGACTACGACCCGTCCACGCCGCGCACGGGCGCCAAGACCGACTGGCAAGACCTCCGCGCCAAGGGAGACCCGAAGTTCATGGGCATCTACGGCCCGTGGGCCGACAAGACCGGCAGCGGCAACTACGGCTACCTGCAAGCGGGATCGGTGTTCAAGACCGTCACCGCCGTCGCAGCGATCCGCTCCGGCATGGTCAGCAGCGAGAGCGGACTTTTGGGCGGCTGCCCGACCTCAGCCAACCCCAAATACACGTGCGACGCCAACTTCGAGCTCCCCGGGTGGACACGCCCGATCCACAACCACGGCGATGGCGGCGGCTCGGGCTCGGTGGACTTGGTCAACGCGCTAGTCCAGTCGTCCAACGTCTACTTTGGACAGCTCGGACTCGCGCTCGGCCCGCAGCCGTACCGCGATCTGCTCGCAGCCGGCGTCGGCTTTGGCCTGCCAAGCCTGCCGAAAGAGCAAGACGGCCCCTACACCGGGATGGGCTCCGCCCAAAGCCGTCGCCTCGCGCTCACCGGCTTCGGGCAAGGCGCGGCCGCGTGGACCGTGCTCCAAGCTGCCGAGTTCACCGCCGCGCTCGCAAACGGCGGCAGCTACCGAAGCTGCGAGCTGCGCAGCGACCGGCCCTGTGAAACCGTCGCGCTGGTCGACCATCCCGAGGCCCTCGCTCCGGTGCTGGCCGGCATGAAGGGCGTGATGGATCGCGGCACCGGTGCGCGGCTGAAGGAGCCGGCCGGCGTTCGGATCTATGCCAAGACCGGCACCGCCGACGCTCCGGGCAACCGCGACGAAGCGCCCTACGGCGTGAAGCCGAAGTCCGAGGGGCTACCGCACTCCTGGTTCATCGCGATCGCCGAGCCAGAGGACGCCGAACAATGCGGGGCCACCACCGCGGGTCGGTACGCGATCGCGACGGTCGCGCCGCACTCCGGATTTGGCGCCAACGTCGCCGGACCGCTGGCGATGGAGATCGCGCAGGCCTTGCAGACCTTGGACTACCTGCCGTGATCGTCATCCCCAACCACACGCCGGTCACGCGCCTCGCGCTCCGCCCCAAGCAGCGCGAAGTGTGGCAGACGCTGTTTGGAGGGCGATCGTGCGTCACGCGGATCCTCATCGGGGACCCGCAGCCCAAGCAATTCGCTGGGCTGATCAAGAGCGTGGTCAGCGGCGGCAGGGGCTCTTCGGTCGCGCTGTCGGAGAACGTGCAGCTCACCATCGAAGGCTACCGCGTCGCGACACGCCTGACGACGACGCTCACGTCCGCGCCGCGCTGGCCGCGCGTCCTCGACGTCGGGCTCACCGAAAATGGCTACGTCTATGTGACCACCGAGTGGATGGAAGGTCAAACCTTGCAGCGGGCACGGCCGACGGACCACCAAACCCGCGTGCTGATCGCGCAGAGCGTCGCGAACATCCTCGCGACGCTGCACTACTCGAACATCGCCTATGGAGACTTGAAGGCAGACAACCTGATCATCGGCCCAGCTGGTCAGGTCTCGCTCATCGATTTGGACACCATGCGCGAGGTCCCCGGCCCGCTGCTCGCCGTCCCCCTCCGCGACCTCACCCCGTCCTGGGCTGCGCCCGAGCAACGCCACGATTCCCAGACCTACCTCGCGAGCGATCTGTGGGCGTTCGGCATCCTGATCCGCGAGCTGTTCGCCGAGGAGGTACCCGAACCCTGGCAGCCGCTGGTGGATGCCTGTCGTCATCCTCAGCCGCTCGAACGCCCCAAAACTGCCTCGCTGCTCGCCCGGATGCACGATTCGGCGGCTCCGCTGCTGAACTGGCACGACGAGCCCATTCGTGCGCACAGCGCCGAGGCATCCGGGGGGACCGGCAACGCCGACAAAACCGAGCGTGTAGAGGAGCAAGGCGCGGGCGAGACGGAGCGTGTCCCGGAGACGACCGGCGCGACGACGCCCAAAGCGCCCCCCGCGTTTCCCCAAGCGGGACCGGCCCGCGACACGTCCCTGCGCGGCTGCTTGATCATGGCGGTGGCCGTCGCGGTGCTCGGCATCGGCGGCTGCGCTGGGCTCGTCGGTTGGTGGGACATGCGGCAAGTCGGGCTGGCGAATGACGGCGCGGACGAGGCGTTCGCTGCGTTGAAGTCGTATAAGACCCGCCCAGAGGTCAACCGCGACACCTCGCAACGATCGGTGATTCGCGCACAGGCCGACGCCGCGTGGGAGACGCGCGCGACGCCGCACTCCACCGCGGTGCGCGCCCTCGCGCTGGTCTGGGAGCAGGGCTGGCAAGACGCCAATCGCAAGTGGGACGCGGATCGCTATGAAACCGCGATCGCCGCCCTCAACGGCGCGGGGGAGCGGGAACCTGCGGCCTGGATCGCACGCGCTACGGTCGAAGGTGGTGCGTGCCGACTGAACCGCGCGGATGCGATGTCCGCGGGCCATTGCGACCGCGCGATTGAGGCCATCGCCAAGCTCGACACCGTGCTCCCCGCCACCGACGATTGGTCGTGGCTGCGCGTGGAGTCCGCGTGGACCGAGGTGCTCGTGTTGGGCGAGCTCGCCGAACAGGCGGTGAGCGCCCGAACCGCCGAAGCGCCGCAGCGGCTCGAAGCGGTGCTGAACGCCTGTGACGCCGCGGCGCCCTACCTCGAATATGGGCCGGTGAACGCCGCAGAGCTGGAGCAGGACTGCTTGAACTACGCGGGTCTCGCTCAGGACTGGGCTCGATACTACGCGCTCTCGGACTCCCTTTTTGCCCGCAGTGGGGTCAACAAAACCACGGTGATGCACGCCTATCGCGCGGCCGGCGATGATTGCGCAGACACCACAGCCGTGCAAAAGCGCGGCGACTGGGTGATCAAAGGGCCCGCGTGGTGCATCGCCGTTGGACACGCCGCGCGCGGCTGCGTCAGCCTCGCCCGGGACGTCATCCTCCGCAACCAGTTCTTGTACCCTGACCTCCCTTGGGCCACGCTTCAGGCCTCGCTGAACGCGCGCGAGGATCGATGCAAGAGGTGACACCGGCCCGATCCGTGCGGCGGAGTAGCCCATGCGGCCGGTGATCTACGCGACGATCGGCGTACTCCTGCTGATCCTCGCCGCCGTCGGGATGCGGCAAGCGACCAGCTACCGCGTGGACGCCGAGGCCCGCGAGCGCGCGCGCGCTCAGGACCAGCTGGATCAGCTGATCACCGCCTGGGAGAGCGCGGTGGACGAGCACGTGCGCTTCTGGCTGCAAGGGTTGGGCTCGGGCGACACGCAGACTGGGGATCTCGAGCGCCATTGGCGCACGCAGTTTCCTTGGGTAGACGCGGTTTACCTTTGGGAGCCCGGGGACGTCATCTGGCCGGCCGAGCCTTTCCCGGAGAACATGGCGGCGATCCAGTCCAACCCGTGCATCGCCCGAGCGATGGCCGCCACCGGGGCCGAAGACATCATGCAGACCGCGGAGCGCTACGCGGCGTGCCGCAGCGGCGGCGGGCGGCCGATGGCGCTCTACAGCACCTCGCAGACCGCAGAGCTCTTGTTGGAGGCCGATCACCCCGACCTCGCCGACAAGACCATCCGTGACCTCGGCACACTGCCCGCGATGGCCATCGGCGAGTCGTGGAACTACGGGGTCAACGCGCGGCGACTGGTGGAGCTGCGCCTGCAGCACGCGCGCGCCCAGCACGCCCTCGGGCGCGAGGACATCGCAGATCACTGGCTCTGCGGCATGAAGCAAGAGCTGCTGACCCTGAACGCGCCGACGCTGCAGAGCGTACTCGACCTGTACACCCAGAACATCCGACCCCAGCTGCTGCTCGCCAGCGCCCAAAATAGCACCGAGCCCTGCATCGCCGCGCTGGGCATCAACCCCGCGCAAGCGGTGGGCGCGCTGGCCGGCACCGGGCTGGCGACCGATGACACCCTCGAGGCGCGCGGCCTGCGCCGTATCGCGGCTTGGAACATGGTTCGCGATCAAGACTGGATGAACGCGGACATTCCTACGCTGACCGAAGGTCCGAAGCTGGTGATCGACCCCACCACCGACCCGCCGGCGATCTTGTACGCGGCGCGCCTTGAGGTCGGCAGCCTGCTTGGCGGCATCCAGATCGATCAAGACGAGCTCATCCGCACGCTTTTCCGAAACGCCGGGCGGCTGGGTCCCTATCTGTCGATCCGGGACGCCGAAGGCACCGTGCTCGCAGGCACGGACGAGCCGATCTTCGTGTATCGAAGCTTCGGCCACATTCTTCCTTTCTTACAGGTCGGAATCGCAGAAGGTGCGATCCCAACCATCGCGACCGACGGCGCGCTCTACGTGCAATGGGCGGTGATCGGCATCGGCATGCTGGTGGGCGTGTTCGCGCTGGTCACGCTCGTACGCACCGACCGCGAGCAGCTCGACATCCTGGCCCGCCAGCGTGAGTTCATGACCCGCGTGACCCACGAGCTCAAAACCCCGCTCGCCGGCATCCGGGTGATCGCCGAAAACCTCGAGATGGGCGCGTACCGCGACACCGAGCAGGTCGAAAAGTACGCCCGCACCATCATCGCTGAGGCCGAACGACTCGGGCTGCGCGTCGACGAGGTGTTGAAAGCCGCCAACGGTCCGGCGCGCGAGGACGCACGCGCGCTCGACCTCGCCCGCGTGCTCGAGGAGCTCGTCTCCACCTGGCGGGAGCGGTACAGCGCGAGCGGCGAAGGCGCGAGCATCGAGCTCGAAGCCCCACAGAGCCTGCCCATGCACGGGCGCGTCGGTACCCTGCGCGACGCGGTCACCAACCTGCTCGACAACGCGCTGAAGTACCGTCGGACCGACCGACCGCTAAACGTACGCGTGAAAGCGAGGGTACAGGGTCGTTTTGTGGTGGTCGAGGTCGAGGACAATGGCCTCGGCGTCCCGGCGAACATGCGAAAAGCGATCTTTGAAAAGTTCCGGCGGGTGGAGGGGCCCGGTCGCGGATTGTCTGGAGGTCACGGCCTTGGGCTATCTTTTGTCGCAGAAGCGGCCAGCGCGCACGGGGGAACGATAGAGTGCAAAGAGAATCGCAGCGGCGGATCCACCTTCGTGATGCGCGTCAAAAGAACCTGAAAACCTAAGCATTCCGGAACTTTCCGGAGGGAGAGAGCACCATGGAATTCAACGGCGCCAGTGTCCTGTTGGTTGAAGACGACCCCACCATCGCGATGGGCGTGGTCGGCGGTCTGGAGCACGAACACTTTGCGGTCACCCACGTGTCGAGCGGCGAGGCGGCGCTGGCGTCGATCGAAGACGACCCTCCCGACTGCCTCGTGCTGGACGTGATGTTGCCGGGCATGGACGGCCTCGACGTGCTGCGCCGCGTCAAGAAAGAACACCCCGAGCTCCCCATCTTGTTGGTGACCGCAAAAGCGGCCGAGCTCGATCGCGTGCTGGGGCTCGAGCTGGGCGCCGACGACTACGTCACCAAGCCGTTCTCGCTGCGGGAGCTGATCGCGCGCATCAAGGCTCGTCTGCGCACGCGCCCGGCCGCGCCGCGCGCCCCGGAGCGCTACCGCTTCGGCCAGAACGAGGTCGACCTGCGCCGTCGCATCCTGTTTCACAGCGCCGGCGGCGGAGCTCAGGTCGAAGAGCGCATGACCACCCACGAAGCGGGCGTGCTCTCGTACCTGATCGCGCACAAGGGCAAGGATGTAAGCCGTGAAGAGCTGCTCCAACACGTGTGGGGATACTCGCCCACCATGGCGACCCGCACCGTGGACAACCAGATCCTGAAGCTACGCAAGAAGGTGGAGGAGCAACCGGCTGACCCTCGCCACATCCTCACCGTGCACGGGACTGGCTACCGCTTCGAAGAGTAGGTCGGCGGCGCACAAACAGCAGGGATAGCCCCCACATCGCCGGCATCACCACCGGCGACGTCTGGCAGCCCGTGGCTTGTAGTTGGGCATCCTCGATCTGCAAGGTCACGCCGCCATAGACGCGCACGCCGTCGTCCACCGTGACGGCGCGGCTGCCTACCGCGGCGTCCCCCGCCACCGTGAAGTCCACGACAAGCACGCCGTCTTCCGCGCGCACCGCCCCGACTACGACGTCCGCGCCGAGGTCGATGGTCGGATCGGGCCGCGCCATCGCCCCCACGTAGGCGATCTCCGCATGCGTCGCCTGCCCTTGGCGCGCTTTGAGCTCCGCCGGCAGGAGCTGCGGGCGCTCCGAGCCAGCGAGCACCTCAAACACCGCCGGGGCGACCGTCTCTCCCGAAGGTGTCAGCAGCGTGAGGTCGCGCGCGCCGGCGGGGGCGCTCGCATCGATCGCGACGTCCAACACCGCAGCGTCCACGTCCCGCACGCGCACCGAGACCGTAGTCCCCTCCCCCAGCGAGGCGGAGACCTCCCCCTCGGTGAGCAACAAGTACGCACCGGACAGGTTGAGCCGCACATGATCCCCGGCCCAGGCCGAAGCGGGCGTGACCGACGTGACCTGCGGGATCGAGGCGGTGAGCGAGACCGGCTGCGAGGCATCGCCTTGATCCAGACCGTACACCGCGCGCACGGTGAACGTGTCGATCCCACCGGTGACCTCGACGTCCGTGGCGGTGGACAAGGACGTCGCGACCAGCGCGTCTCCGCGAAAAATGCGGTACCCGCTGACCACCTGCGTGGTGTCCGGAGCATCCCACCGCAATGGCACGGTGTGGCCCAGAGCCCGGTCCGCGTCGAGGCGCAGGTTCCGCGGCGCGGCGAGGTAGTACCGGAACGCGACCGGTTCCGAGACCGTCGTGTTGGACGCGTCCAGCGCGACGACAGCGTAGACCACCCAGGTATCTGGCCCTTGACCCGGGATCTCTCCCCGGTAGACGCCCTCCACCTGCGTCATCGGCACGATCACCGGCTGCTCGGTCCCGATCGCGTAGCGCAAGGACACCGCGGCGAGCGCCACATCGTCCCGGACCATCGCCGTGACAACGCTGGCATCGCCGATGCCCTCGGTGTCCGCGAGCACATCGACCCAGTCGATGCGCGGCGCGACCGGGTCGCCGTCCCAAAACACGACGTCGTCGAGGAACCAGCCGTCCGCGGTTCCCGCGGCGTCTGCCGCGAACACCCAGCGCACCGTGAGCGGGTTGGACAAGCCCGAGAGGTCGAACGCAGTGTGGATCCACCCGTCGGAGGTCGACGTCCACGAAGGTTCAGACGCGTAGATCGGCGTCAGGGCCTGCCAGCCGGAGCCGTCGTCGACCTCTACCTGCGCCGTGTCGCCCGCGTCCAACGCGTACCACTGCGCAAACTGCAGCACCGGCCGGGCGGCGCCGGAGAGGTTCACCGCCGGGCACGTCAAGGTGTCGGTCGTGTCGTTCAGGTACCCGCCGCCGAGGTTCAACGCCCACGCGTTCGGGCCGGTGTAGCCGGCGCCCGGGCCACCGGAGACGGCACCCCACATCCACTGAGCGGTCTCCCCGCCGGCGACACAGCCTCCGTCGTCCCCGTCGAACCCCAGCTCCACGAGCGGAGTCGCCGCCTGCGCAACCCCCACGCAAAACGCCAACAGCAACATCAGCTCGCCGTCCGCGCGAGGCTGTAGGACACGGTGATCACGCTGTCCGGAGGAGGCGGACTCGCAAACACCACCGCAGGTGCATCCTCATCAACCACCCATCCGCTCTCCTGACGCACACCATCCACAGCGACGGTCAGCGATCCGTCTACCGGATCCGCCTGCAAGGGAAAGCGCACCTGCCACTCTACGGACGTCGCGCCGATGCTCTCGGCGATCTCAGTAAAATCATCCGCGCAGATGCTGGCGATCTGCCCTCCGGACAGCTGCGCGACCTCCGCGTAGCGGTCCCCTGGCAACGCCGTACCGCCCGCGCCGCGACAGCCCGACGGGATGTCTCCGATGAGCGCGCTCGCCCGCGCGGCGTGGCCGGTGCGCGTGGCTTCCGCAGCCAGCAAGCCCAAAAACGCGCTCACCGGGTCATCTCCGAGCACATCGCCGCTGGCGTCGTCCCCGTCGGAGACGAACACCACCTGCAAGGACGCGCTGTCCCGCCGAAAGCCGACATTGACGCCGTCATCGGCGTCGAGCGCCAAAGCGACGGCGTCGAGCCCCTGAGAGGGCGGCGGCGACGCTGTGCCCACCGCGAGGTTCGCGACGAGGTGCGCGACCACGTCCGGGTCTTCGGAGGTCAAGATCCACGGTTGCCCCAGCAGCGCGCCGCCATCGCGGAGGTCCATGGAGATCACGCCGATCTGATAGCGCGTGGCCAGCGCATCCAGCGCGTCGATAAACGCCCCTACCGCGCTGCCCAACCCCGACTGCTCCTCGGCCATGCTGCCGGTGCTATCCACGACGAACAGCACATCCAACGCCGGCAACGGCGCCTGCGTGAACGTCTCGGACACGACCTCCGAGTCGCCCTCCACCGTCGCGCCATCCACAAAGTAGTCGGTGCAGCCCCCGAGCCACAGCAGCGCCGCGACCGCCGCTGTCATTGTTCGCCGAGCGTTCGCCACGCCTGCACACGGACGATGTCCTCGCTGTTTCGCTCTTTGCGCGTGAAGATCACCCGCCGGAAACCCCAAGAGTTCATCAGCCGAAACTCCCCGCTGAACGGGGTCCACGACACGTTCGGCGTGGGCGGAAAACCGAGGTAGCCCAACACTTGATCCCGTCGCATCGGCTCGGGCAACGGCACATCCACCAGATAGATGCGATCGTTCTGCACCCGAAGCGTGCCTTTTTCCAAGCGGATCTGCTGGCCTTGGCCGGGCGGCAGCTCGGTCTCTTCGATCACGGCGCCCAGCTGCTGCTCGATCTCGGCGCGGGCGACGCTGAACGACTGCTGCCCGAGGTACCGCGCATCCACGTAGACGCCATCGGCCTTTTTGTACACCAGCGCCGCCGCGGTGTTGGGCCGGCTCTTCAGCTCGGAGAGCTTGCGTTTGCGCTCCAGCGACTCCACCGAGGGGCGCGGCGGCTCGACCACCGCGGGCGCGGCAGGCTCCTGCGTACACGCCACAAGCAGCAGCGCAGGCACCCAGGTTGGCAGGGAAATCAGCATGCTCGGCGTGAACCGCTCCGTCTTTCTGATTAACCAGCGCCATGCGCATTCGGCTTCGGTATTTTGCGGTGCTGCGTGAACGAGCCGGCTGCGACGTCGAAGACGTCGAAGTTCCCGACTCGTGCGACGCAATGCAGGCATTTCGACAACGCTTCCCTGGCATGGACCTCCGCGTCGGCTTTGCCCGGAATGCCGAGATCTGCGCTCCGAGCACCGCGCTGCATGCCGGCGACGAACTAGCGCTGCTGCCGCCGCTGGGGGGCGGATGAGCGCCGGCACGAACACGACCCGCATGATCGCCGGTCCCATCGACGCGCGCGCCGTCGCGGACGCAGTGCGCAGCCCCGCGTATGGAGCGGTGCTCTGCTTCGAAGGCGTAGGCCGCAACGAGCTCGACGGCCGGCCGGTGCTCGCGCTGGAGTACGAGGCGTGGACCGAACCGGCAGAGCGTGAAATGCGCGCGATCTGCGACGAAGCCGCGGCCCGTTGGTCGGTGCGCGCGGTGATCGTGCACCGCACCGGTCGCGTCGAGATCGGCGAGCCCAGCGTGGTCATCGCCGTCGGCGCCGCGCACCGCAGCGAGGCTTACGCGGCGTCCCGCTACTGCATCGACGAGCTCAAAGTGCGCGTGCCCATCTGGAAGAAAGAGATCTACGCCGACGGCGACGCGTGGATCGCCAACACCCCGGCCGAAGGACCCTCGAAGTGAAACAGATCCCGCTCAACCGCCCCTTTCGGGACCGCACCGCGCTCGAGGCCGAAGGCATCAACCCCTACGTCGCCTCCCACCTCGAATTTCCCGAGATCATCCCCGCCGAGCAAGCCGAAGGATGGAAGGGGCGCTGGCCGGAGGCCTTCGCGACTCCGGGCCCAGTGCACCTCGAGATCGGCAGCGGCAACGGCTTTTACCTGTCGGGCATGGCGGCGGCGCACCCCGAGCTCCGCTGGGTCGGCCTCGAGATCCGCTTCAAGCGCGTGGTGCTCGCGGCCCGCAAGCTACAAGCCGCCAAGCTGAACAACGCGAAGCTGCTGCGCTTTGACGCGTTCAATCTCCAGCGCGTGTTCGCGGACGGCGATCTGGCGGCGGTGCACATCAACCACCCCGATCCGTGGCCCAAGGACAAGCAAGCCCACCGGCGCTTGATCAGCCCTCCGGTGCTGGCGCAGCTCACGCGCTTTGTGCGCTCGGGCGGCGAGCTTCGGCTGAAGACCGACTTCCGGCCGCACGTCGACGCCCTGATCGAGAGCGTGACATCGGCGACGGTCGCGGCAGAATTTCCCGAACTCCAGGGAGCCTGGACCGTGCTGGGCACCTCGGACAGCGTGCGCGAACAAGGCGCGCCTTGGTCGAACGACGTCCGCACCAACTACCAGCGAAAGTTTGAGGATCAAGGGCTTCCCGTCTATGCCGCGTGGTTACGCAGAAGCTGACCGGAGGCGACGGTGACAGCACCAGCAGGGTCCCCATCGGGCAACGCGGCGCGGCGCCGACTGCCCATCCTTGCGGCCTTGGGGATCGGCGCGGCGCTTGGGTTTGCCGTCGGCAATCACACCGCAGCAGGAAGCGCCCCTGATCCATCGGACACCTGGGCGCGCATCCAAGACGACATCGCGATGCGGCACCCCGAGCCCCCGACGCGCAAGGCGCTGATCTACGCGTCCATTCACGGCATGATCGGAGCGCTTGACCGCTGGACGCGCTTTTACGCGCCCGACGAGGTCGTTCAGGCGACCGTCGAGCCCGCGGACGTCGGGCTCGGCGCCACCGTGGTCCCCGAAGAATGCGGCTTGCGCGTGACGCAGGTGGAGAATCCCGCCGCAGCGGCGGGCTTGAAGGTGGACGACTGCATCCGAAAGGTCGACGGTGTCAGCATCATCGACACCCCACCTGAATCCCGTACGGCGCGCCTGCTCGGCGCCTCGCGCACCGCCTGCCTGTTGGAGCTCAGCCGCCCCGGCTCCGCCAAGCCCATGCTGGTCGCCGTTCAGCGCGGGTGGCGAGGAGGTGCGCCCCTCGAATCCGCGCAGCTCGGGGCTGGGCCGGAGCAGGCCACCGTGCTGCGGCTCTCATCCTTCCCGACCGGGGTCACCGCGCTGTGGTCGCCCGCGGCGCAGCAAGCAGCGGCGCGCAGCCGCCGCGTCATCGTCGACCTGCGCGGCAATATGGGCGGCGATCTCTACGAAGCCGTGCGCCTCGTCGACCGCTTCGCGACCGAAGGCGTGATCGTGCGCACCGACGTGCGCGGCGAAGGTCCACGGACCTACACCGCGACCAACAGCGGCGATGAGGTCTCCGTTCCGCTCATCGTGCTCGTCGATGAACGCACAGCGAGCGCCGCCGAGATCACCGCAGCCGCGCTTCAAGCGCTCGCTCAGGCCCGCGTCGTCGGGCGGCCCACTGTCGGAAAGCGGAGCATCCAGACCACGCTGCGCTACGAAGATGGCAGCGCGATGCAGCTCACCATCGGGCACTTCACGGTCGCGGGCGACCTGCACATCGACCAGACCATCGCCGCGGGGGCGGATGAAGGCGTGTGGTGGGAGGCTGCAGGCCAAACGAGCGAGACCCGGTGAGCCTCCCGGATGGCCGGTTGCCCCGCGGCGTGTAACCCTGCGACATGCTCCGCAACCTCGCTCTTTTGACCCTGTCGTCGTTGGTCGTGTGGACGAGCGGGTGCAAGCCCTCCGCGGTGATCGCGCCCCCCACGCTCACGTTGGACGCCGACCACCCCACCGCCGTGCTGGTGAGCGCGGATCTGCCCGATGCCGACTGCGCGCTTCACTGGTCCGCCGACGGCGCCCAGCCCGCCGGGGCCAGCTTGAACGCGCAGATGGACGGCGACGCGCTCGTTGGAACGCTGCTTGGGCTACGCACCGACACCCACGTCACCGTGACCCTCGAGTGCCCCCAAGGCTCGAGCGCCGACGCGACGATCACCACCGCGCCGCTCGATGACGACGTGCCTACCATCACCGTCACCACCGCCGCCAGCGGCCTCACGGAGTCGCTGTTCTTGCACGAGTGGTTTCAATCGGGACCGTCCGGCTTCTTGACCATCGAGGACCTCGACGGACGCGTGGTCTGGTGGGAGTCCCAAGGTACACGCACGGCGACCCACGCCCACGTGGACCCCGAGACCCACGCGGTCTACGCGGTGGAGCGCGGCTACAACGACGCAGACGGCTTCGTTGTCGCGCCGATGACCGGTCCGGCCTCGCGGTGGATGCTCCCCGGCGCGCATCACGACAGCCTCGCCCTCGGCGCCGGGCGCTACCTGCTCGCGGTCACCGTCGACAAAGAGGTCGATGGCGAGCTCATCGCCGGAGACGACCTCGTGATGCTGGACATCGCCGACGGCAGCACCACCGTGGTCTGGGACTCCTTCGACCAGCTGGTGATGGAGCGCAACAACGGGTGGGATTTTCGGAGGTTCAACGGGGCTGCGGACTGGACCCACTTGAACGGGCTCAACATGGACCCCGAAACCGGCAAGATCTACGCTTCGCTGTACTGGGCCGGCGCCATCGTGCAGATCGATCCGAACACGTGGCAGACCGACTGGGTTTTGGGTGGAACGACCTCGACGTTCGCCGTCGACGAAGCCTTCGGACCCCAGCACAGCCCCGTCCATGTCGGCGACACGCTGTGGCTCTTCGACAACGGGTCGGACAGCGCGGCCGGGTCCCGCCTCGCCCGCTACACCGTCGATGAGGCCAGCTGGACAGCCACGCAGACCTGGACCTGGCAGGAGGATCCCCCGGCGATGGACATCGTCCTGGGCAGTGTCGACCCTCACGAAGACGCGCTGATCGCCTCGTGGGGCGACTCCGGCACCATCCGCATCTTCGACGTTCAATCCGAGGTGATCGGCGAATACGACCTCGGAGAGCGCAATCAGGTCGGCTACACCAGCTTGCTGGAATCACTCCAGTAGCGTGCGGGTTCACCCAACGAGGACTCGAAAATCCATTGCCGGGTCAAGTACCGGTGCTACATTGACAACGAGAGACTACGGAGGCCCCTGATGCTTGACGCCTTCATCATCGACCACATCCGCCGCGAGAAGGAACGTCATATCGACGACCGCCCCTCGTTGCAGATTGAGGTTCCGCCGCACCGCCCGGACATCGAGCCGCAACAGCCCAAGCGGAAGGACGAAGAGCGCGGCATCATCGAGATCGACTTCACGATCTGAACCCAACCGGGGCTACTCTCCGAGCAGCTCCGACGCGCTCTGGGCCCCGTTGATGCGCACCCATTCGTCCTTCAGCCAAGCGAGCGCGCGTTCCGAATCCGCGGTCGCAGACCATCGGTGGGTGGACAGAAAAATCAGGAACGACCGGCACAGCGTCGCGTAGCCCACAGCGCGCGCGCGAACCGCAGCCTCCGGGCTTTCGAAGCGAAGCTGGGCCTCTTCGCCGCAGACCGTCGTCACAAGCTGCTGGAGGAACGCCGAAGGGACTGCATCCTGTGCTTCGGCCGCATCTGCGAGTCTGCACACCGACGACGCCACGGTCGCTCCGGTATGGCTGAACAGGTCGTCGTGCGCGAGGCGACGAGCTCGGAGCTGCAACGCGGCCTCCGGCATCACGCCAAGCAGCGCCGTGCGCGCACGGAGCAGACGGGACAGCTTGAACACCGGCGTGCGCAAGAAGGTGCCCAACAGTCGGAGGGTTCCTCCCGGAAACCAAGCCCGCAACCGCCGCACCGACAGCAGCAGCGCGCCAAAGGCGAGCGGCCCAGCCAACGCAAGCAGGGCGGCGATCGCCAAATGCACTTGCCCCAACCCGCCGCGCACCGAGGAGGTCGTCCACTCCAACCACACGCACCACGCCCACGCGCCGATCGCTGCGGCGACCAACATGCCGGTCGGGGGGCCTCCCCAACCTCTGCCAGAGGACGCACCCCGCAGCATCGGCTGCATCGGCGTGGCGTCCGACACGATCACGAGGTGCGGATCCGGACCGGTCAGGTGTCCAAGCCGCAGGCCGTCAACCGCCTGACTGTCCAACACACCGCCGTCGGTGAGCGCAGCTTGTGGAGGTTCACCGCCCGAAGCGGCGAACGCAGCCCCCGAAAACTCCGGAGCCTCGGGCGCCCCGCGGAAGTCCCGGGGGTAGAGCATCGGCTCAAACGCCACCGGAGGGCAGGCCGACGCTGCTGCGATATCCGCGAGATACAACCCGCACATCGCCTCATCTCGAACCCGCGCCCTGCGGTTTCCACCCTGCCGGCGCTGTCCATCGGCGGCGCGCGCGAACCGGAAAGGCATTCCCGTCACAAGATCACTGGCGTTGAACGAAACTTGTTCAAGCTTTCCGGCCTCCAGAAGTACGTCGCCAAACGTGCCGGAACCGATGAAGTCCGTCTTGCCATAGGCCCGCGCAGCGGCGACGACGAGGCTGCTGCTCCCGCCGCGCAGCTCGGCGAGCGAAGCGCCGCCGACGTCGGTGCGCGACAGAAAATCCATCGCCGTGTTGGCAAAATCCGCGTACTGAAAGCCTTCTTTCCCCGCTCGCTGCGCGTATCCGACCCCGAGGATCGTCCCGCCAGAGACCGTGGACAAGCGCACAACCTGCTCGCGCAGGCCCACGCGCTCCAACAAGTCCAGCGCACCCAAATGAAAGGCGGCCGCCCGAAAGCCCACGCCCGACAACGCCAAGCCGATCCCGGACAGGCGGATCGGCGGATGCACGGCCGCCGAAGCTTCGATCAGCTCGATCTCGTGCTCCGGGAAGCGTTGGATGAGCTTGTCGAGCAAGCCCGCCGGAAAGCCGCCCGCGAAGCCCGCGGGAGCATCCGCGGACTCGTTGAAGCGAACGACGATGTCGACGAGCTCCGCGTCGGCCGGAAGGGAGGAGGTCAGCCCGTCGCCAAGCTCCTCGACCAGCAGCGCACGAAGCTCTGCCGCAGTCATCAGCTGAGAGACGAGGTCAAACAGGGCTACGGGACGGGCGTCGGGGCGCATCGTCCGCCCCTTACCACGCCTCCCGCCGCGCGCGAGGGCTCATTTTTTGGGACGCAGCGCCCGACGACGCGCGCGGATCCGGGAATCCAGCGCCAGATACGCGGCGTCCTCCGGCCCAAGGCGCGCCAAATGCTTGGAAATCGTTACTTCATCGCCTCGAACCGCTGGCCCGGTGATCGCATCATCCCCCGCGACGGCAGCGCGGTTGAGGCTCTCTCGGGCGAGCGGAAGCAGCAAATCAGCGGCGTTCGGGACACCCGCGTCCGCGAGCACCGAAACAGCATCCAAAAACAGCACCGCAAGATGTCCCGAAACCATCGACGCGGCGAGGTGCCACGCCACAGGATCGTCGCAGGTTACCGGGACCATGCCCAGCGCACGGGCTAGAAAAGCCGCCGCATCGCGCGCTTCGGGCGGCCCCTCCACGCGGGCCCCCACGCCGCGCAGATCCGGCAATCCCAGCGCAGGCCCAGGAAAGGTCATCATCGGATGCAGCACGCCTCCAAGCGGGTGCCCGAGCACCGAGGCGCTGTTCACCCCCGAAGAATGCAGGACGACGCGCCCCCGAGGCAGCCCCGCGGCGGTGAGCGCCAAGCCGGCATCCTGCACGGTCAGCCAGTAAAGGTCGCCCTCGCGCTCCTCAGGCAACGCATCCTCGCGACGGCAGAGCACCGCTTCGACGCCCGCCGCGCCCAGCAGCTGCACCAAGCTCTGACCGAGACGACCCGCGCCGATGAGGACCACACGCATGGGGCGATCTACCGCGAGCACGCCTCCAACGCCCGCGCTACGTTCTCCCCATGCCCGAAACTGCTCCCCGTAAAAACGTGCAGCGCGTGCTCGCGGCCTGCTCCGGGGGCGATGCCGCGGTGATCGTACGCTCGGTGCAGGCGATGGGCCTTGAAGTGGTCGCGGCGTTTGATGAAGCGACGTCGGAGGCGCCTTGGGTGCAGACGGCGGACTGGGATGCGCCGCTGCTCGCCCGAGACAGCGAGGACGACCCGTGGTCCGATCCGCAGCGGCTCGTGTCCGCGGCGCTGGACGCTGGAGCGGACGCCCTGCACCCAGGGGCCGGAGCGAGCGCGGCCTCGGGCAACCTCGCGCGGCTCACCATCGCCAGCGGCTTGGGCTGGTTGGGGGTGCAGCCGGAGCTGCTGGAGTCGTGGGCCGGCTCGGTAGAACAAGCGGCCAATCAAGTTGGCGTACTACGCGGCAGCACCGAGGCCTACGGCGCCGAGAGCGCGCGCGTGGGCGTGCTCGGCGATGGCTACCGGATGACGCTGCTTGGCCAACAACGCCTGCTCGCGGGCGGGCTCGCCGAGGTCAGCGGCTGCACCGACGCGGTGGCGCGGGCCGCGCTCGCGCTGGGATCCGCGCTGCGCCTGAATGGAGTGGCCAGCTTTGACCTCTTGGAAGAGGCGGGAGGCCGCGTGGTGATCCTTGGAGCCCACCCGGCGCTCTCGGGTTGGTTCATGTTCGACGAGGCGCTGTCCGCCAACCTCGTCGCGGCACAAGTGCAGCTTGCAGCGGGCGAGGAACTGCATTGGGACTCCGAGCGCCCCGCCGTGCGTCCTACGGTGGCCGCGGTGGTGCGCACCGTCGCTCCCTGCGAATGGACCGAAGAAACCCTGGAGTTCGACGCCGGCCCCACCGCTCTCCTCGTCGGGCCCGGCCCGATCCCGAGGAGCACCCCCGTCGCGTTGATCGCACGCTCAGCGCCGACCCTGAAGGCGGCGCGCGCCCTGCTGAGCGAGGCGCTGCTCGCGCTGCCACTCCCAGACACCAACGCGGCGAGCCTGAGCGCGCGCCTGTTCGGAGAGCCCACATGACCCGTCACGCCGCCCCCCAGCACACGGTGCATGGCGCGCAAGGCCTCGTTCCGCTCGGCGAGATCGAGCTTCCCGGGGGAGACGCCGTGCCGGTGAACGGCCAGCGCTTCGGGCCCGCCGGAGCGCCGGTGATCATCCTCGCCGGCCTGCACGGGGACGCCGCGGAGGGCGTAGCGGCCGCCATGGCGCTCGCGGCACGTTGGGCGCACCAACCTCCGGATCGCGCGGTGCTGCTGTTCTCCTGTCTCAACCCGCTCGCGGTGCTGCACGGCTCGCATCGCTGGCCCGGTCTGGACGTCGACTTTGCCTCGCGGCTCCCCGGAGATGCAGAAGGGCACGCCCCGGATCGCATCGCGGCGGCGCTGTTTGAGCACCTCGGCAGCGCAGCCCGGCTGATCGAGCTGGGACCGCCCGATCCCGGCTTGTGGGAGGCGGTGCACGCCGAGGCCTGGCTCGACACGGTCGTCCCCGACGTGGCAGTGCCGTGGATTCGTCACACCGACCGCGCGATGGTCGGCTCGCCGGGGGCTTGGGGCGCGATCCGCCTCCGCAGCGGGCGCACCGGGCGCGTCCATCCAGCCGGCGTCGCTGGGCTTCAAAACGCGGTGCTGGAGCTGCTTGAAGGCAGACCGAGCGCGCATCCCGCTGTACAGATCGAAGAGTGCAAAGCCGAGAGCGCGGGGGTGTTCGTGCCCACGGCGTCTGCCGGGGATGCCATCGGCGTCGGAGAGGCTTTTGGCGCGCTGGATGGCAAGCCCTGCGTCGCGACAGCAGCCGGCAGGCTGATCGCGCTGCGCGACAAGCCTACCGCCTACGCTGGATCCACCCTCGCGCGGATCGCTATCGCCGGGAGCATCCTATGAACTCGGTTTTTTCCCTGCCGCTCCCCTTGCGTCCTCCCTACCGGCTCCAACGCTTGTCCTTTGGATCAGGCGAGGGCGACGCGCAGCTGTGCATCGTCGCGGGCATCGACGGCGACGAAGTGACCGCGATGCACGCCGTAAACCTCGTAGCGGGCGTGCTCGCGGTGCAGCGGCCTTCGGGTTTGGTCTATCTGCTCCCTTGCGTGAACACGCCCGGCGCCGAAACTGGAGAAAAGACCTTCCTCGGCGAAGAGTTGGACGCCGCCTTCCCGGGCGACAGCGCCGGTGGCCCGGCGGCTCGCGTGGCTGCGGCGGTGCTCGAAGCCACACCCAGCGGCCTGTGCATCGAGGTGCAAACCGGCAATCGGTTCACCGAGGAGTGTCCCCACGCGCGGGCGCCGCTCTACGGGCGCGAGCTTGAAGCCGCGCGGGCGAGCGGCTTGCCGGTGATCTGGAAGCGCGCCGCCAAGCACTTCGACAGCGGCTTGTCGGGCGCGTGGCGCGCAGAGGCTCGCCCTTGCCTGACGCTTCGTGGCGGACAAGCTGGGGTGTTGAGCCTCGACCCGGCCCGCCAACTTGCCCGAGCGATGGTCCGTATCCTGACGGCGCGCAGCCTGCTCCCCGCGGATCCGGACGCCACCGGGACGGTGCTGGAGACCGATCAGGTCGACGAGTATCGCGCCAACTTGGCTGGTTTTTTTGCCGCGGAGGTTCGCGCCGGCGAGCGACTGCGCACAGGGAGCTTGTTGGGCGTCGTGCGTTCCCCGATCGGCGGGGACACGCTCGAAGAGGTGCGCGCCAAGCGCCCCGGCATCGTGCTCTCGGCGCGCACCTACCCTTTGGTCAACGCCAAAGAGCTGCTGATCCGACTCGCGGTGGGGTAGTTCCCGGAGCTCAGACCGGATCGCCCGCACGCACGGCGAGCAGCGTGGTCGCGATGCCATCCGCGAGGCGCTCCCGATGCCAGGGAGTCGGAGTAGGGTCCAGGTCCCATGTGGCGTTCATGCCCACCACCACGAGATCGTAGCCCTTTTCGCTCTCGGCCAGCAGCCCTTCGGTGCGGTCTCCGTCCCCGCCCCGCCACTCGGTCAGCGAGGCGCCAGCAGCCTGAAGCTTCCGCGCGACCAGCGCCGCCGCATCGCCGTCCGCGCTCTCATCCACCGCGAGCAGCACCCGTTCGACGCGTTCGAGACCGCGATCGATGAGCACGCCGACCGGCATATCGGCCAACGCGACGACCTCCGAGACCACGCCGCCGAGGAGCGTGCGCTGCAGCAACGGACGATGCGACCCGAGCAGGATCAGGCCCACCCCTTCTTCATCGGCCACCCTGCAGATGTCGCGCGCGGGCTTCGCCGACGGGAAGCTGCGGTGGGGCACCGCGAGGCCCAGCTCGGCGCCACGCGCCTCCACCGCGGCCAACGCGCTCTGCACCTCTTCGGGTTGCGCGGCGGTCAGGTACTGGGAAGGCTTGTCTACCGGCAGAAGGCGAAGAACAAGCACGCCGCCGTCGCCGGCCTGAGTGAGCCGGGCCGCGAGCGTCACCATCGGCGCGCCGATCGACGGGTCGGAGACACAGAGCAAAATCTCCCGCTTCGTCGGCACGGGCACCACGCCGGACTGTTCCGAGACATCGGACTTGGGGACCTGCTCGCGGAGAATCTGGGCGCGAGGATAAACCCATTCCAAGGCTGGAGATGTCATCACTGTCGTGGCGATAGCCATCACCACCATCATCGCGAACAGCTCGGGGGAGATGACCCCAAGCTCCAAGCCGATGTTCAACACCACGAGCTGCATGAGCCCGCGGGTGTTCATCAAGATGCCGATGGCGCTCGACTCCTGCCAGTTCAACCCCGAGATTCGGGCCGCCAGTAGGCTTCCCCCGAACTTGCCGGCGCACGCCACCACGATGATGCCTACACATTCAATCCACGCGCTGGACGTGTTCATCAATCCAAGGTCCGTCTTCAGACCACTGCACGCGAAGAACACGGGGAGCAGGAGGAGCACCACCACGTCTTCCAGCTTTTCAATCAGCGCCTGTGTGAAGCCGGACTCCCGCGGCATCACCACACCCATCAAGAAGGCGCCAAAGAGCGCGTGAATTCCGATGGTCTCGGTCACGCCTGCGCTGACCAACACCAACAAAAACACGGCGGCGATCAAGCCCTGCGAGGCCCCTTCTCGCGTGCGCGCGCCGATCCGAGCGAGCAGGGGGCGCACAAACGCGAAGACCACCCCAACATAGATCACCGCGTAGATCGTCGTGCGCACCGCGCCGCTGACGCCTTCGGACCGCGCAACCGAGACGACAAACGCGAGGACGCACCAAGCAGTGACGTCATCCACCGCCGCACACGCAAGCGCGATCGCCCCGATTCGGGTGCGCAACGCCTGACGTTCCGCGAGGATGCGCGCGAGCACCGGGAAGGCCGTGATGCTCATCGCTACGCCCATGAAGAGCGCGAACGGCAAGAATGGCACCCCAGCCGGGGCAAGATGTCCGTACAGCGGCCACGCCAGCGCGATTCCCATCGCAAATGGGGCAGCGATGCTGGTTTGACTGATGATGACACTCGCGCGACCCAAGCCGCGAATCAGGCTCAGGTCAAACTCGAGCCCAATCAGGAACATGAAGAGCACGAGCCCGAGCTGCCCGACCGCGTTGAGCGCCCCCAACGAGTCCGGCGCCCAGAGCGCGTGCATGCCATCGGGCCAGATCAGACCCAGCGCAGAAGGCCCAAGGGCGATCCCCGCGATCACCTGGGCGACGACCGCTGGCTGCCCCACCCGACGAGCCGCGAGCGCCAAAACCTGCCCCACCGCCACGATGACCGTGATTTGAACCAAGAGCATGACCAGGGCGCTGACGTGCATGGCGCGTGCATACCCTGTCCATAAGAAGTTGACCCGTCTCGCCGGAAGCACAGCGGGAAGCGTCGTGTTATTCCATACGCATGCTTACGTTCCTCATCGCCACCGTGCTCGCCGCTCAACCGACCACCCCTCCGGGTCAACCTCAGGCCGGTCAAACGCCTGCAGCCGGACAGACCCCTGCCGCGGGGCAGATGGGCGCAGGACAGATGGGCGCAGGACAGATGGGCGCCGCCGGGCAGATGGGCGCAGGACAGATGGGCGCCGCCGGGCAGATGGGCGCAGGACAGATGGGCGCCGCCGGGCAGATGGGCGCCGCCGGGCAGATGGGCGCGGCCGGGCAGATGGGCGCGGCCGGGCAGATGGGCGCGGCCGGGCAGATGGGAGCAGGACAGATGGGCGCGGCCGGGCAGATGGGCGGCGCGGGAACGTCGACCGAGCCGCTGCTGCTCGTCGAAGACCTGACGCACCTCGCCGGTGGCGGCGAGCTGACCATCACCGTCGGCTCCAAAACCTTGCAAGCTGCCGATGACGGCAAGCGCCCTGACTTCAAAGCCGGAGACGGCCTGTACTCCCTCCGCATCCCTCAAAGCACGGGTTCGGTCGCGCTCAAGGTCAGCAACGCCACGGAGTCTTGGTCTGGAAAGGCCGATATGACCGGCGTGAGCGGGTTCATCCCGCTGAAGATCATACTGGTCAAAGGCGGCACGTTCACGGTCGCCGAGATCCCCAAAATGCCCGCTGCCGGAGCCGGCGGCGCCGCGGGTCAGATGGGTGCCGGACAAATGGGCGGGGGGCAGCTGCCCGCCGGACAGATGGGCGCGGGGATGACCGGCATGACGGGTCAAATGGGCGCAGGCATGGCCGGGCAGATGGGCGCCGGACAGATGGGCGCAGGCATGGCCGGACAGATGGGCGCCGGACAGATGGGCGCTTCGGCTACGTTGCCCGGTCAGACCGGGATGACCCCGCCCACCGGCGCCACGAGCGCGAGCACCGCCACAACGTCTTGGGCTCCGCCCGCAGAAGGCGCATCCTCCACGGACGGCGGCACCTTTGGCCTGATGGTCGCGTTTGCGTTGTTCTTCGGCGCTTTCACCGGCGGCATCGGCTTCTGGCTCGGCCGTCGTCAAGGTCACGCCGACAGCCAGCTCCCTCCCGCTTGACCCACCGCAAAGGCTGACCATGCCGATCTTCGAATATCAATGCGACTGTGGGCGTCGGCTTGACGTGCTCGTGCGCAGCGGCCGTGAGCCGCAGACCTGCGATGAAGCAGGAGAGGCCAGCGATTGGTGCATGAAGGAAGGCAAGCTCGCGCGTCGGGTGACGGCAGCGCACGTGGGCAACAGCGCAGCGCCGCGGGGGTACAACTCCGGCACCGGCGCCGAGACCCCGAGCACCGGTTGTGACCATTGCGGGCAGACGCCCGGATCGTGCGAAAGCTGAGCGGCGGGGCCCTCTCGCGCACTGCTCGCGGCGCCCGCGTTCTGCTGTTCCTGATCGTCGGATGCGAGGCCCCGAAGGCCGCATCTGAGCTCTACGTGAACGCCCTGCAAGCGCCGGATTGGCCGACCGCGCTCTCAAGCTGCGAGGCGATCCGCACCGAGCCCAACCGATCCGACTGCCTGACCGCGATCACCGAACGACACGAGCGCCCGGTTGACGACTGCACGCGCATCACCGTCGATCGCTGGGCCCAAGAGTGCCGGTTCTTGTACGCCGAGCGCGCCGCACGCGCGGGCGAGCTAGACGCTGCGTTCGCCGCCTGCGACGGCACGCAGACCTTCGGGCGCGAGTGCAGCTACCACCTGATCCGAGAGGCAGCGCGAGCCGTGCTGGACAAGCCGCCGTCCGAGGTGCCCGACGTCGCGAAAGGCTACGCGGCGTTGACCAGAGCCCCCGACGCCGAACAGCTGTTCTGGAACGCGTACTTTCGGGAGCGCCTCGCTCAAAAAACGCCGATCGACCCGACCGGATGTCCCGGTCAGGCCTGTCTGGACGGTGCGCTCCACGAGATGAAGCTGCACCTGCCCGCGATCAAGCGCAGTCACAACGACTTTTGCGCTGCCGACGCCGACACGCTTGGCGTGGACATCTGGGCGCGCGGCGCTGTGACGGCCAGCTGGGTCGAAGCGTGGCGGAAGGGACCGTGTCGAGCCCCAAAGCCCGAAGGTCCACCCCTCGCCCCGCATCCGACCCGGCGCTGAAGCCGAACTACAACCCGAGGTAGCTCTTGACCTGCGGGACCATGTCGAGCTTCTCCCAGGGGAAGTGAGCGCGACCGAAGTGACCGTAGGCTGCGGTCTCTTTGTAGATCGGGCGGAGCAGGTTCAGGTGCTTGATCAGGCCCGCGGGCTTGGTGGGGAAGATCTCGCGCACGCACGCGATGATCTTCTCTTCGTCGACGTGCGCGGTGCCGAAGGTCTCCACGTTGACGCTGACGGGCTCAGCCACGCCGATCGCGTAGGCGAGCTGCACGAGCGCGCGGTCGCAAGCGCCGGAAGCGACGAGGTTCTTCGCGATGTAGCGACCCATGTAGGCCGCGGAGCGGTCCACCTTGGAGGGGTCCTTACCGGAGAACGCGCCGCCACCGTGGGCGCCGTGACCACCGTAGGTGTCCACGATGATCTTGCGACCGGTCAAGCCGGAGTCGCCCATCGGTCCGCCGACGACGAAGTTGCCGGTGGGGTTGATGTAGTACTTGGTCTTGCTGTCGAGCAGCTCGGCGGGCAGCGAGATCTTGCACAGGTCTTCGACGATCTGGCGCTGGATGTCCGCATGCGCGCGGGGCGCGTGCTGGGTGGACACAACGACGGTGTCGATGCGGGCGATCTTGCCGTCGCGGTACTCGATGGTGACTTGGCTCTTGGAGTCCGGGCGCACCCAGCTCCAATCGCTGTGGGTCTTGCGGAGGTGCGCCAGGTCGAACATCAGCTGATGCGCGTACTGGATGGTCGCCGGCATGAGCTCGGGGGTCTCATTGATGGCGTAGCCGAACATCATGCCCTGATCGCCGGCGCCCTGCTCCTTGTGCAGGCCTTCGCCTTCGCTCACGCCCTGCGCGATGTCCGGGCTCTGCTGCTCGACGGCGACGAGCACCGCGCAGGTGTTGCCATCGAAGCCCTTGTCGGAGTGGTCGAAGCCGATGTCGTTCACGGCTTTGCGGATGATCGGGGGGTAGTCGACGTGGGCGGTCGAGGTGATCTCGCCGGCGATCATCACAAAGCCGGTCTTCACGGCGGTCTCGCACGCCACGCGGGCCTTGGGATCCACCGCGAGGATCGCGTCCAGCACCGCATCCGAAACCTGATCGCACATCTTGTCGGGATGGCCTTCGCTGACGGACTCGGAGGTGAAGAGGTAATTCTTGAGGGCCATGACGAGGTACCTTCGGGGTGCGGGTTCGGGCCGGAATGGCCGAGTTGAAAACGTCCGGGCGAATGTGCCCGACCAAACGCGTATCGTCAAGGTGTAGACCCCGGTTCAGCACGGCAGGATCGCGGTCAGCCCGCGGGATGGTGGAAGGACATACCGAACCGGGGCCAGAATGCGCGTTGCTTTTCCGATCGGCTCGCCAGCAGCGCTGCGGTGCGCACCCGGCCGCAGATCCGTTAGGATCGCCAAATGCGACGTGCACTCCCCTTCCCCATCTCTTTGGTCTCTCCCTCGTTCCGCGTCGATCGCCGTCGCAACATGCTGGCGCTGTCGGTGCTCGCCACGCTGGCGCTCCCCGCGTGCACCGACAAAGCGTCGGACATGGGCCACACCTTTGACTCCGACACCGCCGGCGTCTGCGGTCGGGTGCGCGGAAGCAGCGGCATCCTGCTCTACGAAGAGGGCGGCGACGATCTACACGCGCCCACCGAGGCGCCCTCCACCACCGCAAAAACCACCGGCGTCACCGGTCCGGTCGGCGACGCCACCACGATGGTCGGCGTGACCGCAGGCATGGTGATGATGTCGACCAATACGGGCTGCGATTGGGAGCAGACCGGAAACCTTCCGTCCACCGGGGATTGGGCGCTGGTCGCGGGGGGCGACGACGTCTACGCCTTCGACCGACTGACCGGCGCCGGCGCAGTGTCCAGCGACCTCGGCGCTAGCTGGACGCCCTTCGACACCGTAGAGCCCTTCGTCGACCCGCCCACGTTCGCGGGCGGCCGCCTGCGCGGCGTTCAAGCGCGCGGTGTCGTCACCTCCGAGGACAAAGGAGCGACCTGGACGCTCAACGGCGCGGCGCCCTTCGTGCCCCACGGCGGCGATGTCAGCCCCAGCAACCTCGACCTCGTGACCGTCGCCGGCGAGACCGGAATCTTCATCAGCCACACCGGCGGCGCGAGCTGGGACGACGTCAGCGCCAAGCTCGTCGGCCATTCGGATGGCACGGTCATCGGCCTGCGCGTCGCCGCTTCACCCGCGAGCGACGACGTGCTGTTCGCGATCACCGACGGCGCGGACGGCACCCGCACCTTCCAGCGCTCGATCGACGCCGGCGTCAACTGGGATCGCCTCGGCGACAGCACGCAGGTCAGCATCGGCGACGACGCCCGGCTCTACCCGGCTCCGGATGACGCCACGATGGTGCTCTCGTCCAGCGCCATCCTCGCGGACAACAAGCTGAACCTCTACCGCATCACCGCTGGGGAAGGCACGCACACGGTGGGCGTAGGCGGGTACCTCGCGATGCCCCAGCTCTCGATCCAGCCGGAGCGCTGGGTCGCTGCGGTGCACGCCGTCCCGTGAAGCTGTTCACGCCTCGTCACGTGCTGCTGGTCACGCTGCTTGGAGGTCCGTTAGGTGGCGCGATGGCGTTGGCTGCGAACTACCGGGCGTTCAACGACCCCGGAAACGTTTTTCGCACGCTCGGGTTCGGCGTGGTGGGAACGCTCCTCTTGATGACCGTCTCCGTGCTGTTGCCCGAAAACGTCCCGGGCGCCGCGATCGCCATCGGCATCGCGTTCGGCTGCCGCATCCTGACCGAGCAGCTTCAGGGCCCGCAGCTGATCCACCACCTCGGAAAAGGCGCAACGCCGCACAGCGGATGGCGGGTCGCGGGCACAGGCGTCGCCGCGTTGCTGGCCACGCTGCCGATGGCGCTGCTGTTGGCAGCGATTTTGGAGTGAGCCGGATCGAACGGGAGCGGTCGGGGGTTGTTAGCTCCTCCGGATGCCCACGATGACCTTGATAACCACGGCCCTCGCCGCGTTGGCCATTCCTCACGCCCATGCGGCTTGGCCCACACCGCCCGCAGAAGGCTGGAGCATGGTCCAACAATCCCCGTTGATCCAGTGTACCCGGGACGCTGCGGGCCTCCCTTGGTGCTACGCCGAGCGCGAGGAGTCCGTGCCCTACGCGCGCGTCGTCGCGGTGATCAAGGACCTCGAAGCGTACCCCAAGGTCTTCGGGCACATCGATCAGGTGCGGCGGCTCGACGCCGACTCAGCGTGGATCCACGTCGACTATCCCTCCCCGCTCAGCGATCGCGACTACATCGCCGGGTTTGCGCTGGCCCAAAGCTCCGTCGTTCCCGGCGCGGATTCTACCGGAGCACTCTCCGCTTTTCACCTTCGTTTTCAAGCAACGAACCACGCTTCGGCGCCGGCCGCATCCGAGAGCGTCGTCCGCTTGCCTCGCGTAGCCGGCGGCTACGACGCCTGGGACCTCGGCGGGGGCAAGACCCGGCTGCGGTACACGTGGGAGACGGAGATCGGCGGGGACGTGCCGGCGTGGGTCAACGACCGAGCCCGCCTTCAGCACGGCGATGAGGTCGTGAACGGCATCGTCGACGCCGCGCGGCGGTAGGGCACCCGGCCGCTCCGACATCCACTCTAAGGAACCGAACATCAAAAGAAAAGCCCCGGACGGCGACGCCGACCGGGGCCGTGGTGCCCGAAGGCGCCGAACTACATGCTCGGGTCGACCGGGCAGGTCTCGGACAGGTCGGTGGACTCGGTCGCATCGGCGCAGCCCATGCAGTTGTTCCCGCCGACTTCGACGAGGGAGAGGCCATCGACCTCCTCCGCGAAGATCTGGTCGGCCACGAGGGTCAGGCAGTACGGGTCGCCGTCGTCCGGGCAGGCTTCGCAGGTGGCGCCAAAGTTGACGGCCAGCGCGCAGATCGCGTTGGGGTCGCCCGAGTCGTCGATCAAGCCGGAGAGCAAGGACGTGTCGATGGTGCCACGGAGCGTGCCGCCGTCGAAGTAGGTGCCGTCCGGTGCGAAGGTGCCGGTGATCTCGAGGTTGCCGATGAGCACTTCCAACCCGGCTACGGAGATGGTGGCGTTCTCAGGGCCGACGCTGAAGAAGGGGTTGTCCAGCGTCGCGGGGGGGAACGGGATGGTCGGATCGCAGTAGTCCTGCTCGGAGGGCTCGATGTTGTTGCCGTCCGCGTCGGTCGCGCCGAGCGCGCCGATGATGTTGAGCTCGGTGCCGTTCACGTCGCTCACGCCGAGGAGGATGTCGGTGGTGAGGTAGCCGGAGAGCACGGAGCCGATTCCGGCGGGCTCGATGATGCGGGCATCGGCGAGGGCGAGCACGTAGGTGCGGCCGACGAGCGAGCCGGTTTCTGCGATCTCGGTGCCGAGCTCGGAGGTGGTGAAGCTGAGGGGCACGGAGCCGCCGCAGTAGTCGAGGGTGGCGGTGTAGGAGGTCGCGGGCGCGAGGGGCGCATCGGGGACCCAGATCACGGTCACGCCGTCGACGCCGAGCTCTTGGTGGCCGGGGATGTCGGTGGTGATCATCGCGGTGGTGTCGGGATCGGAGAGCTCAAACTCAATGTTCGCGCGGTAGTACGCGTCGACCGAGTTGGCGACCGGGATGGTGGACGCGACGCTGACGTCGCAGCCTGCCGGGGTGTCGCCGGTGTCATCTTTGCCGCCGGTGCAACCGACGAGGGCGATCAGGGACAGAACAGAGAGGGAACGGATCATGGCATCTCCAGTAAAGACCAGTCTTGAAAACCAGTAGGAAAGGTAGGGCTCAAAGGCGCGCGCAGGGTACACGAACCGACCGTGCCCGTCAAGGGTTAGACACGGAATTGCTAAACGCATACAACCGAAGGGACTTTCTCGCAGACGCACGCGCGTCGAACGCGGGCTAACGGAGCTTGCTGCGGATCTCGGTGCGGACGGCGTCGAGCAAGCGCTCTTCTTCACCATCCAGGTTTCCCTTCGTTTTTTCCGCGAGCAGGTCCAGCAGCTGCAGCGTATGTGCGGCCAGCTCGGCGTGGGCGCCCCCGCCATGGCCCGCGTCCGCGGGATCGGCTTGTCCCGTGCCGGCCAGCGCGGCGTGCGCGAGGGAGATCACAAAGGTGCTGAAGGTGACGGGCGGAGCAGCAGACGAAGTAGCCACGGCAAGACTCGGGGAGTGGGGTTCGCCCTATCACGGGCCGCGCGATAGCCCACCACCGTGTCCTCCCGCACCGCAAACTTCCTCGAGCCTCGCACCCAGCAGACCTCCCGGCCCGCGGCGTCACCGTTCGCGGCGATGATCCGCTCAGGGGCGCGCCTTCTGGGCATGCTGGCCCTCGCTACACTGCTCGTCCGCGCGCCGGCGCAGGCGGCGGGTCGCCTGACGGCGCAGCAGACCTTTGAGCTCGGAGAGCGCTACGCCAAGCGCGGCGCCCTGCCCAAAGCGTTGGAGCAGTACAACCGGGTCCGCACCTATTTTCGGGACGACCCCTACGCCCTGAAAGCAGAATTAGCCATCGCTGAGCTGCATTACAAGAAGTCGGAGTGGGACGCCGCCCGCCTTGCGTACGAGGACTTCCTGCGGGCGCACCCGCGCTACACCGAGCTGGACTTTGTCGTTTTTCGTCTCGGCATGACGCTGTATCAGAAGGCGCCGGTGGTCGCGGCCAAAGACCAGACGTGGACCCGGCAGGCCATCAACACCTGGACCGGCTTCTCGTCCCGATTCCCCGCCAGCGCGCACGCAGTCGAGGCTGAGAAGTTCCTCACCAAGGCCCAAAATCGCATGGGCCACAAGGAGATCCTCATCAGTCGGTTCTATGACCGACGGGAGGCTGGACCGGCGGTCGAAGGGCGCAGCACGCGCTTCCTCGCGCAGTACACGGCCTCGCCGGACCGGCCGGAGGCGCTCACCCTGCTGGCGATCGCGTACGCACGACAGGACAAAGACCCTGCCCCGGCGATCGAAAAGTTGACGATCGAGGCGCCCAAAGCGGTGAACGCAGCGGAGGTCAAGGTCAGCAAAGCGGCCGTTCGCCACGCCCGTCAGGTCAAGCGCGAGCTCGCCAAGGCCGAGCGCCAGATCAAGCACTGATCCGATCGGGTCAGGCTGTGCCTGCAGCGAGCCCGCTCAGGACGTCGCGGGCAGCATCGCTTCGATCAGATCCGCCACGCGCTCGGCCACGCCGGGCTTGCCCAGCGAGCGCGCCCCCTCGCCCATGGCATGCAAGCGCGCTGGGTCCGCCAACATCGACGCCATCGCTGAAACCACGGCGGCGGCGTCCAAGCCCTTCTCGACAAACACCGCGGCGGCGCCTGCGCGCTCCAGACCGCGCGCGTTGCCCTCCTGATGGTTGTCGGTCACGTTCGGCGAAGGGATCAGCACCGAAGGCTTGCCCAGCGCGCACAGCTCGGAGAGCGTGCTGGAGCCCGAGCGGCACAGCACCAGATCGGCGATCGCGTAGGCGTCGCCCATTTTGTCTTCGTAGTCGCGGATGCACAGCGAGGCCGGGAGCGTCGGCATCGCCGCTGCGTAGGCTGCGACGACCTCGGCGTGGTAGCGCGGCCCGGTGATGTGCAGGATCTGCGGGCCCCCGTCGGCCCACGCAACGGCTGCGGCGCGAGCGACCTCGTTGATCGTCGCAGCGCCCAAGGATCCGCCGACGACCAGCAAGGTGGGCCGGCTCGGGTCGAGCCCGTAGCGCGCCGCCGCAGCCGCGCGGTCGCCGCTCAACACCTTCGGGTTGACCGGGCAGCCGATCACCACCTTTTCGGCGTTGCCGGGGATGCGCCCGGCGCTCTCGGCGTAGGTGAGCAGCACCATGCGCGCCACGCGCGCGCAGAGCCGATTCGCGAGCCCCGGTGAGACGTTCGACTCGTGAATCACGCTGGGAACGCCACACAGCCAGCCGCCCAACACCGTCGGCGCCATCACGTAGCCGCCAACGCCCAAGATCACCGTCGCGCCCGCGGCTTTGACCTGCGCACGCGCGCGCAGCGCCGCCCGGATCAGCCGAAAACCGAAGGCAACTTTTGCGACCACGCCGGAGCGCGGGAACGCCAACGCCTCTACCGGCGTAAACGCGTAGCCACGCTGCGGGGCAACCCGGCCTTCAAGCCGACTTTGCTCGCCAAAATAGAGGACGTTGTGGCCCCGGGCGCGGAGCGCGTCGCCCATCGCGAGGGCGGGGTAGACGTGGCCGCCGGTGCCACCACCTGCGAGCAGAACCGTATGCGGCATCAAAACTCCTGTGGGCAACGTAACCGGCCGTTGTCAAAGACCTCAGGGGTGACTACCCGGCTGCGATGTCGAACACTGCAAATCGCCCTCCCCTCGATCCGACCACCGTCCCGAGCGACGTTGAAACCCAGCCCGAGCCTCACCTCGCCGCGCTGGGGCCTCGCTTTCTTCGCGGCCTCGCGCTGCGCAACGCCGGTCGCGTCGACGAAGCGCTGAGCATCTTCAACCAGATCCTCGTCGTAGAGCCCCGCCTCCCGGAGCCGCGGCTGGAGCGCGGTCGCATCCGCTTGGAGATGGGCCAGCTCGAGGACGCCGAGACCGACGTGCGCGAGGCGATCCGCGTGCTGGAGAGCGGCGGACAATGGTCCGAGGACGTGCCCGAGAACGTGGTGCTCGCGCTGGCGTGGAGCCTGCTGGGCGAGATCCTGAAAGAGAAGGCAAGCACGGATGACGTGGTCTTCGGCGACGAGGAGACATTCCGTGGGTTGATCGCCCAGAGCCGCGTGGCGTTCGCTCGCGCCGCCGAGCTTGATCCCACCGACAACAACAGCCAGATCAACGCGCTTGAACTGTCGGAAGAGGCCGAAGAAAAGGCAGAGATGACCGGTGATTTCCTGATGGACTTGTTCCCCAACGAGTCCCCCATCCCCGTCGCCCCGCCCAAGAGCGCCGATCCGACCGACGATGACGACGACTCCGGCGGCTACTCCGAGGGATAAACTACGATCAAGCTTGGTCGCACAGCCGCTGCTTGAGGCCCGTCCACCGATTGTCCTCTCCCGGCCGGCTGACCGCGGTGGTCAGGCCGCGGCCGCTGCTGACCAGACACACAAACTTCCGCGCGCGGGTCAGCGCCGTATACAGCAGGTTGCGGCGTAGCATCACAAAGTGCGAGTGATGAACGATCGCGACCACCGCCGGATACTCGCTGCCCTGCGACTTGTGGATGCTGATCGCGTAGGCGTGCTCGACGGACTCCAACGCTACCAGCGAGAGCTGTACGCTGCGGCCGTCAAAATCTGCCGCGAGCCCTGCGCCGCTCACCTCGGTCACCCGCCCGACGTCCCCGTTGAAGATGTCGAGGTCGTAGTCGTTGCGGGTTTGCAGGATGCGGTCCCCGGCGCGAAACACCTTGCGCCCCACGGTCAGCTCGTTGCCGCCGAGCAAGCCGGCGCGCGGGTTCAGCGCGTCCTGCAACACCTGGTTCAGCATCACCGTGCCCAGCGGCCCGCCGTGCATCGGCGTGAGCACCTGAACGTCACGCACCGGATCGAAGCCCAAGCGCGGGAGGCGCTCGGTGATCACCCGCAGGAGCAGGTTTCGCGCCTCATCGGCGTCCTCCTGGCGCACCACAAAAAAGTCCCGCGCGGTCCCCGGCTCGAGCTCGGAGGAGACCGGGACTTCACCGCGGTTGACGCGCCATGCGTTCCGCACGATCGAGGACTCCATCGCCTGCCGGTAGATCGTGGTCAAGCGCGCGATCGGCACGCCGTCGGACGCGATCACGTCTCCCAACACCCGCCCCGCGCCCACGCTGGGAAGCTGATCGACGTCGCCCACCAGCACCAGCCGCGCACGCGGCCCCAGCGCTTGAAGCAGCGACTCCATCAGCTTCAAGTCCACCATGCTCGCTTCGTCGACGAGCACCAGATCGGCCTCGATGGGCTTTTCGGGCCCGCGCACGAAGCCGCCGTCCATCGGATTGAATTCCAGAAGGCGGTGCAGGGTTTTGGCGTCCGCCGGACCGGCTTTGGTCGCGCAGGACTCCGCGAGGCGACGCGCGGCGCGCCCGGTCGGCGAAGCGAGCGCCACCTTCAGCGCGCGCTGCTGCGCTGCGGCCAACAGTACGCGAACAATGGTTGTTTTACCGGTACCGGGGCCGCCGGTGATCACCGTCAGACCGCTGTCGAGGGCGGTCTGGATCGCCAGCGCTTGCTGCTCAGACAACTCAATTCCGGCGCTGGCTTGCGCCGCGGAGACATCCACCGCCAGCGCAGGCGCCGCAGCGACGCGCTGCCGCATCAAGCGCGCCACGTTGGCTTCAATGCGGTCCATCGCCACGCGGTAGATCGGACGCTCGCGCTCCGGATAGGTCGTGTTGCCCATCGCGTCTTTGCGCACGATGCGCCCGAGGCTCGCGAGCTGGTCCAGCTGGGCGCGCACCGGGGCGACGTCGATGTCAAAACCGCACACCCGCTCGACGACCACGGCCTCGGGGAGGTAGCAACTGCCTTCGTCTTCGCAACTCTCCAGCACGAAGGCGATCGCCGCGGCGATGCGCTCCGGCGCATCTCGCTGCACGCCATTCCCGAGGGCGATCTGGTCAGCGGTGCGGAAGCCGATGCCTTTGACCTCGGTGAGCCGGTACGGCGACCGCATCACCACGGAGTGAGCGTCTTTTCCGAAGCGCTCGACGACGCGATGCGCCATGCCAGCGGGCAGATCGAAGCCGCGCAGCATGATCAGCAGCTGCTGTTCGGCCTTGCCATCGACGAACTGCTCTTGCAGCTTTTCCAAGGTCTTGCCGCGTATGCCCGGCACCTCGGCCAAGCGCTCGGGACTGTCCGAGAGCACGGTGAGCGTGTCGAGCCCGAAGTGCTCCACGATGCGCCGGGCCAGCTCCTCTCCCACGCCCGGCAGCGCCGACGCGAGGTACTTCTCCATTCCGCGCATCGTCCGAGGGTCTTCGACGAGGAATTTCTCGACCTTGAACTGCTTGCCGAACTTGGCGTCCATGCCCCACTGGCCCTCAGCGGCGATGCGCTGGCCCTCGTGCAGCCCGGCGATCGGCCCCACGACGGTGACCTCGGTGGCGTCGGCGATGCGCATGCGCGCCACGGCGAACCCCCGCTCGGGAGCTCGAAACGTGAACCGCAGGATCTCGCCCTCCAGCCGGTCGGAATAAGCCATGACGCGTCTCTATCCTTGGCCGGCGAACGCCGACAGCTGAACAAAGCGCAGTTGTATGCCATGCCGTGGGTTTCTTGAGCGGGCGGCACACCGTGCGCGACCAGAGTACAAGGCGCGGATGCGCGTTTGCTCTCCCCTCGCCTTGCTGATTCTGTTGTCGGGATGCCGGGGCTGTGGCCCCGCAGCCACTGCTCCCACCCCGCTCAGCGCTCCCAAGACCACGTCCTCACGGCCCGCCGCGACCGAGGCGGCGTCGACCATGAATGTGTATGGCTTGACGCTGGGCGCTACCGACCCGGCGGGCATCACCGCGTGGATCGCTGCCCACGGCTTGAACTGCAAGGCCGAGGCGTCTCCCCGGCGCGCCACCCAGCGCTACGAGTGCGGCAAAGACGCAGGTCTGAAGCCCGACACGCTGCCGGAGCGCCCGGCGCTCAACGGCGGGCAGCTCACGCAGATCCTGCTCTCGCACGGCGACGACGTGCCGCTCACCCACATCTCAGTCACGCGCCAATTCAGCTTGCCGGCCGACGCCGTCACCGACTACTCGGCGGCGCTCGCCAGCCTCACCAGCACCTACGGAGCGCCTGCGCGCGCCTCCGGCACCCCCGATGCGGCCAAGTTCTCTGGCCCGATGGCCCACTGGTCGGTCGACTGGCGCTTCACCAACATCGAGGTTCACCTTTCCGTTCTCAAGGCCGGTGGCAGCTTCATCTCGGTGAACGAGCGCTACGACGTGCCTGGAGCGAGCGACGCCGAAGGCACGCGCGGACCCGAGAAGCTCGAGCCGACTCCCGGCGGCGACCCCTTCGGCTTCGACAAGATCCCCGGCTTGAAGAAGCCTTCTTGGCACCAGTAGCCAGAGCGAACAGCCTCGCTCCTCGCGCGCGTGGCGGGAGGGTGGCGGGGAGAACCGCGCAGCGTTAAGACCGCCGAACTGGGCCGTCGTCAAGCGGTAAGACAATGGACTTTGACTCCATCATTCGCTGGTTCGAATCCAGCCGGCCCAACCACTTGGTAGAACGCTGGGAATCCGGGGTAGGCAGGAAGCCGCAGATGGAGGAACGAGCCTTCCGAGCGTGCTTTCCGGGTTCTAACTCAGGTTGCCCCGGCCCGATGCGGAGCGGGCCACGGCAGCCCGGTCAGCGCGGCGGGCTCACGCAGCGCCGTCTCGGTCACCTCCCACGGAACGTCCGGACCGACTGGGCGCAGGTCGCCAGCGAACTCGTTTCACCACGTTTCCTGTTGGTGCAGCAACGACGGCACGTCGAGGGGGATTGCTGCCGGAGGCGGTCAGCGCTGTTGACGCCATCGGATCGCCGCCAGCGCGTTCCGGGGCTATGCTGACGCCATGTCCACTCCCGCCCGCACCGTCGACGTCGCCACCGCGCTCCCCTGGGGTCGCGCCGGAGAGCCCGATGTCCGCGCCCTCGGCCGCGAGCTGCGCCTGCTCTGGATCATCGAGGAGGTCCGCCAGCATCGTCTGGGCGTCGGCAAGGGAGCCGAGCTGGCGGGGGTACCGCGTGCGGCTTTCATGCACATGCTCGGCGATCACGGTGTGCCAGTCATCGACTACACCGTCGAGGAACTGGACCGGGAACTCGGCGCTCTCGGCCTCGGATGATCGTCGTTCCTGATGCTGGCCCGCTCATCTACATTTCGGGCGCCGGGCAGCTCGATCTGCTCCGGCTCCTGTACGCGGACGTCGTGGTACCACGCATCGTGTATGAGGAGGTCACTCTCGCTGGTGCGGGTCTGACCGGTTCGGCAGAAGTCCTCGCCGCCGGTTGGCTCCGCGTTGTCGATCACGCGGCGGATCCGACCCTGACCGGGCGGCTGGACGCCGGAACCGTTACTGCACCACGGTGGACGGCCGCGCCGTGACTTGGTGTCTTCCCTGGGTGTCGCCCGACGCTGCGCTCGATTAACTTTTCCGTGCTGCCTGCGGTTCCTATGCACCCTAAAACCGCCTCCATCCCCGAGATGTCCATGCGATACTTCATTCTGACACTACTTCCGTTTTTCGGCCCCGGATGTACTCCAGACGCATCCGGGGCTCCTGCCGACTCAGCGGGAGACACCGACTCGGACACCGACACCGACGCCGATACCGACAGCGGGTTCGGTGTGACCGGCGCCGTCGCCGAGGGGGGATGGAGCGGGGACGGGATCTACCTGCTGTTGTCGGCCGAGTGGGGCGGATGGAGCGACACCTGCTACGGCGGCCACCTGTACGCGCCGTACGAGGCGACGGATGGGGCTTTCGACTGGGCGGCGGACTTCATCGTCTCTTCGGGCGGCCCCGATCAGCGCGACATGCGTGCCATCGGCCTCGTCACGGATGACACGATGGACATCTCCATCGTTGAGCTGTCGGGGGAACCCTATTGGGGGCCCTGGCACCTCGTACGCGACCCCGCGGTGGTGGACATCTGGGCATGTGACTGACGCCCCCCCAGTATGCCCAACCACTATCACTACGCTGGTAGAACATCCGGAATCAGCGTCCGCAGGCCACACGCCGCCGCGATAGCTCCCCACGTCACCTGGAACAGCGGGCCAGCGCCAAACAGGTCGTCGGTCTCCCCATCGCGCCCCGTCACGACGACCCAAGCGCCGCCTTGCCACCACCACGCGGTGAGCGTGTAATCGCAGCCTGATCCGCCGCAGCCAGTTCGTTCCAGGCGCCGCGCGACCGGCGTGAATCCGACCAAGCCCCACTCCGCGGCGAGCGAAGGAGCTTCCTCGCGGACTTCGACGGTCACGCGCTCCGGGCAGAACCGGCAGGCTCCGCCGCCGTTGAATTCCAGAAGGTCTCCGGCCACGTGAACGTCCCGCGCGGCCTTGGCGCAGAAGCGCCCCGTAGACAGGACGGCCAGCTCGGGACCCGTTGCGGGGACCCGCGGGAGCGCGCACATCGGGGTGGCGGGGAGAAGAACCAACCCGAACGCAAGCAGGCCGAGCCAGCGTCCTCGGGTCAAGCCGGCGACCGATGGAAGTCTGAGTCTTTGGACACGATCGCGATGCCTTTGTCCTTCGCGAAGTTCCAAACGGTAGTGTCGTCCGAGCGCTCGAGCGCGAAGTCGCGCACATGGGCAAGGTCGGGGAAGGCCACAGCAAGGGGACCTTTGAGCCGGTGGGACAGGTTCCGATCGAGCAGCAGCCTCAACTGGCGGCGCTCATCAGGCGACGCTCCCGGTCGGCGGCGAAGGCGAGGCACGCGCGGACGTCCTCGACGCTGAGGTCAGGGAAGTCCTCCACGATCTGGGCGGCCGTCATGCCGGAGGCGAGGTAGTCCAGCACGTCGTAGACGGTGATGCGGAGGCCCCGAATGCACGGCTTCCCCACGCGCTTGTCGGGATCGACGGTGATGCGGGAGAGGGAGTCCATGTCCGCATGGTACTCGTCGTGCAGCCAGGCCGCAACGCCGGGAGCTTCGGCCCGGTCTCCGGCCACGTGAACGTCCCGCGCGGCCTTGGCGCAGAAGCGCCCCGTAGACAGGACGGCCAGCTCGGGACCCGTTGCGGGGACCCGCGGGATCACGCCACACCCAATGCGCCCGTTGCCAAGCCCCCCTCCGCGGAGTACTCCCCCGCCCTCCCCCCGGTGCTCGATGCAGACGCTCCCTTTTCGCACTCCCTCCTTCGTAACTTCCCTCTCGCTCGCGCTGTGCTTGCTCGCACCGGTAGGCTGCGACGGCAAGCCGGAGGACAGCGACAGCACGGTGGACGCCGACGGTGACGGCTACCCGGAGCGCATAGACTGTGACGACGCGGACAGCGCCGTGCACCCCGAAGCGCTGGAGATCTGCGACGGCGTCGACAACGATTGCAACGACAAGATCGACGACGACGACGCCGGCCTTGACGCAGAGAGCACGCCCAAATGGTACACCGACGGGGATCTGGACGGCTTTGGCTCCGCCGAGACCGCCGCGTGCATCCAGCCTGCAGGCACCATCGCGGTGGGCATGGACTGTGACGACGCAAACGCCGACGCCTACCCCGGCGCCATCGAGATCTGTAACGACATCGACGACGACTGCGACACCCTCGTGGATGCCGCCGACGACAACCTCGACCCCAGCGGCAGCATCGCCTGGTACACCGACGCCGATGGCGATGGATTCGGCGATCCGGCCACGCTCACGCGCGGATGCGTAGCGCCGGCAGATGTGACCCTCGACGGCTCCGACTGCGATGACACCAACGCCGCGGTCTCGCCGGACAGCACCGAGATCTGCGACGCCGCCGACAACGACTGCGACCCGACGACCAGCGACGCGGGCATGGCCAGCTTTCAGGGCCGGGATGGGTCGCTAACCGACGTGACCCGCGCGGTGCTTGGCGCCGTCGATGACCCTGCGGACATCACGCTGGACAGCGGAACGTTGTGGCTCTGCGACGGCACCTTCCACGCCAGCGTCGAGTTTATCGGCGACGCCACGGTGGCCGGCGTGCACGACGGCGCGATCCTCGACGGCACCGGCGGCGGCTCCACGGTGTGGGTGGAGACCGACGGCGTGACCGCGACGGTCAACAACGTCGCTATCCTTGGCGGTAGCGGTCGCTCCAGCGTCGCGCTGGGCGAGAACGTCGGCGGCGGCGCGCTCTGCCAAGCGGACGCCGAGCTCATCTTGTCCAACGTCGACATCAGCGGCAGCTCCGCGTTCTTCGGGGCCGGCCTGACCAGCACCTCCTGCGACACGACGCTCACCGACACGGTGATCCACGACAACGAGGGGGAGTATGGCATCGGCGGCGCCTTCCTCGCCGACGGCACCCACAACTGGACGCGGGTGGAGGTGCGCGACAACTACGGAGCTTCCTTCGTCGGCGGGATGTACCTGTGGACGGTCCTCTACGACGGCAGCGCGATGTACAACTTTGAGGACGTGATCGTCGCGGACAACGTGACCGACGGCAGCGTAAGCGGAATCTGGATGGACGACGGCACGCTGGATTGGACGTCCACCTCCCCCGGCAGGTCCGCGTTGACCGGCAACGTGGACGGCGGCTTCACGGCGCTCTACTTCAACTCGTACGGAGAAGGCTTGTCAAAGGCCACGTTCTCGGGTGTGGACATGGGGACCGAAGCGGGCGGCGACGACAACACGACCTCCGACGTTTTCCACGGCTACTACGGTCGCAGCTACAAAGCGGGGGACAACGCCTCGTTCAGCTGTGACACCTACGGCTGCGGCACCGTCGCCACGTACACCACCGGCTCGGAGAGCGGCGCGAGCACCTCCTCGGACCTGCAGGTCGGCACCGTCGTGCTCGCGGACACGGAGACGACCATCCAGGAATTGTCGATGGGCGTGACCTCTACCGGAGATTGCACCGCGTGGATGCAGGTGTTCTCCGCAGCCGACCCCACGACCTCTTGGACGCTCCTCGACGGAGCGTACTCGATCTCCGTTCCCAGCAGCGGCGTGATCTCCACCGACGAGCTGAGCGTGCTCACCGAGCTCGGCGTGTACTACGCGCTGGTGGCGTCCGTGTACTGCGACTCCGGGTACGCGGACGTCGCGTACGTCGACGCCCCTACCACCGACATGGGCTTCGGCACCGCAGTCGGCACCGTCGGCGAGGTGAGCGCATACACCAACCCGGACTACACCTACGTCGCAGGCGTAGCGTCGCTGTGGGTGACCAACGTCGGCATCGTTGAACTGTAGGCCGCGTTAGGCCAAGATAAAGGAGGGCAGTATGCGCCCAACTCGTGCGATTCTGGTCCTCCTCTGCGGCTGCACGCCCCTCACCGCCTACCGGCAAACCACCTTTGTGCCGGCGACGGCGCCGCCGTTGCACATCGGCGCGCCCATCGAAGCAGGCACGATCGCCGGGAGCGTCTCGGTGAGCGGCTACGCGGTCTCGGATCCGGTAGACCAAGCGCTGAACGTGACCGACGCGAACGCTGCGCTCGACGCGGCGACTCGATTCTTCCCGGTAGAGGGCGATCCCGGGCTCGCCCTCGCGACGATGTCCCTGCACGCCGACGCCCGCATCGGCGTCAGCGACCTACTGGAGCTCGGTGCCCACGGCGCCTACAGCGCCAGCGAATGGACCCGCCGCAACTACGGCGTGCTGGAGCTCCCTGGCGATGCGCCGCTGTATGGCATCGGGGCGCACATCACCGTCGGAAAATGCTGGGGCAAGGTGGGCATCGGCGGCACGGTCGACGCTACTGCGTGGTCGCTGCCCTACGCACGCTGGGTGTACGCCGGGCCCGAAGAGTACGCCGGCGGCTACGCGATCGGCGACGCCGCTGAGTGGTACGACCTCGAAAAGCAAGGCCGCGTCAGCGTGCTCGACGTGTCCGGTGCGGTCGCGGCGTCGTTTCGCGTAGGTCCGCTCGACAGCGCGGCCGGGTTCGCGTTCGTGCCCAACGTGAGCAACCGCGGCTTCACCGAGGAGCCCGCGCCGCCCGCGGAGTGGCGCGGCCTGTCGGTGGTGC
>CAIUMM010000188.1 GCA_903900265.1 uncultured Pseudomonadota bacterium
CTTGCGGTCTCCAAGGTCGATGCCGACGGTGCAGGTGCTATACTCGGTCATGGCCGGTGACTCCGTTGAGCTTCGCTCGTATCAGGGTGCACGTTGTGCTCCGGGTGGAGCACCGGCCGCCTCATCCCATCTATTCTCCGCGCCATCGAGCAGCTCGCGCCGGCGGTGGATCGCGAGTCCGTGCCTGGGAACGCGGAATATCCCTGGGAGCGCGGCGAGGACGTCGTGGCTCCCGTCGACCACGGATTCCCCGAGGTGGCGCTGCTCCGGCATCCGCGCGGCCGCATGTTCCTGAACTTCATCCGGCGGGCCTTCGAGGAGTTCCCGGCCACCTGATCGGCGGTGTCGCCTTGTCGCCACATCGTGCGGAACGAGCTCATCGAGGCCGATGCAGCCGAGCCGTGGCGGATCGGGCCGCCGTCGGAATAGGTGCTGGTTGATAGGCGTGAAGTAGCGCCTCGCTCGCTTGGTACGAGGCGGTGTATTTGAAGTGGGAGAGTTTCGTTTTGCGTAAGCGAAATGATCCCCGCCGTGCGGAGAACGCGAGGGATCAGGCGGAGGATAGCCGACGAACGCGATCAGCCATGATCGGGAAGAGAGCCTGGCGGTTGCCGGCCTGGCCGGCGGCGGCGTGCCCGATGCGCTGGACTTGACGCCGAGGACGCTGGATCTCTTTGGTGTCGTTTCCCACCGCGGGAAGCGGTATATCTGGCTGATGGGACGGAAGATCTTCGACCCTAGGATTAGGCGATCGGGTGGTGGCAACGTCCAGTTGCCACTCACCCTCGGGGCCTATCTCTATGGTGGCCCGGGTGACGACGCGACGATCCCACTGCCACGACTGCGCCCGCATCGCCATCTTCAGCACAACCAGGGGGACGGCGAAGGCCATAATCGCGTCATCATGCTCTGCAAAGATGCGAAGACGGGGTTCCGTCGGGAGGTGAGAAGGTGTCAAAAGAACCGCGCTCAACTCAGCGTGGTGCGGGCCTCCTCAATGTCCCCCGAGCCGAAATCGCGCGTCCCAGCAGGCTCCGCGATGAACAGCAGCAACATCGACATGGGCACCTCCTGGACCTCAGGGATCAGGTGCAACACCTCTTCCCGGGAAGGCCTCCGCGGGGATGGCGTCGGGTGTGTAGTCGCGGGGACGCAGTTGGGGCAACGTATAGGTAAATTTGTCCCAAGCTAGCCAAGCCATTAAGGGGACCGCCAACGCATTAGACAATCGAAACCACACCGGCGCGTCCATAAACATAGCGCATAGGTTCGTCAGCCCAAAGGCACAAACCAGGATGAACACTAACATTTCAGTGACCTGAAGTAAGCGGAGGCCGTATCGGAAGCGCGGACGGGTGGGGCGCTTCGCCAGCCGTTCGTGGAGCTGGCGCAAGAACGCTTCGTAGTCTGTTGAGAAGGTGTAACTTATCCAAACAAAAGATTGTCCGCGGACTTCGAGCTTGCAGTAGTAGGCTTGCCCGCCCACGAGACTGACGCCCTGCACATCGTCAAGCGCGACGGTCCGCTTCGTCGTGCTTCCCTTTCGCACCACGAGCGTGTCTGCTTCAAGCGCGAAGCTTCTGGCGCCGAAGAGCAGGGAAGAGTAAGCGTAGCTCGTCGTGGCCTGTACGGTCGGTTTGGATGGCGCAGGGAGTGCGCGGGTGTCGAGCGTCGTAGGGCGGCCCATAGTCGGAACCGAGCGCGATGTACCTCCCGCCTCTAGTTCCGCGACCATCGCTTTGAAGCGCCTGCGGTCGATGAACGAGCTTATGCAGAAGTCCACCCGTAGATGCTCGTCGGAGAGACGCGGCAGGTCAGACAGCGTGACATGTTGGTCTTCGAAGGCCGGCAGGTAGGCCTGTAGGTCGTGGCGGGTCAGCAGGTCTCGCAGGGTCATCGGAGCGCTCCGATTTGAGATGTAATACCAACTGAGCGTGATTACCCCTCGCAATGGTGTTCCGTTGGCCACCAGTGGTACTTGGTCAGCGCTCGGACTTGGTCGCGGTTGTTTTCCATGTGGTCGCACCGCGACTCGATCACCTTCATGAGCTCAGCGAGGGCCCGGAAGGTTCGGTTCGCGACGCCCTCGTTGA
>CAIUMM010000189.1 GCA_903900265.1 uncultured Pseudomonadota bacterium
ACTCCGCGCACCCGCGCGAGGCGCGCCGCGAACGCGAGGTGAATCCCCAGCAGCACCGCGAGGGCGCCCTCTCCGCGGCCGATCCCCTGCAGCCAAAGCACGTGAAAGCCGTAGAACGCAGCCGGTCCAGCGATGATCACCGCCAGCGCGGTACCGACGCGGGTTGGACGCAGCCGCAAGGCCAGCACCACCGCAAACGCCTCGTAGGCGACCACCATCGCGAGCAGCGCGTAGCCGCCTTCGGGCGCAAAGGGCGTGACGCGGGTGTGCAGGTTGACCAGTAGCGGCAGCATCGCCGCCAGCGCAGCAAACGGGGCCGCGACATCGAGCACCAACGCAAGCGCGAGGCCCGCGCCGGTCACCGCCAACGACAGCGCCAACATCCAACCCGGCTCGGGAGCCGCCACGCCGTTTCCGACGCCTAAGAGCAACGCGCCGACGAGCAGCGGCCCCATCCCCAGCTCGGGCCCACGCAAGCGCGCCCCGATCCCGGTGAGGCCGAGCACCGCGATCGCAGCGCCCACTACGACGTCGAGCCGCGGCTCGGCGGCGAAGATCCAACCCAACCCGAGAGACACCAGCGCCAGCGCGAGCAGCGCGCTGATCAACACTCGCACGGCGCGATCGGCCGCTGCGGTGCCCTTGCCCCCCACAGCGACCAGCAGCGCCGCCACCCCGCCAAGCCAGCAGGCGCCTATCTCCGCGGTCCACCCCATCGTCCAGCGCAGCGGCTCCGAAGAGACCGGGTCGAGGACCAGCGGGTCCGCGGGCACGAGGAACGGCACCCCGACCAGCAGGAGCACCAACGCCCCGTAAAACGCCGCGGCGCGCACGGCGGCGGAGGCTCCAGCGCGTGCGGTGTAGAGAAAGCCCAGCGAGAGCACGAGGGACGCCCCGAGCGCGACGGCCACCTGATCGGGAGCGCGAAACTGCACTCCCCATCCGAGGTGCAGCGCCGCGGTGACCGTGCCCGCGAGGACGATCAGCCACCACCATCCCCGACGACGCGATGCGACGAGCACGCCGGCGTTCAACAGGGCCAAATAGGCAAAGAACGCGACCGCCTTGTTTTCGCCGGTCGCCAACAGCAGCGGCGTCGCGTAGCCGCCCGCGGCCGCGAGCAGCGCCCACAAGCCAGCGTCCTTGCGCACCGCGGCGTACATCGAGACGGCGGTGACCGCGACCATGCTGCCGGTCGCGAACTCTTGGCCGTACAAGCCATACAACGCGTACCCAGCCCAAAGCGCGCCGTAGGCGATCGCGGTGCCGCCCCCCGCGAGCGCGTTCGCCGGCACTTCGAACTTGCGCGCCCGCGCCAGACCCGAAAACGACCATGCGGCCAGCGCGGCGAGCACAGCGGCGGCGAAGCGCAGCGAAGGCCCGAACAACCCGACCGCGATGACTTCGCGCAGGCCGAATAACACGGCGACCACGAGGATCAACGTGCCCAAGCTTGCGGCAAACCAAACGGCGAGGGTCTCTACCCCGGGGATGCCGCGGGCAGGCAGGACCGGGCGCGCAGGCGGAACCGGTCGAGCAGCGATTGGCGCAGGGACATCGCGAACCGGCGCGGCGGCGGGAGGAGCGACCGGGGCG
>CAIUMM010000190.1 GCA_903900265.1 uncultured Pseudomonadota bacterium
CCAAAGCGTTGGACCGAGGTGACGGCGCCGCTCTTCCCACGCGGGCGGCCCGTCGCCTTCCGGTACCACCGTGTGATGCGGCGTAGCGCGACGCGCAAGACCCCATCGACCAGATCCGTCCGGCGAGCCAGGAGCCAGCGAGCTACGCTCCCAGCCTTCCTCCCCCGGCGCCGATGTTCCCCCTGCTCGTCCACCTCGCCCTCAGCGCGCCCGCCTGGGCCGCGGACCCGCTGAGCGTGGAGATCGGCGGTGAGGTCTTCGCGCACTACGGCGTCGACCTGACCACCGGCTCCGACGCCTACAACGAGTTCGCCCTCGACCGGTCCCGCCTCACGGTCGGCGCGACGCTCGCTCCCCACCTCGCCACGCTCATCTCCGTGGACGCCGATCGGCTCGCGGTCTCCTCCACCGGCATCGCGCCGGACACCAAACTCCGCCTCTACGTCCGCGACGCCTGGCTGGGGGTGAACAACCTGCCTGCGAGCACGGAGATCCGAGTCGGCATGATCGACACGCCCTTCACCTCCTACTCCGAGGACATCGTCGGCGACCGGTTCATCACGCCCTCCTTCGGCGAGCAGATCGGCTGGTTGCACCCTGCCGATCTCGGGATCGGCGTGCTTGGCCACACGTCGGACCGCCTGCTCGACTGGAACGCGGTGGTCGTGAACGGCGAAGGCTACGACCACGTCGAGCTGGACGCGGGCAAGACCGGGCAGGCGCGCGTGACCATCGACCCCTGGGGAGCCCACCACAACGTGAAGATCCCGCTCTCGTTCTTCGGCTCCTACGCCACCGATCCTGGCGCACCCATCGCCATCTTCGGCGCTGGGCTCGGTTACCAGTCCAAGCTCGGCACCGCCTGGTACGAGTTCCTGGGCCGCACCACAAACGGCACGACCCAGCTTGGCTACTGCGGTACCGACCTTTTCGGCACCCACCCGATCGGCTACCTCATGCTGCGCTGGGGTCACACCTACCTGGACCTCGCGGACAAGGACGCCATCGAGAACCGGCTCACGGCCGGCGTCCTGAAGGAATTCGGCCGCTCGCTGGAGCGCCCGGCGGGCGTCGTCACCGCGTCGTTGACGTGGGAGGCGATGTGGACTGGCGGCCCGCTGGTCAACCCGACCCACGGCGTCTACCTCCGCTCGCAGGCGACATTCTGATGGCCGCGCCCCCGACCCTTCCCGGCGGCTTCCTCTCGCACATCGGCGCGATGCGAAAGGACTTTCTGGGCTGGCTGACCGACGCCACTCGCATTCACGGTGACGTCGTCGGCCTCCCCCTCGGTCCCGGTCGCCCGACGATCCTGCTTGCCCATCCCGATGCCATCGAGGAGCTGCTCGTCAGGAACTCGGGCAGCTACGAGAAGAGCGGGCAGACCCGGTACATGGTCGGGAAGTTCCTGGGGAACGGCCTCGTGTTGAGTGAGGGGGCCGAGCACGCGAAGAACCGGCGTCTCGTACAAACGGCCTTTCATCCCTCGAAGTTGGAGGGGTACACAGCCGCGATGGTCGTGGAGACCGCCCGGTTGGCCGATGGACTTGCCCCGGGCACCACCGTGGACATCGACGCAGCGATGACCGATCTCGCGCTCCGTATCGTCGCCCGCACGCTGTTTGGGGTCGACGCGAGCGCCACCACCGCGCGCGTCGGAGAAGCGATGCGGGCGTTGGAAGGCGTGATCCAGGCTCGCTTCCTGTCGCTCCCGCTCCCGAGCTGGGTGCCAACGCCCGCCAACTGGCGCGAGGCCCGTGCGGTCGATGCGATGAAGGGCATCGTGACCGAGTTGCTCGCCCGCCCCGCCGGGGACGATCTTCTCTCCCGGCTCGCCGCCGCCCGCGACGACGACGGCGCGGCCCTGCCCGCCCAACAGATCATCGACGAGGCCATCACGCTGTTCTTCGCCGGTCACGAGACGACCGCGCATCTGCTCGGTTGGACGTTGATGCTCCTCGCACAGCACCCCGCCGTCGAGGACGAGGTCCGCGCGGAGCTGGACGGCCCCGCGTTCCCGGCCCTGGACCGCGTGCTCCACGAGACGATGCGGCTGTACCCGCCGTCGTGGGTGTTCGACCGCTCGTCCACAGAGCCCGTCACAGTGGGCGGATTCAGTTTCCCCAAAGGGCAGAAGTTCTACCTGTCGGCCTGGGTCACCCATCGCGACGCGCGCTGGTTCCCCGACCCCGAGCGGTTCGACCCCGAGCGCTGGCGGACCCCGCCCGCGATCCCGAAGTACGCCTACTTCCCGTTCGGCGGCGGCCCGCGGGTCTGCATCGGGCGCAGCTTTGCGATGCTCGAAGCCCGGCAGATCCTGGTCACGCTGCTCCGAGCGCGGCGGTTCACGCTCGCAAGTGACGCGCCGGTGGTGCCCGAGGCCTCTGCGACGCTCAGACCCAAGGGGGGACTCAAGATGAACGTCCACGGCCTCTCGCCATGATCCCCACTGACTGGCAGATGCTCCTCGACGACGTCGGCTGGGAGCAGGTCGCCGACCGGGTCGTCGACGTCGGCGAGGTGAAGGTCTGGCGCCGGACCATTGACGATCTCTGGTGCCTGCGCGCGCAGGGTTCGAGCAAGGCGACCCCCGATCATCTCCTCGACACCGTCTGGGACGTTGCGCGCGTGCCATCCTGGTCGTCGAACGCGCTCACGGTCTCCGATGTGCTCTGGACGGGCCCGAGCGAGCAGGTCTTCTGGCAGGCGCTCGACCTGCCGTTTCCGATGAGCGACCGGCTCTGGGTGCTCCGCGCGACGGCGGTTCACGACGGCGACGCGCGAGCGATGCGATGGAACCGCGAGCCAGCGTCTGCCTGGCCCGCCGTCCAGCCGGGGGATGCGATGGAGATGCCGGTGAGCTGGGGAGAGTGGGCTTTCGCGCCGGCGTCCGGCGGCGGCAGCGTCGTCGAGTGGCGCGGCTGTCAGGACATCGGCGGCGCGGTCCCCGCGTGGCTCCAAACCTGGGGCGCGACGCGCTCGCTTCCCAGCGCAGTGTCGGACCTCGTGCATGCGGCGGAGCGGTAGGCCTGGATAGGTGCGGCGGGCCTGAGGCCGTCATGGAAGACCCGTCCGCTCCACTCACCGTCGAAGACGCCGTCCGCGCCCGCTACTCCGAGGGCGCGACCCAGCGCGTCGCCGCGCTCTGTTGTCCCATCGACTACGACCCGAAGTACCTCGCGATCCTGCCCGCCGAGGTGATCGAGCGCGACTACGGCTGCGGCGACCCCTCGCGCTACGTCCGGGAGGGTGACGTAGTGCTGGATCTCGGCAGTGGCGGCGGGAAGATCTGCTTCATCGCCCAGCAGATCGTCGGTCCATCGGGCGCAGTCATCGGAGTGGACATGAACCCCGACATGCTGGATCTCGCCCGGCGGAGCGCGCCGGTGGTCTCCGAGCGAGTCGGCTATTCGAACGTGACCTTTTTGCGCGGCCGCATTCAGGATCTCGCGACCGACCTCGACGCGACGGACGCCTGGCTCGCGGAGCACCCCATCCGCTCCACGGAGGATCTCACGGCGTTCGAGCAATGGAAGGCTCGCGCGCCAAAGATGATCCCGGACAACTCGGTCGATGTCGTCGTCTCGAATTGCGTGCTCAACCTCGTGGACGACGCGCACAAGGCCCAGCTCATCCGCGAGATCTTCCGCGTTCTCAAAGTGGGCGGGCGCATCGCGATCTCCGACATCGTCAGCGACGAGGTCGCCCCGACCGAGTTGAGAAACGACTCGGAGCTGTGGACCGGCTGCATCTCGGGCGCGTTCCAGGAGCACGAGCTGCTCCGGATGCTCGAAGAAGCCGGGTTTCACGCAATCACGATGGACAAGTGGGACACGACGCCCTGGCAAACCATACGCGGCATCGAGTTCCGCTCGGCGACCGTGACCGCCCTGAAGGGCAAGCAGGGACCGTGCTGGGAGCCCAACCAGGCGGTGATCTACAGGGGGCCGTGGAAGCAGGTCGAGGACGACGATGGGCACGTCCTGCGGCGCGGCGAGCGCATCGCCGTCTGCGCCAAGACGTTCGCGATCCTGACCAGCGAGCCGTACGCGGGGCAGACCATCGGGATCGAGCCGCTCACGGCCATCGCGCCGGACGAGCGCGCGCCGTTCGACTGTTCGCGCACCGTCACCCGCCATCCCCGCGAGACGAAAGGGCTGGAGTACGACGCGACGACGGAGGCAGCGGCGTGTTGTGCGCCGGGGACGTGCTGCTGATCAGCGCAAGAACACGAACTGATCCGCCATCGGCCCGTGCTTGAGCGCTGCGATCCCATCCCCATCGACCTGGGCGCGTTCACCCCGTCGGAACGTCCGCCCCGCGTCATCCGTGACGCTGGCGAATGGCCCCCGGTACATCACCATCCCGCCCTCGCTCACGAGGTGCGGCTTCCACCCGAACAGCATCAGCTCCCGGAATGCCGTCGGCCCATGCGAGAAGTTGGCCCGCTCCGGGAACTTCTGGACGTACACCGAGACGAAGCCTGCATCGACGAGCAGCTTTGCGGCGTAGGTCTCGGCGGGGGCGTGCCGCACGGTCGCTGCGGGGCCGGGCAGTCGTGGAAAGCCGCCCGGGAACGGCACATCCGCGACCAGGCCGTGAACGAGCATCACGCCGCCGGGGCGCAAAGCGCGGAAGGCATCCGCGACGAGGTGCGTCGGGATCGCGTCTTCGCGTTCGTTGAAGCTGCCGCGCAGTCGCGCTTCGTCCAGAGTGCCATCGTCGTGCGGGATGCGGGCGGGGGCTGCGTCGCCGAGACGGTGCTCCCACGTCGCGATGGCACCACCTCGGTCACGGGCCGCGAGCGCGTCCGAACTGGACAACGCCCCGATGTCCTCCAGCTCGCCAGTCACGGCGTAGACCTCCCACAAGTTGCGGTCGGGGTCGGCCAGCCAGAACTTCGTCTGGAGGGAGTAGCAACACGGCGAGTTCTCTTCGAGCTGGCAGACCGCGCCCTCCACCGCGAGCCGGGCGTGCGCGTCCTTCACTTCGGCCTCGGCGCGCAGACGCAGGCCCAGATGGTTGAAGGCGTCGGACGAGCGGTGGAAAACGGGCTCGAGCGAGAGCACGAGCGGCGGGTCCGCGATGTCGAACTTCGCGTAGTCCGGGTGGTGGACGGAGGGCCCGACGCCAAAGAGGGTCCGGTAGAACGCGATGGCGCGGTCCAGGTCGGCCACGTTGAGGGACACGTGGGCGGCGGCCCGGCCGACGACGGGCTCGGAGGGATCAGGCATCGGGTCTCCTTGATCAGCGAAAGTGCAGGTTTGCGAGGCCCATCGAGCCGTAAACGGCGCGCAGGTAGTGGTGGAAGCGCCGGTAGTGAGCAGCGCGCGGCTCGCCGGGATCGGACGCGGGCGCGTAGCTGATCAGCATGTGCCGTCGGAACGCCGCCGAGCGGTTCGGGGCTGAACGGTGCGGCATGAACGCGCCGAAGATCGCGACGTCGCCGGGCTGGAGGTGGAGTGGGACCCGCTCGAAGCCGGAAACGGTGTCCTCGTGGAGCATGTGAAAGCTGCCGTCGCGCTCAGCGAGGCAACCGCGGGCGTGAGCGCCGCGAAAGACCTCGACCGGGCCGCTGTCCAGACCTGCGGCGTCGAGGGCGATCACGGCCGTGGTGAAGCCCTCGGGGAAGCCTGGCCACGCGATGAAGTCCTGGTGGAGTGGGTAGCCGACGGTGCCGGGAGGCTTGAAGATGAGCTTGTCCTTGACGAGCACGGGTTCATCGCCGAGGACGGCGCGCAACGCGTCGGCGAGCGCGGGCGACTCGGCGATCGCCTTGCACGCCGGCGAGAGGTCCACGATGGGGTCGAACAGCTCAAAGAGCGGGGCATCGGTGTCGAGGTGGCGGGTCCAACGGACGCGCAGGTTCTTGCGATCGACGAGTACGGCGTCATCGACGAGCGCGTCGGCCTCCGCGATGGCGGCGGCGATCAACGACGGCTCGATCAGAGCCGGCGCGAGGTGGAAGCCGTCGCGGGCGTAGGTCTCGCGGAGGGAGGCAGGGCTCGGTGGGGCCATCATCCCGGACCACTATCGGGGTGGGGCGGGCCGGGCAGCGCTGCCCGCCCCGGAGCCTCGCTGGGTCGGTCCGCCGAGCGTCTACAGCGACACCCGCGCCGCCTACAGCGCCAACCACCGAGGCTACAGCGCCAACCGCGCAATGATCGGCCGCCAACAGGGTCAACCGCGCAACCTACAGCGGTCAACGCGGCAAATGCCCCGAGCAGGGGCCTCCCGCGCCCGAATGAGAGAATAGTCGGCATGAACGGCCTGTCGGTAAGCACACTTCGGTAGCGTACACCCAGCGGGCCCCTGTCCGCAAGCACCCGGACCCGCCCAAAGCCGCGTTGCCGGACCGCCATCGACGCCGTTTTGCAACCCCAGGCACAGCTCCCCCGTCCGGCCCCGCGCGCGCTGGAAGCCGGTCTGGATGGAC
>CAIUMM010000191.1 GCA_903900265.1 uncultured Pseudomonadota bacterium
GCAGCGGGACAGGCTCTCGGGCTGCTCGTGGATCTCCTTGAGCATGTAATGCGGGAACACGCCCTTCTCCGAAGATCCAAGCTCAATCCCTAACTCTTCGATCGCGTGCGCGACCGGCCGACCGTCCAGACGGCTGATCTCCCAGCCCTCCCGAGTGATGGTGACCAGCTCGCGGTCTTCAAGGAAGACCACCTGACGGGTGTAGTTCGACAACGCGTGCGGATCGGAGGCGAGGAAGGTCTCGCCGTCCCCCTTGCCGACCACGAGCGGAGAGCCGTTGCGCGAAGCGACGATCAGCCCAGGGTGCGCGGCGAACACCACGGCGAGGCCCCAGGTGCCGGTGATCAGCGCCAACGCGCTGCGTACAGCCTCGACCGGATCGCCCTTGTAGAACTTGTGGATCAGGTGCGCGAGCACCTCGGTGTCGGTCTCCGACCGGAAGACCACGCCCTCCTCGGACAAACGGGACCGCAGGCTCGCGTAGTTCTCGATGATGCCGTTGTGGATCACCGCGATGTGGCCGTCCACGTCGATGTGCGGGTGCGCGTTGGCCTCGGTGACGCTGCCGTGCGTGGCCCAACGGGTGTGACCGATGCCCGTCGTGCCGGGTTGATCCTCAGGCACGGCTTCCATGAGCGCGGCGACGTAGCCCACGCGGCGAATCACCGAGAGCGCGTCTCCGGGGGTGGGCGACACCAGCGCGATGCCCGCCGAGTCGTAGCCGCGGTATTCGAGGCGACGAAGCCCATCCAAAAGCAACGGTGCCGCATGACGCTCACCGACGTAGCCAACAATGCCACACATGCGAAAACCTCCGCGCCCCTTCTATTGCGTACATCGGTCCGCATCGGGGGTCGTCGACGACGGAGCGAAAGAAAAGCAAGACCGCCAGACCGGAGCAGCGCGCTACGCAGGCTCCGGCAGTCCCATCGCCCGCTGCAGCGCCCGCCAGCTCTCAGGCGGCAGGTACCGCGATGCCTGACCGCCATTGCTGGCGATCTCCTTGATAAGGGAGCTCGAAACAAAGATGTGTCGCGGCTCGGTCAGCAAGAAAACCGTCTCGATCTCGGGGGCCATGTCCATGTTGGCCAGACCGGTCTGAAACTCGAACTCGAAGTCAGTGACAGCGCGCAGACCGCGTAAGATCGCTGAGGCGCCGGTGCGCTGGCAGTAATGAACCAACAAGCCTTCGAATTGGTCCACCCGCACGTTGGAGTACGGGGCACACACCTCGCGCAGCACCTGCAGGCGCGTCTCCAGCGGCAGCGTGCGCTCTTTGCGCGGGTTGTGGCCGATCGCGACCACCACCTCATCAAACAACCCAGCTCCACGGCGGATCACATCCAGATGGCCAAGGGTGATCGGGTCAAAGCTACCCGCGTATACAGCACGTTTCATACGTCCCCCTAGCTCACTGGGTCCATCAGGTCGCGCCACACCTGATCCACGCGCCCGGCGGCCTCCGAGACGTGGGTGCAGAACCACCGCCAACGGCCGAGCCGATCGGCGGGCGGAGGATCGCTGCTGAGCTCGATGGGATGCAGCGCGGTTCGGGTAAACTTTCCGCCGAGAAAGCGGTACGTCTGCAAGAGACCGACCTGCGCTTGATCCCCCGGGTCCAACGAGACCGCCCCCAACGCGCGCCCGAGGCCGACGGCCACGGCGTCCGCTGCGGGGCTCAACGGCGGCAGGATGCTTGCCCGCGGGAGATGCGCGAGGTGGACCAGCAGCTCGGAGAGCGACTCGAGCAGCGGCGCAGTCGCGGCATTTGCGCTGGTAAACTGGATGAAGGAGTTGGCCTCCCGCTGAAAAGAAGCGGAGAAGCGCTCGACCGCGCCGATGGCGTCGACC
>CAIUMM010000192.1 GCA_903900265.1 uncultured Pseudomonadota bacterium
AGCGCGATCACCCCTTCGGCATCGGCGATCTCCACCCGACCGACCGCGCCTGGAGCCCAGACCAGCACCGCATACACCGCGTCGGGACGCACCAGATCATCGATGAACGGGCGCTCGCCCAGCACCAGCTCCCGCGCCTCGGGTCGACTGCACGCAGGGATGGTGCAGTCTCCGCGCAACGCGGCCGCGGCGAGGCGCACGCTGTCGAGGATGCCGGTGTACCCGGTGCATCGGCACAGGTGCGGCGCCAGCGCGCGATGGATGTCGTCGTCGGTGGGCGAAAGATTTTGCCCCGGCCCCGGCGCGAGCAACACGGACGCCGAGAGGGCGATCCCCGGCGTACAGTAGCCACACTGCGCCCCGCCCTCGGCGGCAAAGGCCCCGGCGAGCGCGTCGCGAACCGCGCCGTCCACCGACTCCAGCGTGGTCACCGATTTTCCTGCGAGGCTCTTGACCGGCAGGGTGCACGTGAGACGCGGCTTGCCGTCCACCAACGCCGTACAGCAGCCACAGAGGCCCTGAGGCGAGCAGCCCGCCTTCATCGTCAGCACCGGCGCACGGCCGTCTCCGGGCTCGCGAAGCACGTCCAGCGCCGAAGCGCGCGGCTCGGCTGTGACCGTGACCTCCACGCCGTTCAACACAAAAGTGTAGTCGCAAACTGTAGGAAGAGGCGCATCGATGGAATCGGACAAGAGATTCTCCAGCCGCGCCCACCTATCCAGAACCCGCAGGACAGGCCTCGCGAGGACGCCGAGGAGCCGAGATGCAGCTACATTCTCGCATGCTCGTACCCTTGCCCCTGCTCTGGCTTCGCCTCGCGACCCTCGCCGTCGCGGAAACAGGACCGGAGAGCGCCGCCGAGGCCTATCGTCCCGACAGTCCCGAGCTGGCCGGGCTGTCGCCGGACACGGCGCAGCAGATCTGGCAGGTCGAGCTGCTCCGCCTCCCTCCCGACGCGCTCTCCACCTGGGTCACCGACCCGTCGACGCAGGTGCGCGCCCGCGCCGCCGAAGCCCTCGGGCGGCTTCGGAACCCGGCGGCGGTCCCCCACCTCGCCGCGCTCGCCGCGGATCCCAACGCCACCGTACGTGAGGTCGCCGCTTTCGCGCTGGGCCAAACGCCTGAGAGCGAAGCCGCGATCGTGAAGCGCTGGAACCTCGAAGGCGAGCCCACGATCCGGCGCGCGCTCGCGGTAGCCCTCGGGAAACAAGGCGGCGTAACGGCCGTCGACTTGTTGCTCAGCGCGCTGGATGAGCCGGGCGTAGGCCCGGGAGCGGCCGAGGGGCTGGGGCGTCTCGCAGCGCGTAAGGTCGACGGCGCGGCCCACGAACGGGTGCTCCGGAGCTTGACCCTTCACATCGGACCGGTCCCTGTGGGCGAAACCCGCGCCCTCGCCGCCTGGGCGATCTCGCGAATCCCGTGGACCACCGGCGACACCGCGACGCTCGCCCGAATGGCCCAGATCATCCGCACCGATCCGGACCCCCACGTGCGTGCCTGGGTGCTGCGGGCCTGGGCCGGGCTCTCTACGCCGGAGACGCGGTCGCCGGTGCTGAACGCCGCCGCGACCGATAGCGCAGCAGGCGTGCGCATCGCCGCCGCGCGCGGCATCGGCAAACAGGGAATGGCCGGCGCCGATCTGGTGCTGGCGCGCCTGTTGCTGGACCCCGATCCCGACGTCCGCCTCGAGGCGATCGCGGCAGCCGGGATTTGTCCCGGGGTCAGCGCGTCCGGGTTGCTGACCCCGCTGCTTGGCTCGACCAGCGCCAACGAAGCCGCCGCGACCTTGAAGGCGCTCGCGGCAAAAAAAGCGCTCCCGAAGCCCGCAGAGCAGTATCTGGACCCGGCGCTTTTCCTCGCGGTGCGCATCGCCGCCGCGGAGTCGATCAATGACCCCGCGGTGCTCGTCGATCTCGCGCTGAACGCGACGGAAGCCCCGCTGCGCAGCGCAGCCGCAGGCCACCTGCTCGAGCGCCCGAACACCGTGGCTGCCGATGTCATCCGCGTGCTCGGCGGCGCGGACGGGCTGATCTCTCAAGCCGCCGCGGACTGGCTGAAAGACCACCCCGACTCCGCGATGGAGCGCCCCCTGCTCGACCGCCTGAAGGTCGGCGACCTCGACCGGAACGAGGTGCGCAGCTTCGTCAGCGCGCTCGCGAGACTCTACGAGGCCGGCCGCATCGCACGCCCCGCGGCCGACGCGCGCACCATCCTCGCGCCTTGGCTCGGCATCGACGGCCTCGGCGAAGACGGCACCAAGGTCTCGGCGATGCTCCGACTGCCCGCGCCGCTCCCCGATCACCCCGATCGCCGCATCCCCAACCTCACGGACGTCGAGCGCATCGTCTCCGCGCGCATCTACACCGAGCAAGGGGAGATCCGCATCGCCCTGCGCCCCGACGAAGCCCCCTACGCAGTCTGGAACTTCGCGAGGTTGGCCGAGCAAGGCTACTACGACGGCGTGGTCTTTCACCGCGTGGTCCCTGACTTTGTGATTCAGGCGGGCGATCCCCGCGGGGACGGGTGGGGTGGCCCCGGTTGGGAGATCCCCGACGAGATCAACACCCTGCGCTACGACGCGGGCGCTGTGGGCATGGCGCTCTCCGGGCCAGACACCGGCGGGGGCCAGTGGTTCATCACGCTCTCCCCCCAACCGCACCTCGAGGGAACCTACACCGTCTTCGGCCATGTGATCTACGGACAACGAGCGGCGAACGCGATCAATCAAGGGGCGCGTATCGAGCACATCGCGATTGAGCGCCTCGAGCCGGCCAGCCCCTCCGCGAGCGCGCCCTGACCGCGCTTCCACGCTGGCGGTGGGGCTTGTACATGCTGCCTCCCCTGCTAAGCGTGCTCCCCACGCTGCTTTCGCCCGGACACATCGTCGGTGACGGCGTGGATGCGTTCGGGACTGGCTGGTTTTTTTGGTGGATTCGAGCCTGCGTCACGCACCTCGGCAACCCCAGCTGGACCCCGCTGTTCTTCGCCCCCGATGGCAAAGACATCTTCTCGCACACCGGAAACAACTTCGTCGATGCCGTCTTTTCGGTCCCGTTTCAAGTGCTGTTCGGCGGCAGCTGGTCGGCGCCGTTCACGCTGTTTCTGTTGGCCGGAAATGCATGGAGTTTCGAGCAGTTAGCGAAGGAACTCTGGCCTGATACACGAGATGTGGTCGCGGCGACCCTCGCGTGGATGGTGAACCCTTACGTGATCTTCGAGCTCACCGCAGGCCGGCCGACTCAGGCTTGCATGTGGTGGCTGCCGCTGGCGTTGGTAGGGCTGTGGCGGGTGTGTAGAGGCGACGGCGCACGTGCGGCCGTCCTCCTCGGTGTCGCGACGGCGCTGACCGGCTGGACCTACTGGTTTGCCGGCTATTTTTTGGCGTTTCTGATGCTGCCGTTGTGCCTCTGGTGGGGCGGCTTTCGTCGCTTGCCCGCGCTGGCGCTGGCCGCGGGGGTCTGCACCGTGCTGGTGCTGCCGATGGGCGTGGGCATGCAAGCCTCCTGGGCCGCAGGGCAGGTGCCGGGCGTAGCGTCCGGCGGGCCGCGTCAGGCCAACGTCAGCGAGGATCTGCATGGGATCTGGCTGATGGAGACGCAAGGCGCGCCGCTGCTCACTCAGCCCGCTTGGGCACTCGCTGCGCTGCTGGGCCTGTGGAAAGGCGGTAGCGCCGGTCGAAAATGGGCAGCAATCGCCCTGTTGCTCGTGCTGATCGGTCTCGGTGCCCGGGTGAGCGACCACAAGATCCTCAACCCGGTTTGGGCGGCGGTGAGCCACCTGCCGTTTTTGTCCCGATTGTGGTTTCCATACCGTTTGACCATGGTGATCCTGATTCCATTCACCGCGCTCGCGGTGCTCGCCTGGCAGGCGACCGGGCGATCGGTAGGTGCGGCTGCGGCCTTTTTGGTGTTGTCCCTCGCCGGAGAGGCCTACGCCGGCGTTTTTCCGCTCAACCACCACGCAGCGTCGTGCCCGCCGTTGCTGATCGACGCCGCTCGCGAGCCCGGCACGTTCCTGTTCCTGCCCAGCGGAATCCAGTCCGACGCGCTGCTCTGGCAAACGCAGTTTCAACGACCGACGTTCGGCGGCATGGGCGAGTCGGCGCGCGCATTCTGGCCCGAAGCGTACCGCGACCGACTGCGCACGCCGTGGTTTCGCGCCCTCGCGAGCGCCGTGAACAGCGGACCGAGCGGTAGCCTGACGACCTTGGGAAAATCTGCGCCCGAGCGCGTTGAAAGTCCCTTCGACGAGACCGGGCTCCGTTGGGTGGTGCTCCGCCGTGACCTTTTGCTCGGAATCTGGCACAAAGAGCAGGATGAAGGCAGCAAGACCACGATACAGGAGCGCGACGCCTACACCGTGGACCAGCTGATCACGCTGCTCGGCGAGCCCGCCGCTGCCGACGACACGCTGATCCTGTGGGACCTCAAAGGCAGGTACGCCAACCCTAATTTCACCTTGACCCCCGAGCGACGTCGCACACCGCCGCCGGACACCGAGCGCCGCTCTGCGGTCGAGCTTGGCCTGATCCGACTCGGACGCGCCCATCAAAGTCAGTGAGTTTACCTGCTCGAACAGGCAGGGCCATTGCCCGGACCCCGCCCGGGAATAGCTTCCAATCATCCAGGAGCCTCTCATGGCATTCGAAAGCCCCGGCGACCAGCAGCCCGTCAATCTCCCCCCCGAACTCTCCATCCCGATCCTCGCGATTCGCAACACGGTCATCTTCCCCGTGTTGGCCTTCCCCATCAACGTCGGCCGCAACAAGTCGCTCGAAGCGGTAGAGCGCGCGCTGGCGGGCGACAAGCTGCTCGGCATCGTCGCTCAGCAGGACGCGAAAAACGAAGACCCCGAGGTGAGCGAGCTCTACACCATCGGCACCGTCGTCAAGATCCTCAAGATGGTCAAGATGCCGGGCAACAAGCTCAACGTCATCATTCAGGGGCTTGCACGCGTCAAGATCCAGAACTGGGAGCAGACCAACCCCTGCCTGCGCGCCTCGGTCAAGGTGTTCGAAGAGTCCACCGAGACCACGCCTGAACTAGAAAAGATGATGGGCCACATGCGCGAGCTCGCGCAGAAGGTCATCGACATCTCGCCGCACATCCCGAGCGAAGCCAGCTTCTTGGTCCGCAGCATCGACAACCCGGGCATCCTCGCTGACATCATCGCCTCGAACCTGAACATCGACGTCGACGAAAAGCAGGCGCTGCTGGAGACCATGGACACGCAGGAGCGCATGACCAAGGTCATCGCGTTGCTGAACAAGGAGATCCAGGTCGTCGAGCTGTCCAACAAGATCCAGACCGAGGTCAAGGGCGAGATGGACAAGGCGCAGCGGGAATACTTCCTGCGCGAGCAGATGAAGGCCATCCAGAAAGAGCTCGGCGAGACCGACGACCGGCAAGAAGAGTTCGAAGAGCTCAAGAAGAACATCAAGAAGGCGCGGATGCCTTCGGAGGTCGAGAAGGTCGCCCTGAAAGAGCTCAAGCGCATGGCGCGGATGAGCCCGGGCGCCGCTGAGTACACCGTCAGCCGGACCTACATCGACTGGCTGGTCGAGCTGCCCTGGAAGGTCTCTACCGAAGACGTGATGGACGTGAACGAAGCCGCCCGCATCCTCGACGAAGACCACTACGGCCTCGTCAAGGTCAAGCAGCGCATCCTCGAATACCTCGCGGTGCGCAAGCTCAAGAGCGACATGAAGGGCCCGATCCTCTGCCTCGTCGGTCCCCCCGGCGTCGGCAAAACCTCGCTCGCCAAGTCGGTCGCGCGCGCGCTGGGTCGCAAGATGGTGCGCATCTCGCTCGGCGGCGTGCGCGACGAAGCTGAGGTGCGTGGCCATCGCCGCACCTACATCGGCTCCCTGCCTGGCAAGATCATCAAGTCGTTGAAGAAGTCAGCCACGAACAACCCGGTCTTCGTGCTCGACGAGATCGACAAGTTGGGCGCCGACTACCGCGGCGATCCCTCCAGCGCCCTGCTCGAGGTGCTCGACCCCGAGCAGAACGACACCTTCGTCGATCACTACCTCGACGTACCGTTCGATCTGTCCAAGGTGCTGTTCATCGCCACCGCCAACCTCGCCGATCCCATCCCCGGTCCGCTGCGCGACCGCATGGAGATCATCGAGATCCCCGGCTACACGATGGAAGAGAAGATGAACATCGCGCGGCAGTACCTGCTGCCCGAGGCGCTCGAAGAGCACGGCCTGACCGAAGGCTCTTTGTCCATCTCCGACGAAGCGCTGAAGTTCCTCATCACCTCCTACACGCGGGAAGCCGGCGTTCGTAGCCTCAAGCGGGAGGTGGCAGCCGTATGCCGCTGGACCGCGAAAGAGGTCGCGAGCGGCAAGTTGAAGGAGACCCTCGCGCTGACCTCCGAGAAGATCGAAGAGATCCGCGGGCCGATCCACTTCTTCGCCGAAGCCGCCGAGCGCACCGCCGTAGCCGGCGTCGCTACCGGTCTGGCGTGGACCGCAGCCGGAGGCGACATCCTCTTCATCGAAGCCACCAAGATGAAGGGCAAGGGCTCGGTGCAGCTCTCGGGCTCGCTGGGCGACGTCATGAAAGAGTCGGTGGGCGTGGCGCGGTCCTACATCCGAGCGAGCGCGCTGGATCTGGGGATCGACCCCGACGTGTTCGAGAACACCGACATCCACGTGCACGTGCCTTCGGGCGCGATCCCCAAGGACGGACCGAGCGCCGGTGTCACCATGCTGACCGCGATGGTGTCGCTGCTCACCGGCCTGAAGATCGACCCCAAGCTGGCGATGACCGGCGAGGCCACGCTCCGCGGGGCCGTGCTCCCCGTCGGCGGCATCAAGGAGAAGGTGCTCGCGGCCCATCGCGCCGGGATCACCACCATCCTGCTGCCCGAGCGCTGCAAGAAGGATCTGGTCGAGGTTCCGCAGGAGATCCGCGACGTGATGACCTTCCACTTCTGCTCGCGCATGGAGCAGGTGTTGGAGTTCGCGTTCGGCAAAGAGGCGATGGACGCCCGCAAGGCCGAGGTCGTCGCGGAGATCGAAAAACGCAAGACCCTCACCGACAAGAAGCCAGTCGACCACGCAGAGGCGTAGCGTAGGTTGACGGTGGCCCGCGGCTCCGCGGGCGCCTAGCGCGCCGGTTTGCTTTGGCCGGAGGCCGCGGACGTCGCCCATGCCGCGACCTGCGCGCTCAACGCCTCGGCCAGCCCGGCAAAAACGTGCGCCCGATCCGGCACGCCGCCGGTCTCTGGCACCCAGTCTTGTACCGAAAACATGCGTTCGCGGCCAGAAATGCTCGCCCGAGCTTGGAGGCGGGCTACATACCAAAGCCCCCCGGCGTCGCTGCGCACCGTGGGGGTGAGCGCGGCCTCCACAACGACAAGCTCCAACGTCGGGCCTTCGCCCACCGCATCCCGAGCGGCGAGTGACCGCAGCAACGCCCCACGAAGCGCCTCGTCGACGCCGGGCTCCGCGATCGGCGCGCTGACATGGACTTCGCCAAAAAGCGCATCCGACGGGCGTAGCCCCAGATGGATACAGGCGATCAGGCTTGACAGAAGCAGCATGCGGGGAGAGGATGGCCGCTCGCATCCCATCTGTCAACCTGCTGGACCGGAACGTCGATGACCCTTCCCCTGCTTATGCTCGCCCTCCACACTGCACGCGCAGAAGATGTGCCCGTCGCATCGGACGCAGCCACCGAGTCCACCACGGCGATCTCTGCACAGAAAAAGCGGAACTACCTGATGGAGGTCAACTTCCGCGGGCGCTACCTGTTCGTGCCCGACTCCCTGCTCGACATCTGGTACGAATCGCACGCTGGCGAGGCCGTGATCGACCGCCCGAAGATCGAGGCGTACTCGCTGGGTCTCGACTTTGTCGTGCGCGACAAGCAGGCCAACGGCATCTTCTACGCCGAGTACGTCAGCTCGCTCATCAAGCCCGGCTACTGGGACGACCGCGACAACCCGCCCGACTACGAAGATGGCTCGTGGATCGAGCCCGAGATGTTCGGCCTCGTGCTGATCGGCGCGAACTACGCCTACGAGATCAAAGCCAACAACTGGTTCTCGGTGATGGTCGGCGCCGGTTTGGGCATCGGCATCAAGACCGGCCAGCTCGTCGAGTGGGAGCCTGGCGAGGATCCGAGCGACGGCAACTCCGACAACATCGACGTCGAATGCGGCACCGCAGGCTCGCCCGCCTACGCCCGCGCGCTGGAGCTGGGCTGCGGTGATGACGGCGCGGTGAAGGTGCCTTCGGTGATCCCCGTCGTGGACGTCAACCTCGGCATCCGCTTCAACATCAACGACCACGCCAGCATCCGTCTCGAAGGCGGCCTGCACGACCTGATCTACGGCGGCGCGGCGGTCGGCATCACGTTCTGAAGGCGCGGTCTACAGAAGCGCTACCAGACGCGGCTCTGAACCTGCACGGGGCGCAGCGCCTCGTGCTGCAGCGCCACCGTCAGGTTGACGCGCCCCAACGCCCCTGCGTCATCGAGCACCGTGCGCGCCATCGCCATGGCCTTTTGGGGCGTGTTGTTCTCGCCTGAGAGGTGCGCGAGCATCAGGTGATCGAGGCGAGGACCCAGCCCGTCCGCGAGCAGCTGCGCTGCTTGCCGGTTCGAGAGGTGGCCGTGGTTGCCGCGGATGCGCTGCTTCAGATGAAACGGGTACGGGCCATCCAAGAGCATGTCTTCGTCGTGGTTGAACTCCAACACCACGGCCCGGCAGTCGCGCAGCGCACGCGCGACCAAGGACGTCGGGCGCCCCAGATCGGTGACCACCGCCACGGGCGTATCGCCGACGATCACCCGGTACGCCACGGGGTCACGCACGTCGTGGGGTACCGGGATCGGCTCGACGATCAGGTGCTTGACGCGAAAAGACGTGCCCGCGGTGATGATCTCGATGCCGTCCGGCGTGCAGCGGGGATCGATGCCCGCCGCGGTGCCAGCCGTGCAGTAGAACGGCACCGCCTTGCCGCGCTTGGCGAACGCCCGCGCCAAAACCGCAGCGGCGCCGACGTGATCGGAGTGCTCGTGCGTCAAAAGCACGGCATCCACCGGCGCATCGCTCAACCCTGCGGCTTCCATGCGGGCGAGGATCTGCTTGGTCGCGATGCCACAGTCGACGAGCACGCCCGCTGAACCATCCCCGATGTACGTCGCATTTCCCGCTGATCCGCTGGACAGCACGCACACCGTCACATCGCGCGTGAACAACGTCATGGAAGCAGGCCTGCCTGGACACGAGGGGGAGAGCAGCTTCGAAGGGAGTCGAAGCGTGGGGGGAGCAGCTTCGACGGGAGTCGAAGCGTTGAGGAGACAAGCTTCGACGGGAGTCGAAGCGTTGAGGGAGATAGCCTTAACGCGAATTCAACGCGACCCACACCCGAACTGCGCTCCCCTGCCCTACTTGCGGCGACGACCTGTGAATGTAGGGTCGAGCTTGGTGGCGGTCGCGAAGCACGCGCGCGCCTCGGCGATGTCGTTGCGCAACGCCGCGATCTCCCCGCGGTACTGCCACGCCTGTGCACAGTCAATGTCAAACTGGAGCGCAAGCTCGATGTAGTCCGTGCCTTCCTCTTCGCGCGAATCTTTGGGACGCGCCGGATGATGGAAGCGCGCCCATCCGAGGTGCGCGAGCACAAGCGGATGATCCGGCGCGGCCTGCCGCGCCTGACTGAAGTAGCGGTCCGCCCGCGCCCAGTCGCCGCGCGCCAGCTCTTCCTGACCCCGACGTAGAAACCCCTCGAGCGGGCCTTCGGTATGCGCGGCTTTGGCCGCGAGCAGCTCGGCCTCTGCGGCTTGGACACGCGCAAGGATCTCCGCAGCCAAGGTGGATACGTCTGGGGCAGGGTCCGCAGACATGGCGCGATACCGATGCTGCATCCGCTGGCTCGCCACCTGAATCGCGTCCGGCGTAGAGCGGCGCGCGATGCCGAGCACCGTCCACGCATCCGCGCTCCTCAGCACCCCGACCTCCCGGTTCAAGCGGCGCAGCAGCACGGTCCCCGCGGTCGCCGACGTGATCGGATCATCAACGGACTCCACCGTGGGCGCGTGCATCGCGCCAGTCGGCCCATCCGTGGTGTGCTCGACGTAGGGGCGAGGCGGCAGCTCGTAGGTGGGACCGTCGCGCGTGACCTCATGCGCGCTCCGCTGCGGAGCAGGCGCTTGATCAAACGGACGCTCCACCGGGCCCTGACTCCAGACGACATCCGCGAGCCCCCGCGAAGGCGCTACAGGGAGCGGCTCCAACTTGCTGCGATGCTCCAGGCCAATGAGCCCCATCCACGCCAACGCGGCGATCTCGCCGGCGACACCGCCCCAGTACGGCTCTTCCTCTCGGGCCAGCTCATCGACCGTGGCGCCGCTCGCCGAGCGCGCCAAGCAACGCCGCGTGACGCTGTGCACCGTCAACTCCGAGGTGGATCCCGAAAGGGACGTCATCAGCGGGATCAGCGACCACGCGTCTTCGCCTCGGGACGCCTGAGTCGCTGCGCGCCACAGCAGCTGCGCCAGCGCCCCGCGATCCCCGGGCTCAACCACATCGCATGGATCAAGCACTACTGAGCTCGCGCGCATCGCGCTTTCAACAGCGGCCACGCGGCCGCCACCGACCAGCCCGCCACGGGAGAGCTGGAACGCAGCGCCGCTGCCGCCGTCGACACGAACCGCGCCGGTGGCGCGACGTGCCCACCACCGCGAGAGCATACGCACGTTCTCGCGATTCCAAGGCTCCGCGTCGGCATCCACACGATGGCCAAAAGTCTCGGATCCGCCAGTGTCGGCGTCCGCGTCGTCGTCGTCCTCATCGTCGACGACCTCAACCGTGGCCGCAGACTCCAGAAATCCGGCGCGCACCGGCACCACCACCGTTCCGACACGCACCGCCATCGGCTCCACCCGCGCAGCCGACCCTGCGCTGGCAGCGTCCGCCCGACGGATACGCTCGACGATGTCCAGCAAGCTTGCCGGCTTCCACATCAGCACCGCGGATGGAATGCGCTGCATCCGGCTTTGAATGTCCGCGTCGGCGCGATCCCCCAGCACCAAAATGGGCGCTCCCGCGCTCAACCGTCCCGCCGACTGCAGGCCTCGCACGACGGCATCTGCGCCGCCATCGGGCAAGAGCCCGTCTACCACCAGCGCGCCGAAAGGCGCAGGAGAGCTCAACCGCTGAGCTTCCGCTGCGGTCGTACACGCGAATACTCGATGCCCCTCGGGCTCGACTAACGAGGTGAGCATACGGACGATCTCGGGGCCCGAGCATACAATCAACACGTTCACGCTGCGCGAGCTCCCTCTTGAAGCTAAAGTAACCGAATATGCTGGCAACGCCCGTTATTTCTACATCTGATCCGCAATTGCCCATGGCGAAAGCGGCCGCGTTGTTCGCGGCGCTACGGTCGCGCGGTCCGGCGTTCATCGCGACCTGCGGCGACGAGATCCTCGTCGGTGCGCTGGCCCCCACCAAGCCCCTCTACAGCTGGGCGGACTTCGCGCAGGTCAGCCGGGGTCCCGCAGCGTTCGGGACCGTCGGGTACCTCGCGTACGAGGCCGGCGCCTGGCTGGATGACCTGTCGACCAAACCGGCGCCGCCGGTCCCGTTGGCGTGGCTGGGAACGTGCGAAGCCGCGCTGGTGCTCTCGCCTGGACGCCCCGCTGAGATCCGCGGAGACGCCGATGCCGGAAAGGATCTGTTGGCGATCTATCCGGAGATCCCGGTGGACACGCCGTCCGGGAGCACCGCGGTCTGGTCCCCCGCAGCCGACTACCGGGACGGAGTCAGCGAGGTGCTGCGCCACCTGCGCGCGGGCGACTGCTATCAGGTCAACCTCGCCCGCACGGTTGACGTCACGGATCCGGGAGATCCGCTGCAGGTGTGGCTTCGGCTCCACGCGTCCAACCCCGCGCGCCGCGCCATGCTGTTGGACACCGGCGCGTTCACGGTGCTCTCCAACTCACCGGAGCTGTTGCTTGGGGTGCGCGGCACGTCGCTGCTGTCGGTGCCGATCAAAGGCACGCGGCCGGGCCACCGGCGACCGAATGCGCTGCTGCACAGCCCCAAGGAGCGCGCTGAGCTCACGATGATCGTGGATTTGGTGCGCGCAGACCTCGGGCGGGTAGCGAAGCCGGGCTCCGTGCGCGCCGACCCGCGCCGTGTCGGGCGCGTCGGGCACCTCTGGCACGCGATGCAGCGCGTCTACGCCCAGCTGGACACGCGGGATGGGCGGCAGCTAGACGCGGTCGATGCGCTCGCTGCGCTCTTTCCAGCCGGGAGCGTCACCGGCGCGCCAAAGCTTCGCGCGAGCGCGATCATCGAGGCGCTCGAGCCCGCCCCGCGCGGCGTGTACTGCGGTTCGATGGGGTGGTTTGGCGCAGACGGATCGGCGTATTGGAACGTCGCGATTCGCACGATGACCTTCCTGGGGCCGAAGCTGCGCCCCGACCTCGCCCGACTCCACGTGGGGGCCGGAATCGTCTGGGGCAGCGAACCCGCCCGGGAATGCCTGGAGACCGAGTGGAAAGCTCAAAAAATGCTGGCGGCGCTGTGTCGATAGACCCCAAGCCGCTCCCGTCCCCGCGCAACGGCCTGCCCGCGGGACTGTATGGAATGGTGGACGCCGCGCCCGCCGAGGCGCTTTCGGCGCTCGAAGACCGCGCGCGCTTCCTCGTCGACAACGGCGTCGGGGTGGTTCAGCTGCGCGACAAGCACGGCGCGGAGAGCCTGATCCGGATGCGCACCTTGGCCGAGCGCTGCGCGCGCTTCGTCCCGCTGTTGGTCCTGAACGACCACGCGGAGCTGGCCTCCGAGCTCGATCCGACGGGAGCGCGGATCTGGAGCCACGTCGGGCAAGAGGACGGCCCCGATCCGCGCGGGCCCTTTGGCCGCTCCACGCACACGATCGCGCAGGTCACATCGGCCGGGGCGGCCCGCTACATCGGATTTGGTCCTGTCTTTTCAACCGCCACCAAGAACACGGGCTACGGCCCACGCGGCGTGGTGCGGCTCGAAGCGGCGGTCAAGGCCTCCGCCGTGCCGGTCATCGCCATCGGCGGCATCACGCTAGAGAACATCGAGGCGGTGCGGGCCACCGGGGCGCACGGATGGGCGGTGATCAGCGGGTTCTGGGACCACCGGAATGACCCCGCTGCGCTGGCGCGGCTGCGCTGATCAAGCGCGCACCCGCAGCGTAAACACGCTGCCGGTGCCGACGCTGCTGCGCACATCCAGCTCCCCGTCATGCGCCAAGGCGATGCGGCGGGAGATCGCGAGGCCGAGGCCGGTGCCCTCGTGTCGGGTAGTGTAAAAGGGAACGAACAACTTATCGAGCTCCGCGGCCGTCATCCCCGGACCGTTGTCGCTGACCGCGAACTCTACGGCGCGCGCTTGCCGCGCCTTCGGATCCCGCAGCGTCGCGAGCCGCGTCGTGAACACCACGCGCCCGGTGGGACCGGCCGCGGTGATCGCGTTCTGCCCGAGGTTGATCAGCACCTGGGCGATCTTGCCAGCATCCACCACCACTTCAGGCACATCCGCCGCGTGCTCTTCGACCAGCGCCGTCGCGACGCCCTGCGCGCGCAACAACCCGACCACGTGGGCGACGATCTGGTCGGGCTTCGCGGGCTTGCCCTCGACGTGCAGCGGGCGCGAATAGTCCAAAAACTGGGTGACCACACCGGAGAGACGATCCACCTCGTCGATGATCACCTTGACCATCTCGGCGTCGTCGGCGTCGCGGGCGCTGCCCTGCAAATACTGCGCGGCGCCCTTGATCCCGGCCAGCGGATTGCGGATCTCGTGGGCGAGGCCAGCGGCCATGGTCCCGAGCGCGGCGAGACGATGCTCCTCTTTGAGCTGCTCGAACCCGCGGAGGTTCTCGAGGATCACGCTCGCCCGATCCACCACTTTGGCGAGGCGCGCGACCTCCACCTCGGTGAACCCTTCGTCATCGGCGTCGCGCAGCGCCAGCCACCCGAGCACGATGTCGCCCGAGCGAAAGGGCACGACCACATCCGCGTTCATCCGCCGCATCGTCTGCAAGCGCGCCTGCAAGTCCCCGTCCTGCGCGGACTTGCCGCGAACCATGTGCTGATCCTCCACGCGGACAAAGGGACCGCTCGCGAAGCCGTCTGCGAACGGTTGCCGCGCGACCTGCAGCGCGGGAGGATCTTCATGCACGCCCCGCTCGCTGTCCAGACGGTACGCCCGACGCTCAGCGTCCCAAAGGTACATCGCCGCCGCGCGAACCCGGCCGCTGCCCAACAGGCGGTCCATCAGCTCAGTGCGCAAGCTCTCCATCGAGATCACGCGCGCAAGCGCCAGATCGGCGACCCCAAGCGCCTCGTTCCAGCGCTGCCCGCGGGAGTTGATGACCCGGGCCGCCCAGGTCTCCAGCTGCTTGGACATCGGGTCATACGCGAGCAGGAAGATCGCGGAAGCCATAAAGACCTGAAAGAACCCGTGCACGGGGTAATCGCCGAACAACATCCCCGCTGCGAGCGCGTCAATGCCGACGAGCAAGAACGTCAGGCCAACCACGGCCGCCAGACGCGCGTACAACACCCCCATGTCCAACAGGCGCCACGAAGTGATGATCTGGGCCAAGAAATAAAGTAGGAAGCTTGTAAAAATGGCCCCGAGCGGGGGAAAGGCTCCTTGCACGACGACCGGACGAATGGTGAGCGGAAGGTCGTTGGTCTCACTCACAAAAGCGCGAACTAAGGCTTCGAGACCGGTAAAACCCACCGCCGCCGACGCGAGTCCGAGCGTGTAGCCCACGCGCGCACGCTCGGCGGGATCGGAAGACGCGCGGTGCAGCTGCCATAAGCGATGCAGCGCGATCAACAGCCCGCCGATCACGTACACGGTCAGCACCACCTCGGGCTCGCTCGCGCGCGGGGTGGTGTAAAAATATAGGGCATCGACCACGATAAACGCCAAGGCGATCGGCGGTGACGCCACGGCGAGCTGCGCCAAGCGGCGGTCCCGAGGACGATCCGCCGGCACAAAGCAGGCTTCGATGACGCCAAGCAACGCAGGCGGCAAGAACGCAGCAGCCCCGCCATTCACGTACTTGAACCAGCCAAATCCCGGCAGCAAATACAAGGCAAAGCCCGCGTACGACACCGACACCGTGGTGCAGAGCACCGCGAAAGCCCGGCGCGCGGGGTCCCCGCGATCCGCAAGCGGCACACGAATCGCGAACACCCCGGCAAGAACGGCAGCGAGCGCGTAGAGCAGGATGTTCACCCCCGCATCGTATTCCGAACCGCGCCTACCGGTGCTTCGGAGGCGCTCGGGTTAGCCAACTCCCATGCAGATCCACAGTTCGTCCGTGATCCACCACTCCCGAGAGCGGGTCTTTCGCGCGTATAGAGACGAGATGTCCGCTGTCGTGCCGTACATGCCCAACATCGAGGTCATCCACAACCTCAAGCGGGTCGAGCGTCCGGACGGCCACACCCTGCACAACGAGTGGGTGGGCAAAGGCGAGATCCCCAGAGTCGCGAGGGGCATCGTCAGCCGGGACATGCTGAAATGGGACGACCACGCCGAGTGGGACAGCGCGAGCTGGTCGTGCCGCTGGGAGATCAAGCTCCGGGTGTTCACGGAAAATGTGAAATGTAAGGGGACCACCAGCTTCATCGAGGACAGCGCCCACGCCACGCGGGTGTCGTTGAACGGCACGCTGGACATCAACCTTCGGAACGTGCCGGGAATTCCGCGCTTGCTTGCAGGAACGCTGGCTCCAGCGGTGGAGAAGTTCATCATCGCGTTGATCACGCCCAACCTCGAGCAAGTCAACGCCTCGCTGACCCGCTACCTCGACGCCTCTGAACCGGCGCGGCGCTGATGTCCGCCGCCACGCTGCACACAATCGCAGGTGCGGTGGAGCCGCTCGTGCACGAAGCCGAACAGCGCACCAGCGCGGAAGTGGTGGTCGTCGTATCGGGCTCGTCCTCCACGTACACCCACGTCACCGGCTGGGTCGTCGCGGCGGTCGCGGTCGCGACAACCGCGTTCCTGTGCTGGAGTCCATGGATCTTCGATGACTTCTGGCTTCCCGTCGACGTCGCAGCCTTGGCGGCGGTGGTCGCCGGCCTGATGGCCACCGCTCCCCGCACGCGCCTCTTCCTCGCGGGCGGCGCGGAGCGCGAGCGATGCGTCGCGTTGGCCGCCGAGGCGGCGTTCTCGCAAGAGGCGGTGTACGCCACGCGGGAGCGCACAGGGGTGCTGATCTACGTGAGCGTGTTGGAGCGCACAGTGCTGCTGCGCGCGGACACCGCGGTGCAGACGCGCGTCCCGGCCGCGCAGTGGAACGATGTGGCCGCCCGTTTTCGCGATCTCTCCACCAACGAAGCGTTCGCGACGAACTTCAAGGAGCTCGGCGCATTGTTGGCGGAGCACCTCCCGCGCGCCGCCGATGACGTCAACGAGTCGCCGAACGCCCCGAGGGTGCGGACGTGAGCACCAAAACACGAAATTGGTTGATCTTCGCGGTCATCCTGTTGCTCGCGCTCGCGAGTCCGGAGGTGCTCGCCCGGGCGGGCGGCGGGCACTCATTTTCGGGCGGGGGCAGTCATTCGTCGGGCCACAGCTCCTCGGGGGGCGGCTACTCCAGCCGCGGGTACTCCGGGGGCGGCTCCTCGGACGGCGACGGCCTCGCGCTGATCTTCTGGCTCTTGTTCCAGCGCCCCGAGATTGGCGTGCCCGTGCTCATCGTGGTCGGCGTGGTCACCTTCTACCAAAAGTACCAGCAAAGCAACGGCTACGGACGCACGGTCACCCGCAGCCAGTCCTACGAAGCGTGGCAGGAACAACCTGCCGTTCCCACGCGGAAACCCCCGGTGCGTACGGGGGACCTCACACGGGTGGACCCTGACTTTTCGGTGCCGCTGTTCATGGACATGGCCCGTCTCGTCTACACCCGCGCCCAGGAGCACAGCGCGCAGCTGGACCCGTTGATGGGCTACCTTTCGCCCGGCGCGAGGCGGACGATTGAGACCGCCCTCGCTGGCGACAAGGTCAGCGACGTCTGCATCGGCGCCAGTCAGCTCACCAGCGTGCAGGTGATCGGCGAGTGGCAGAAGCTGAAGGTGCGCTTCGAAGCGAACCTCGCGCGGAGGTCGGGCGACGGTAAGACGCGCCAGTTCCTCCGCGTTGAAACATGGGAGTTCGGCCGAAAGAGCGGAAGCCGATCGTTGGGACCGGACCGGATGCAGGAGCTGAGGTGCCCCAGCTGCGGCAACGCCTCGGAGACGCGATCCGACGGCAGATGCACCCGTTGCGAGACGGTGATCAACGATGGCCGCCTGATGTGGATCGTACGCGGCATCGCGATCACCGCCAACGAAGAGGTCCCGCGCGTCGCGCTCACGCTCGGCGGCGGCATGGAAGCGGGCACGCAGGTCCCGACGCGCCCCGACGACGACGTGGGCCCCAACCTGCGCCGCCTGTCGGTGATGCAGCCTGACTTTCAGCCCAGCGCTTTTCAGGCCCGCGCGAAGGCGACGTTCCTGAGGGTGCAGCAGGCGTGGTCCACCGGCGACCGGGCCGCACTACGACCGTTGGAGTCCGATTTTCTCTACCAGCAGCACCGTTACTGGCTGGACCGCTACGCGGCAGAGGGACTCACGAACCGGTGTACAGACGTCCGAGTCCGCGACGTGAACTTCGCCAGAGTGACCGTAGACGGCTATGTCGCGGCCGTCACCGTGCGGATCTTCGCGTCGATGAACGATTGGACCGAAGACCAGCGCGGGAAGGTCCTGGGCGGCAGCAAGTCAGAACCGCGAATTTTCAGCGAATATTGGACTTTTGTGCGGTCGATTCGGGCCCAGCCTACGCAATCCGCGGCGGCAGGCCCGGTAGGCTGTCCGAGCTGCGGAGCGCCGCTTGATCGCGTGAGTGATGCAGGAATATGCGGGTACTGTGAGGCAAAAATCACCTCCGGTACCTTTGACTGGGTGCTGAACGACATTCAGCAGGATGAGGTGTGGGGTGGGTGAATCTAGAAAACAAAAAGCAGCAAGGTTGGAGCGGGAGACAGCAGATCTGCTGGGACTTACGCCCATCGCCAAGCCCAGCGGCCCCAAAGCGGGAGACGCCGCGGGCAATCGCACCGCGCGCCAGGTCCCTGCGGGCGAAGGCCAGCGCGCCGGAGACAAAGACACCGCGAAGCTGCTCGAGACCGCGCTTCGGTACTCAGAGCGCGAAGAAAGGTACACCCACGGCTTTCACAGCTACCCGGCGGCCCTGCACCCCGACGCAGCGCGTGACCTCCTCGCGTTAGGCGAAGGCAAGGTGCTGGACCCCTTCTGTGGCGGTGGCACCGTGCTCGTAGAGGCCATGGCCGCAGGGAGAGAGGCGCTGGGCTGCGATCTGGGAGCCATCCCCTGCCTCGTGGCGCGGGCACGCACCACGCGCACCGACGAAGCCGCCCGCACGGTGATGCGCACCGCGGCGAGAGCCGCGGCGGAGGTCGCCCTGAAGGCGTCGTCTACCCAGGTGCTCCCGGAAGACGCGCCGCCCGAGGTGCGTCGCGCCTATCTTCCGCACGTCGCCGCTGAGCTGCACGCCTTGCGCACCGCGATCGGCAACGATCCGCTGCTCCGCGCCGTGCTCTCCGCCATCGTCGTCAAGGTCAGCCGTCGCTCGTCCGACACCCATCAGGTGCTCGTCGACGAAGACCGCCCGTCAGGAACCACCGCGACGCTGTTCCACAAGAAGGCCCGCGAGTTTGCGCGCATGCTCGAGACCGTCGAGGGCTACACCACGCCAGCACGCGTACATCGGGAGGACGCGCGAGAGGTGCGCCTCGACGGCTACGGCATGGTCGTCACCTCGCCGCCCTACCCCGGGGTCTACGACTACGCGCCGATCCAGTCGCTGCGTCGGTACTGGCTGGGCCTCGACGACGTCAGCACGCTGCACAAAGAGATCGGGAGCCGTCGCGCATTCCGCGCAGGCCGGGCCGAAGCGCTCGCGGAGTGGCGCAACGACACCGCCAAGTGGATTCGCGCGTCCCACAAGGCGCTCGCTCCGGGCGGGCGCCTGATCATCGTCGTCGGCGACGGGCAGGTCGGAGGCAAGCGCATCGACGCGTGGACCGTACACGACGAGGCGGCGCGGGCGCTCGGCATGCGCTGGGTGGCGCGCGCGAGCGTAGAGCGCTGGGATCCCGGAATGGAGGCCGTGCGCTGGGAGCACGCCGGACTCTGGGAAAAGCCCCTGTAGAAACCGAAAAGGGCCGGTAGGAGCACGAAGCTCCCACCGGCCCTTCACGCTTCGACTACGGCGCTGCGGGTGCCGGGGCAGCAGCGGGCGTCGGAGCGGCGCTGCCAGCAGCTGCAGGATCCCCAGCCGGGGTGGCGCCTTCGGGGGCCGCTGCGACCTCAGCGTCCTGACAGCAACGGAACCCGATGGTGCCATCGCTCAGGCCGGGGTTGCGCGCTTCGGCGAAAGAGCAGCGGGAGCCGCGCTCAGGCTCGCCCGTCTTCCCGCCCTTGACGACGCGGAAGCTCTTCTGACTCGAATCAAACGTGCCGGTCCACTCGCGGACGCCGCCGCTCATGTCGTAGGCGCCCCAGCCGCTGACGCACGTGTCCTGCGTTCCGGTCGCGCGATCGGACTTGCCATCCTTGTTCGCGTCGGTGGAGGAGTCGCCACCGCACTTCTCGGCGTTGTACGTGTCACCGTAGGTGTAGATGCGGGCTTCAGGGCCCTTGCAAGCGCGCTCCCACTCGTCAGCGGTGCACAAACGCTTGCCCACGCTCTGGCAAAGCTGCTCCGCCTGCGCAAAGGAGACGTTCACCGAAGGATTGCTGCCCTTCTTGTTGTCCCACTCGAGGCGATCGATGTAGTAGGCGGCGGTCTTTCCGACAGCGGCCACCGGCTCCGTCGCATCGGCGACCTTGTTCGACTCGGCGCTCAGGCGTCCGCGAAGGAACGTACCCTTCGGGATGTAGGCCATATCTGCGTGCCCTTCTAGCTTGGCGCGCATCGTCGCCTCATCCGGCAGGGGATTGCTCTTGACGATCTGCGCGCGCACCGTTTCGTCCGAACGCTTCTTTTCAGCGAGCGGATCGTTGGTCATCAGCGCGCCGATGATCACCAGGACCAGCAGCAAGGTCGCGCCCGCCACCGCAGCGATGACGCGGTGGGACAAGCCGGTTTGGGTGGGCGCATCTTCTTGGAACGAACGCTGAATGGCGTTCATCATGTCGCGTGCGGTCGGAAACCGGTCGTCGGCGTTCGAAGCGAGCGCCAAGTCCACGATGTCGTCTACGCCGGGGGGGAGGTCCTCCCGGATCTGCGAGGGAGACAGGTACGTTCCGCGCGGCGTCTGACCGGTGAGCAGCTCGTACAGCAGCACGCCGCAAGAATAGACGTCCGCCTGTGGTCCGCCACCCGACGTCGGCGACGTCAGCTCGGGCGCCATGTAGCGATTATCCCCGCGCTCCATCACGCTCTCCAACATCGGCACGCTGGGGAGCATGTCGGCGAGACCTAGACCGGTGAGCTTGATCGTACGCACCATCTTGCCCTGGCCGGGCCCAACCGACCGCGACTGGATCAGGATGTTGGTGGGCTTGATGTGACGGTGCACGAGCCCTGCGGCGTGCGCTGCATCCGCGGCTTCAAGCACCTTGACCACGATCTGCGCCGCTTCTTGAAGCGTGAAGGCCTTGCGCGCCCCGGCGTACTCGTCCATCAAGCGACGGAGCGACTCGCCCTCGGAGTACTCCTGCACGACGAACGGACGGTTTCCGTGGAGCCCGACGTCCAGCAGCACGGGCAGCGCATCGCACTGCACGGCCCGAACGCGATCGTACATCGCTTGGAAAGGCGCGAGGTCAGACGTCTCGACGTTGAGCGCCTTCAACACGACTTTTTTGCCGGTCGACATCGCGCGTGCAACGCAAGACTGACCCGCAGGACCTTGCCCGAGTACGGAGTCGATTTCGTATTTCTTGGCGATTACATCGCCTTGATGAAGTTGGGAGACGGCCACGCTGCTCTCCTGAACGGTGCTGTGGAGGGAGCCTACCATGTTTTGACGTCGCGCGTCACCCCCCTCGGTGCAGGAATGAGAGCGGCGAAGCACGGTGGCCGGCGGACGCGCAATCCGCTACGCTGCGCCCCCACCGGGCGTCGTGAGCTACGCCCGCGAAATCGCAACCTCCGCCGGCGAGCCGTCATGAAAATTCACGAGTACCAAGGCAAAGAAGTTCTCCGGAAGCTGGGCGTCACGACGCTTGAAGGCCGGGTCGCATACACTCCTTCGGAGGCGCACGACGCCGCTGTCGCCCTCGCGGCCAGCACCGGAAGCCCGGTCGTCGTCGTCAAGTCGCAGATCCACGCCGGCGGGCGCGGCAAAGGGCGCATCAAGGAGCACTCCACCGACGAGGTCCTGGAGCAGGTCCTCCGCGGTGAAGACAACGTCGCCGGCAAGGGCGGCGTGCGCGTCGTCAAGACCGCAGCCGACGCCGCAGAAGCTGCCAAGGACCTCCTCGGCAACACGCTCGTGACCAAGCAGACCGGCATCCACGGCTCGAAGGTCCGCAAGGTCTACGTCGAAGCGGGCTGCCGCATCGCGCGCGAGCTGTACCTCGCGATCCTGCTCGATCGCGCCAAGTCCAAGGTGCTGATCATGGCGTCAGCCGAGGGCGGCACCGAGATCGAAGAGGTCGCGGAGCACAGCCCCGAGAAGATCCTCAAGGTTTGGATCGACCCGGTCGTCGGACTCGGCGCATGGCAGTCCCGCGAGCTGGCGTTCGCGCTCGGCATGTCCGGAAAGACCGTGGGCAGCTTCGTCAAGCTGCTCGCCGGCTTGTACCGCGCGTACGACCAAACCGACGCGAGCATGTTGGAGATCAACCCGCTCATCGTGACCGAAGACGGCGAATGTCTGCCGCTCGACGCCAAGGTGACCTTCGACGACAACGGCCTGTTCCGTCATCCCGAGGTCGTCGAGATGCGCGACCTCGATGAAGAGGAGCCCCAGGAGATTGAAGCCTCCAAGTACGACCTCTCCTACGTCAAGCTGGACGGGGAGATCGGCTGCTTGGTGAACGGCGCAGGTCTGGCGATGGCTACGATGGACATCATCAAGCTCTACGGAGCCGAGCCCGCCAACTTCCTCGACGTCGGCGGCGGCGCCAACAAGGCCAAGGTCACGGCGGCCTTCAAGATCATCACCGCGGATCCCGCCGTGAAGGGCATCCTCGTCAACATCTTCGGCGGCATCATGAAGTGCGATGTCATCGCGGATGGCGTGCTCGCGGCGGTCCGCGAGACCGGCCTGAAGGTGCCGCTCGTCGTGCGCCTCGAAGGCACCAATGTGGAGCTCGGAAAGAAGATGTTGGCAGAGAGCGGCCTCGCCGTCATCCCCGCCGACTCGATGGCCGACGCAGCAGAAAAAATCGTCGCCGCGGTTCGCGCCTAACTACCTGACTGGCCCGGTGACCGGCCAACGGAGAATCTGCCATGAGCATCCTCGTAAACAAGAACACCCGCCTCCTCTGTCAGGGCATCACTGGCTCCGCCGGTGGCTTTCACTGCGGCCAGATGTTGGACTACGGTACCAAGCTGGTCGGCGGCGTAACGCCGGGCAAAGGCGGTACGTTCTTTGAATCCGGCAGCCACCGCGTGCCGATCTTCAACACCGTGAAAGAAGCCGTCGCGGCTACGGGCGCGAACGCCAGCGTGATCTTCGTCCCCCCGCCGTTCGCGGCCGACGCGATCATGGAGGCCGCCGACGCCGACATCGAGCTGATCGTACCGATCACCGAAGGCATCCCGGTGCGCGACATGGTCGTGGCATGGCGCTACCTCCAGGGCAAGAACACCCGGATGATCGGTCCGAACTGTCCGGGCATCATCACCCCGGGCGAGTGCAAGATCGGCATCATGCCCGGTCACATCCACACCCCCGGTCGCATCGGCGTGCTCTCGCGCTCCGGCACGCTGACCTACGAAGCCGTGGGCCAGCTCTCCCGCGTCGGGCTCGGTCAGTCCACCGCGATCGGCATCGGCGGAGACCCGATCATCGGCACGCGCCACATCGACGCGCTCAAGCTCTTCAACGACGACCCCGACACCGACGCGATCATCATGATCGGCGAGATCGGCGGCGCGAACGAAGAAGAAGCGGCAGCGTGGGCCAAGATCCACGTCAAGAAGCCCATCGTCGGCTTCATCGCAGGCGCCACCGCGCCTCCGGGACGTCGCATGGGCCACGCCGGAGCGATCGTCTCCGGTGGTCAAGGTACCGCCGAGGCCAAGTTCGAAGCGATGCAGGCCGCCGGCATCCACATCGTGCGCAGCCCGGCCGAGATGGGCCGCAAGATGGCTGAAGTGCTCGGGATCTAATCGGTTACTCAGCCCGAACGGGCCCGTAGCTCAGGGGTCAGAGCCGACGGCTTATATCCGTCTGGTCGCTGGTTCAAATCCAGCCGGGCCTACTCTACCGGATGGCGCGGTCCCGAAAGGGCTCCGCGCCATCGTCTTTTTTTGGCGTGAAGCCAACCCAGCCAGAGCCCCCCGCGCCGATCGCGCGGGGGCCCGTGCCAGCCTTATCGAGCCCGCAGCAGGGCTAAAGCAGCGTACCCCGCAGCACGATCGACGCGACGCCGAAGTAGATCACCAGCCCAGCGACGTCCACGAGCGTCGCCACCATCGGCGTGCTGGCGGTCGCGGGATCCAGTCCGGCGCGCTTGAGCAGCATCGGGAGCGCTGCTCCAAGCAGCGTTCCAGCGGTCACCACGCCGACGAGCGCGATCGCGACCGTCAGCGCGATCAACGCCACGTGATCGTAGGTGTGGAAGAGCGTCTGCCAGATGAAGATGCGCACGACGCCGATCACGCCGAGGATCGCGCCAAGGGCCAGGCCGCTGAGCAGCTCCCGACGGGTGACGCGCCAAAAGTCCGCGAAGGTGACCTCGCCTAACGCGAGCGCGCGCATGATCAAACTGCTGGCTTGCG
>CAIUMM010000193.1 GCA_903900265.1 uncultured Pseudomonadota bacterium
ACGCCGCTTCGTTTCCCCTCGGAACGAAACGGCGTTCGCTGAAGCCCCGTTCGCACCCGTCGCGCCGGGCCGCGCACCCTACCGCACAGGATCCCGCGAAGCGGTCAGCGCCACGCCGTCAGCGCGAGACGGTCAGCGCGAGGCAGCGCCTACCGCGAAGCGGTGAGGCCCGCGGGGTCGGCCTTGCGCCAGCGCTCGACCGCGAGGTCGAGGCAGGCTTCGCGGAAGTCCCGGACGTCTACCGCCAACATCGAGCACTCCCGAGCGCCGTCACAGTCCAGCGCAGCGGCCACCTTCTCGTGGGCAGCCCAGGTGTTCACGTCGAGGTTCCAGTTCTTGACGTGGCAGGCGAGCAGCACCGCCGAGCTATCCCCGTCGCGGAGCGTGCCCTCAACCGCATCATCGAAGTTCAAGCTCTGGTTCGCACGCACAAACCACTCCAGCTCACCGCGCTCCACGTGCTTGAGGGTGACGTCCGAGGGGACCGCCGCTTCCGCGCGCTCGGTGGTCAATGCAGCTTGCCAGGTGGTGACGTTGCTGATGGCGAGTACGAAGAGGAAGTGCATGAGAACCTCGGTAGTTACGGTGACGTCCTCCAGTAAAGCAATCGCCGTGCCACAGAATTTCAAAGAATAATCAAGCTTTGTCCGTTGGCGCAACGAGAACGCCGCTTCGTTTCCCCTTGGAACGAAACGGCGTTCGCTGAAGTCCCGTTCGCGGCGCAAGCGCGGGGATCACCCGGGAGGGCTCACCGACATCGCTGCGGCGAGCTTGCGGAGCGCGGCCGGGTCGTCAGGCACGGACAGGTCGTCCAGCACGCGGTTTCGCCGGGAAACGCCACAGGAAGCACAGCGATACACGATCGCGAGGCTCCCGCCCCCGGGCTCCAGCGCGACGGGGACCAGCAACCCACCGCAGCTTTCGGCCCGGTCCCCGGGCACGACATCGACGTGGCGCGAATGGAGGCACCAAGGGCAATGATCCCGCGGGCGGCGCCCCCCGACCGGCACCGCGCGACCGCACGACGAGCACGTGAACGCCTCATCGCGGGCGATGGGGTTGGTGCGTACCTGCGCCGCATCGCTGCGCCCCAACACCAAGCGTACAAGCTTCTTCCCCGGTAGTTCACCGTCGAATTCGCTGAGATCCGCGCCCGCGCGTCTCGCCCGCTCCAGCCACTCTGCTCGGAGCGCCGGGTCGCGATCGATGTCGGCACCCAGTCGCTTCACATCGCCCCGCGACATCGACGCCAGCTCGGCCCCCTGCCCGGTCGCCTTCACGCGCGCAGGCTCAACACTTCAGCGTAGACCGCCTCGTACCTCTCAGCGCTGCGCTCCCAGGACCAGTCCGACCGCATCCCGCGCTGCTGCATGGCGCGCCACGCGTCCGGGAACCGCCACCACGTCAACAGCGACCATCCGAGAGCGTCGATGAAGGGTTGAACATCGAAGTGTCGAAAAGCCCAGCCCGTTCCGCGATCCCGGGAGGGATCGAGCGTCTCGACCGTATCGGCCAAGCCACCGGTCGCGTGCACGACCGGAACGGTGCCATAGCGCATCGAGTAGATCTGGTTCAGGCCACACGGTTCAAACCGCGACGGCATCAGGAAGAGATCGGCCCCCGCCTCGATGCGATGCGCCAGCGCTTCGTTGAAGCCCACCCAACCGCGGGCCTTGTCCGGGTAGGTCCACTCCATCTCGCGCATCTGCTGCTCCAGCGCCTTGTTGCCGCTGCCGAGGATCACCAGCTGCAGATCATGCTGCATCAGCCACGGGAGCGCCTGCATCAGCAGATCCACACCCTTTTGCGGATCGAGCCGCGCGATCACCGCGAGGATAGGAACGTCGCGCTCTGCGAGGCCCAGCTCCCGTTGAAGAGCGCGTTTGCAAAGCGCCTTTCCAGACAGGTCATCTGCGCTGAAGTTCGCTGCGATGTGCGGATCGGTCGCCGGGTTCCAATCCTCACCGACGCCGTTGACGATCCCCAACAGATCTCGGCCGCGGGCGCTGAAGATGCCCCCGAGCCCAAAGCCCAGCTCGCCGCAGATCTCCCGTGCGTAGTTCGGAGACACGGCGATCAGCTTGTCGGCGAGCACAGCGCCCGTTTTGAGCAGGTTCAGCTCGCCGTTCATGTCCAGCTGCGGCCACCACCGGCTGGAGATGTCGAGCCCCGGGAACTGATGGGCGGCAAAATTCCCCTGATGACCTGCGTTGTGGATCCCGAGGACGGTGCCGGCGCGCCGGAAGCGCCCGGCGGGCCGATACAGCGCCTCGAGGTAGAGCGGGACCAATGCGGTGTGCCAATCGTTGACATGAAAGACGACGTCTTCTCCCAGCGGGAAGCGAGCTTCTTCCAACGAAGCTGGGCCGCCGTTCGAGGCGGGGGCGCCAAAGAGCGGCACCAGCGCCGCAGCCTCGATCCCTGCACGAGAGAGCAACGCAAACCGGAAGAGGTTGTCGCCGTACGCGCCGTTGCTGTCGCCGTAGATGCCAGCCCGACGAAAGCTGGGGTGATCCACAAAGAGATGATGGCAGTTCGGCGAAGCGGACTTCACCGCGCGAAAGAACCGCACCTCGTGGTTCTGACCAAACAGGTGCAGCTGCACCCGAACGCCCGTATCGACGACATCCGGATAGTCCTTGTAGCGCGGGCTGACGGTGAGGATGCGATGGGCGCCGGATGCGGCAAGCGCGATGGGGAGCGCACCGCAGACGTCTCCGAGCCCGCCGGTCTTGGACCAGGGAGCAACCTCAGCAGCGATAAATGCAATATTCACGAAGATCCCGTTTCACAGGCGACCGCCGACACGTAGTGGATGTCCACTTCGCTGCCCAGCGTGAACGCGGTGGAGTCAAACACAAGCTCATTTGTGGCGGCGTCGAGGGTCCAGCCGGACCGGGACACGCCGCCTACCTCGACAACGAGGGTAGACGCGACGGGCCGCTCAGCGAGCGGAAATCGAACCTCGCCCGCACCGCCTGGAAGCTGCGCGAGCGCCTCGAAGGACGATGGCCAGTCCGCGTCGCAGATGTTCTCCGTCGCGCCGCCGGTGGCCGTAGCGCCAAGCAGGTAGTCATCGGCGCGTGTGCCACAGCTCCCTGTGGTGGGTACGAGCGCGCTGATGCGCACGCCTGCGTCGGCGCCCGCGCTGAGCTCCGCGACCTCTGCGTCGATGTCCGCACCAGACGGCCCAAGCGCGACCACCACGATCTCCAGATCCGCGCCCGCCCTACGAAACCCCTCGAGGCACCCCGAAGGCTGGCTGGCGTCGATCGCCTCCAGCGCGAGCCGCAAGAGGTCGTTGTCCCAAGCGCCGCCGCTCAACGAAAACCCGCGCGAGAGCACGCTGCTGGAGCGTAGCGCCGTGTCCCGCCGGGTCGTATACGACGGCGTTCCGGGGCACACGTCGCCGCTCGCTACGGCGGTGAGCTGATAGTCCACATTGGAAGCGCGCAGAGCCTGTATGTAAGCCTCAGACGCCGAAGATATCGCACCGGCGTAGGGCTGGACGGTGGAGCCGTCGACCACAAACAGGATGTCGGTTGGGTCGGTAGGCGCAAAGAGGAACGACTCTCGCACCGCTTCTCCTTCGTAGCCCAACGCGCTCACCGATACGCTGGACGCGTTCGGGTCATTGCTCTCAAAAACGAAGGAGCCTTCGATGCTCCCCCCCAGATCCGGGGCGAAGGTAAACTGCACGCTACCGGACTCGCCGGGGTTCAAGGTGGAAGGCCAAGCGTCGATCGTAAACTCCGGGGCCGTCGAACGAACGTTCGTCAGCATCAATTGCCTCGATCCGCTGTTCGAAACCTCCAGCGCGCCGACTCCGGAGCAGCCGAGCACGACCGGAGCGATCTCCGGCGCACCGACATTGAGCACCGGCGCGCGCCCCAAGCCGGTCAGCACAACGACGGCATCCGCAGGCTCTACGACGACCTGGGCGCTGGCCGGAGCGTCTGCCACTGGAGCGAAGCGTACGGTCAACTCCAGCTCACCGCCGCTTTCAAGCTCCGCCACGCCGGGCGCCAGCACCTCAAACCCGTCGTCGCCGACCGGATCGCGTTGTCCGCTCACGTAGACAGCGACATCGCCGAGATTGAAGATGGTGAACGTCTGTTCGGCGACCTCGCCCGCGTCCACCTCGCCAAAGTCCAGCGACAACGGAGAGACGGCGACGCGCACCGATTCGGACGCCGAGTCGGAGTCCAAAGGGGGCAACGACCCAAGCGGATGGCACCCGCACAGCAGCCCGACCGCAACAGGCCACGCCTTCAGCGACTCGCTGGGAGGGCGCAGGACCAGAGGGAACGCGAGCACGAGCAGATTGTAGCCGATTTCGCGTGGACGGCGGCGCTCAGAAATTGAACTTGGTCTTCAGATCATCCCACAGCGATTTTTCACGCACCTTCGTGTCGTGCAACGACGCGAGCTCACGGACCAGCTCGTCTTCCCGAGGGGTGAGCGCCTTTGGAACCGCGACGACCAGCTGCACGTGCTGGTCGCCCCGGCCGCGCCCCTGCACCGAAGGGATGCCCTTGCCGCGGAGCATGACGACCTTGCCCGACGGCGTGCCCGCGTCTACCGTGTAGGGCACATCCCCGTCGATGGTGGGGATGGTGATTTCACCGCCAAGGCAGGCGGTGGGAAAGCTCATCGGAACCGTGCAGAGGACGTGTACGCCATCCCGCCGGAACACCGCGTGGTCCTTCAAACGAATGGTGATGTACAGGTTGCCGTTGGGGGCCCCGCGATCGCCGACATCGCCTTTGCCCACCAAACGAAGCTGCATGCCCTCATCGACGCCGGCTGGCACGGTGACCTTCACCTTTTCGCTGATCCGCTGGCGACCGCTGCCGCTGCACGAACCGCAAGGGTCCCGGATCACCTTGCCCGAGCCCGAACAGCGCGGACATGCGGTGCGGATGTGGAAGAAGGCCTGCCGCTGCACGACCTCACCTGCGCCCTTGCAGACATCACACGCTTGCGGCGAGGACCCTGCTTTCGCGCCCGAACCTTCGCACGTATCGCAGAAAGCGTGCTTCGGAACCTGAATCTCCTGCTCACACCCGTGCGCAGCCTCCATAAACTCCACCGCGAGTACATACTCGAGGTCTGAGCCCGCCCGAGGGCCGGCCTTACCGCCGCGGCCGCGACCGCCCATTCCGAAGAGGTCGCCGAAGAGGTCGCCAAACTGCGAGAACACATCCTCGGAGCTCTGAAACCCGCCTGCTCCCTGCCCGCGCAGCCCATCAAAGCCGTGCCGATCGTAGATCGCCCGCTTGTCCGAGTCCGACAGCACTTCGTAGGCTTCGGCCGCCTCTTTGAACTTCGCTTCGGCCTCCTTGTCACCCGGGTTTTTGTCCGGATGATATTTCATAGCAAGCGCGCGAAACGCCTTCTTGATGTCGGGCTCCGAAGCGGTCTTCGCTACTTCCAACACCGCGTAGTAGTCTCGTTTGGACATTCAGGCTCAGCGCTCCACTATCGAAAGGGCAGTTCAGGGTTTCCTACAAAAGTGCTCCCTCACTGCGAAAGCAGCGAGGGAGCGACGATTCGGATCCGTATCGCGTCGTATCAGTTCGATTCCTCGAACGGAACGTCGATCGCGTCATCCTTGCCCTTGCCACCCGCGGCAGGGCCCGCACCACCATCATCACCCGCGCCACCACCCTGGTACATGGTCTGCGCCAGATCGTGCGTGACCTTGGTGAGCGCTTCGAACGCGGACTTCAAGCGGGACACATCGTCGCTGTCCAGAGCGGAGCGCGCGTCGTTCAACGCGGCCTCCACCTTGCTCACGGCGTCGGGGTCCATCTTGTCCTTGTTCTCGGCGAGCGACTTGGAGGACTGGTAAACGAGGTTGTCGAGGCGGTTGCGCTCTTCGATGAGCTCGCGCTTGGCCTTGTCGGAGGTCTCGTTTGCAGCGGCCTCGCGCACCAGCTTGTCCACGTCCTCCTTGGAGAGGCCCGAAGACGAGGTGATGGTGATCTTCTGCTCGCGACCGTTGGCCTTGTCCTTGGCGCGCACGTTCAGGATGCCGTTGGCATCGATGTCGAAGGTGACTTCGACCTGCGGCACACCGCGAGGCGCGGGCGCGATGCCGTCGAGCCGGAAGTCGCCAAGCAAGCGGTTGTCCTTGGCGAGCGGGCGCTCGCCTTGGAACACGTGCACATCCACCGCGGTCTGGCTGTCGGCCGCGGTCGAGAACACTTCGCTCTTGCTGGTGGGGATGGTGGTGTTGCGCGCGATGAGCACGGTGTGTACGCCGCCGAGGGTCTCAATACCCAAGGAGAGCGGCGTCACGTCGAGCAGGAGCATGTCGGTGACGTCACCGCCGAGCACGCCGCCCTGAACTGCGGCGCCCAGCGCGACCACTTCGTCCGGGTTGACGGTACGGTTGGGCTCTTTGCCAAACAGCTGCTTGACCTTGGCCTGAACCAGCGGGATGCGGGTAGATCCGCCAACGAGCAGGATCTCGTGCACGTCGCCGGCCGAGACCTTGGCGTCCTTCAACGCCTGACGGCAGGGCTCGAGGGTGCGATCGATGATCGGCTCGATCATCTGCTCGAACCGGGCGCGAGCCAGCGAGCGCTCGAGGTGGCGAGGCCCAGTAGCGTCCATCGAGAGGAAGGGCAGCGAGATCGCCGCAGATTGGCTGGACGACAGCTCGATCTTGGCCTTCTCCGCGGCGTCCTTCAAGCGCTGCAGCACCATCTTGTCGTTCGCGACGTCAATGCCGGTCTCCGTCTTGAACTCCTTGACCATCCAGTCGATGAGCAGGTTGTCGACGTCGTCGCCGCCCAAGTGCGTGTCCCCGTTGGTGGAGCGCACTTCGACCACGTTGTCGCCTACGTCCAAAATGGAGATGTCGAAGGTTCCACCGCCGAAGTCGTAGACCGCGATGGTCTGGTCCTTCTTCTTCTTGCCAAAGCCGTACGCCAACGCCGCCGCGGTGGGCTCGTTGATGATGCGCTTGACGTCCAAACCAGCGATCTTGCCAGCGTCTTTGGTGGCCTGACGCTGGGCGTCATTGAAGTAGGCAGGAACGGTGATGACCGCCTCAGTCACCGACTGGCCCAGATACTTCTCTGCTTCACGCTTGAGCTTCTGCAAGATCATCGCGGAGATTTCAGGCGCGCTGAACTCCTTGTCGTCGATGCCGACCTTCATGAGGTCCCCGTTGCGCACAACCTTGTAGGGCACGCGCTTGCCTTCCTTCTCGGCCTCTTCCCAGCGCTGTCCCATGAACCGCTTGATGGAGTACACGGTGCGCGTGGGGTTGGTGATCGCCTGACGGCGTGCGGTGGCGCCAACGAGCCGTTCGCCATCCTTGTTGAAGCCGACGACGGACGGGGTGGTGCGCGCCCCCTCTTCATTGATGATGACGGTCGGCGAGTCGCCTTCCATGATCGCAACTACCGAGTTGGTGGTACCGAGGTCGATTCCGATGATCTTTCCCATGACATTCCTTATGAGGCCGAGAGCGGCATTCTGGATTTAGTAGATTGAACCGATAAAATCGGCTAACCGTCTGATTCGGTGACGCGGGAAGGGTAATCCCCGCTCCACGCGGGTCAAGACCCGACGGTTCGCAGATCCTCTCGGATCGTTGGATGCCCTTGAATTAGGGACGGATGCGCCGGTGGCAAGGGGTGATACCAGCGAGAACATGGCACGCACCTACTTTCCGCACACCCCCAATGACGTCTCCCACGCCGTGGACGGCACCTTGGGGCTCGTCGTCGCCGACATGCCAGATGGAACGCTGTGGATGCTGAAGCGCAATCGGAAGACCACCGGCTACGAAATGGTCCAGTACGACACGATGGCCCGCACAAAAGAGCTGCAGCGCACGCACATCGAAGGGCGAAGCGAGGCGCTGGAGGCCTTCTGGAGCGCGATCACCATCGCGTAGGAGCCGGCGTCGCACATCGCGCCTCGCGATGAAAACGGGATATCCGCGCGCCGATGTCGACCCACACCGATTCGCCCGCCGTCCCCCACCCTCTCATCGCCGAAGAAGAGCGCCTCCTCGCCGCGGTACGGGAGCGCCTGATCAACCAGCCGCCAGCCGCAGGCGCGTCGGAAGATGACATCATCGAGGAGATGTCGCGCATCCAGCAAGAGATGCGCGCCGCCAAGACCGAGGACAAAGCAGCGCTCGAGCAACAATACGACCTGCAAGGCCGCGTGCTCGACCAGATCCGTCGCGGCAAGCCCGAGGCGCACGTCGACCCTGAAAACCCGTACTTCGCCCATCTCAAGGTGCGTGCGGAGGGCCGCAACACCGACGTATTTTTGGGGCGCTGCACCCGCGTCGGCGACGGCATCCGCATCGTCGACTGGCGTCACGCGCCTATCGCGAGGATCTACTATCGGTATCAAGAGGGTGACGAGTACACCGAGAACATGGGCGACCGCGACGTAGACGGCGTCGTCGTCGCGCGTCGCACCTTGTCGGTGGGCGACGGCGAGCTGCGCCGGGTGTCCGCTCCGCAAGGCACGTTTGTGCGCGCGGCCGAGGGCTGGCGGGAGCTCGCGGCGGTCACGCCGAGCCTCGCGATCGGCGTGGGGGCCAAGCGCGCGGGAGAGGCGGGCGCAAAGCTCGGTACCGGACAGGCGCACCGCTCGGACAAACACCTACCCGACATCGCTGCGTTGATTGATCCCGAGCAGTTCGAGCTGATCTCGCGCCCCGACGCGGGCCCCGTGGTGATCCGCGGCGGCGCAGGCTCCGGCAAGACGACCGTAGCGCTGCACCGCATCGCGTGGTTGGCGTTCAACTCCCCTGCCCGGTTTGCGCCCAGCAAAATGCTGGTGGTCGTCTGGGGTCGTGCGCTCCGGGACTACGTCAGCAAGGTGCTGCCGGGCCTCGGCGTCGAAGGCGTGCAGGTCGTGACGTGGAGCGACTGGTCCCGCAAGCTGGTGTCGCGTCATTTTCCGCAGCTTCCCGGCCACGGAAATGCGAACACTCCGGGAGCGGTAAGCCGCCTGAAGCTCCATCCTGGCCTGCACGCCTTGCTCGAGCACGTCGTCCGCAGCCGCAAAGCGCCGTCCAACGGGAACGCCGCGTTGGAAGATTGGAAGTACCTCCTCTCCGACCGTTCGCTCTTGCAGACCCTCGACGGGTTCAACAGCGAGCAGCTCGACGAGATCATGGGATGGTCGAAGAAACAGCAGTCAGAGCTCGCCAAGTTGGAGGATCGCGAGAAGGGCGCTGAGCCGTGGCTCGACGAAGAAGACGACGCGATCCTGCTGCGCGCCTGGCAGCTACGCGTAGGCGAGCTGCGCGCGAAGGGCGGCACGATCAAGCTCTCGCACCTCGCGGTCGACGAAGTGCAGGACTTCAGCGCGATGGAGGTCGCCGTGCTGCTCGGAGCCTGCGACAAGAACAAGTGCATCACGTTGGCGGGCGACACGCAGCAGCACATCTCCGCGACCGGCGGATCGCTGTCGTGGACGGAGCTGTTAGCCTCGCTCGGGGTCCAAGCGAAGGCACTGTCCAGCCTCAAGGTCAGCTATCGCTCCACGGCGACCATCACGACCTTCGCGCGGCGCCTGTTGGGCGCGCTCGCAGAGGACGAGGCCGCGCCGGTCACGATGCGCGACGGCGACCCCGTTCCCGTCTTCGACTTCCCGGATCACGGCGCGTGCGTAGACTTTGTGGGCAGGGCCCTCCGACAGCTTGTGGTCGCGGAGCCGAACGCCTCGATCGCCGTGCTCACCCCGACGCCGACGATGGCAGAGATGTACTTCAACGGCTTCGAAAGGATGGAAATGCCCCGTCTGCGCCTGATCGAAGACCAAACCTTCACCTTCACGCCGGGCATCGACGTCGTGGACGTCGGTCAGGTGAAGGGGCTCGAGTTTGACTACGTGATCCTCGTGGACGTGTCCGCTACGGCCTACCCCAACCGGGACTACCCGCGCCGGCTGCTGCACGTGGCCGCGACGCGCGCGATCCACCACCTTTGGGTCACCCATGTGGGCCGGGCGTCGCCGATCCTGACGCAGGCGTTGGGCGAGGACGAAGCGTGAACGCTGGGGCGCGGGACCGGCTGCTCGCAGGCGGCTCCGATCGCCTCGTCGACCTCCTATTGAACGACCTCCTCGACCGCCCCGTGCAGGAGCTGGTCGATCCAGCGTGGCTCGCGACGCAGCTCGCCGCCACCGCGCGACAGGCCGCGGAGGATCCGAAGGTCGAGCAGTTCTTCCGGGAGCGCGTGCGCGCGGCGAGAGCGCATGTCCCGCCGGGTCCGCTGCCGATTCCCAAGGCGTTCAGTGAGCCGCTGCGTGTCGTCCTGTCACGCCCGTACGTGCCGAGCCGCGAGATCATCGGACGGCTGCTGAATCACAGCACCGTGCGCCTGCTGCTCAGCAACCTGTTTCAAGACGTGTTGGTCAGCTTCGCCCGAAAGCTAAAGCCAGTGACAACCCCCAAAATGTCTGGGGGCTTTGCTGGCCTTCGTGGCCTACAGCGCCTTGGCGAGGGGCTGTCCCATCTGGTCGGCGAAGAGTTTGAGGCCCACGTAGAGGCCCGAGCCCGCGAGTTCATGGACGCGGGCGTTCAGCGGCTCGTCGAAGAGATGGCCGATCACCTCTGCGATCCCGCGCACATCGACGAGTACGGCGCGTGGCGCGCGCACGGGCTCGACGTGCTGCTCGCGACCGACATGGCGCAGCTCGCGGCCGAGGTCGAAAAACTGGATCCGGAGTCGCTCGTTGCCACCGGGGCTGCGCTTGTACGCGGCATCGCCGGTCAGGAAGCACTCGTGGGGCAGCTCGAAGCGGTCCTGAGGACCGCGATGAACGAGAGCGGGGGCCGCAGCGCGCGTGAGCTGCTCGGAGGCGTCGAAGCGCACGGCGTAGAGCTGATCCGCAGCGTGATGCGGGATCGCGCGCGTGCGCTTGTCGACACGCCGGCGTTCACCCAGTGGTGGGACGACGTGGTCGAGGGCACTTCAGGCACGTAGCCCCCGCAGGCAAAGCCTATCGCTGTGCTTCGACGGTACGTTCCAGCTCTTCAGCGATCTTGCCCAGAGGCTGGAGCAGGCGTTCAAACTTGTCAAACCACTGCTGCCAGATCTTGTCGCCCTGCTCGGCGCCGGGGACTTCGGCGTTCACGCGACGTACAAACTCCTTGAACTTGTCAACGCGTTCGAGGGTTTTCGGCAACGCGGTGTAGAAGTCGTGGGCATAGCCAATCAGCGAGCCAGCCGCCCGGTAGAGCACGCGGTCGCTCGTACCTTCTTCGATGAGCAGAAACTCCGAGCTGACCAACGCAGAGTAGAAGCCGAACGCCCCCAAATCCAGCTCCTGCAACAGCGCAGTGCGGAACAGGTTGAGGATGACGTTCTTGTTGATGCGGATGAACTCCACCACGCGGGGCTTCAGGTAGGACTCAGCGGCGCGGGGCTGGCGGCCGGCGCGCGGTACAGGAAGTTGCACCTGCACCATTCGCCCGAGCCGAACGTTGATGCGGGTAAGCGCAACCGCGTCTTCGTGGTCCTCCTCCGCTGGATGCAGCCGGGGCTTGGCGAGCTCGGCAACGCGCGACTCCGAGCGTTCATTGGTGTCAAATCGGGCGCGCAGCGCGGCGCTCTGCAGCTGTTCCACATGGAAGAGCCACAGCATGTACTCGCCGTCCTGACGAGGAACCTCCAGCGCGACCTCCACCGATTCAGGCAGGATCACGCCTTGGCCGTTCCGCGCGACGCCGTAGCCGGCCTCAATGATCGCTACGTACTTGTCTTTACGCTGCTCGATCGTGACTTTCAGCCCCTGCACCAAGCCGTGACCGTGCATGTAGTGCACGTGACGATGCAGGTTGGCGCGGTGGTAGGTCTGATCGGCGCGGAGGTCATCGGCGGTGAGCGCGAGCCCCTCGAAAGGGCGCAAGCGCGTCAGGAGAAAGGTGCTTTTAGGGTCCACAGTTTATACCTGGGAAGGGTGCGGTGCGGGCGCGACCGCCGCGTCAGTCTGCGAGCGGGGCGGAGGCTGGGAGGGAGCAAAAAGGATGGTGAAGGTGACGTGCGCGGGCTTCTCATGGGTGACGATCTGCGCGATGCGCGCCAGAACTTCGACCGCACGCTCGCCAAAACGCTTCTTGAACGCAGGCATTGGCTCGAGCAATACCGCGAAGAAGGTCGTACGCGCACGATCGGCATCGACCAGAAAGTGCGCGCCGGGCTCGCCGAGCCGGTAGCGCTGCGCGATGTCATTTCCACCGGACAAGGTGCTCTTTCCGAGCACAAAGTGGTTCGGGTACCGCAGCTCCATCACCTGCACCGGCGCGGAGGTCAGCACACGGATCATCTCTTCCACCCCAGCGACCGTGCCGCGGGTCCGGTAGAGCCGAATGGCACGCCGTGTCAACTCACGCTGCTGGTGAAGGGGAAGAGAACTATCCAGCTCAAAGCTTACCCAGCTCGCCAACCACGGCAGAAAGCGCGGGTCGGTCGCTCCGGGATCGATCAGCGACGGCACCTGATCGATGCGATCGGTGATCGTCGTCATGATGTGCTGGTAAATGAACAGGAATCGCCGCAGCGGGTCCGAATTGAACGCTTGAACCTCGGCCGACTGCAAGGTGTCTTGCTTCGGCGGCGTCCAACGCTTGGCTGAGACCTCATCGGCGCGTACGACATCCCTCCGTTGCGCGGGGACAGCTCCCTGGAAAAGCCCAGGCAGGTAGCGCAGATATCCCCGGACCGGAATGTGGAGGATGACGCGGTCCTTGGGATTCAACGAACCGGGCGGACGACCGTCGGGCGTCACGACCTCGGTGACCATGCTGACCAAATCATCGGGCGTGAAATAGCTGGCCGGCGATCCGTCCGGGAGCACGCGATGGCCGCGCACATACGTGGGCTCGCCGCCTGCTGCGGGGACGACTTCTACAGCGCGAACCAGACCAATCTTCTCCCCGCGCAGCCCCTCTACCAGCCGGTAGCCGACGGGATTTCCGACGTGCCTCCCCACGAACGAGAGCGCATCCCGGACCGGATACCCGATCCGCACGAGGTCCTCGAGGTAGCGGTAATCGCTGGTCGCCGGCGCGAGCGCCGCTGCGCCGCGTGATGCGGGGGGACCGCGGGTGGGGATGGGCAAGCTGGGTGGCAGGAGGCAACCTTCGGGAATGGGGTATGTATCAGCGCGCCGGACGATTCACACCGGGAACTGAGATGTCCGCGGACCAAGACAGCGTACCTCGGTGGCTGAAGTGGTCGACTGCGGGCACAAAGTCTTCGCCAACGACATGCTCCAACGCGTAGCCTACGGTCAGCCAGCCGGCGGGAAGCGCGGCGCGGCGCCGCGTTTGGACGCCCAAATCCGCGCCCACTCTCCAGCGGTGCTCCTCGGTGCCGAGCACAAAAACCTTATCGTTTCTGGACTCCATGACGCCAACACGACGGAGCGTGTCTACCCAGAGCCCGGAGCGCCACGCCACCGCACGCCACCCGATGCGACCCCAGAGCATTTCACTGTCGGTACCTCCATAGTTACCGAGCGGCCGCCCTTGCTGCGTAAAGCCATCGTGGTACACGCGATGACCGACGTACCAGCGAAAAGTGTCATCCATGAGCCGGCTATATTCAAGGTTTACACTGAATGAACCAGACTTCACCTCACCACCGTACAGGTTCGCGACCCCGGCCAGCGAGGGGTACGGCAGCGACCCCACCCTGCGGCTGATGACGTCCTCGCCGCCGTATTGCCAGTACGCTTCAAGGTGATCGACCGGCACACTCGGAGCCCAGAGGCGAATCGGCACGCAAATCCGCAGGTCCAGCGCCACAAGTTCGTCTTGATCCGGCAACGTGAGGTCGGGGTCGTCGTAGACGTGCGGCTCGGTAGGCACCAGCAGCTGCCCCACGTTCACCGCGGGACGCCCTTCCCCGCCGAACAACGCGAGGCGCGTCGCCCCCAGCTCGATCCACGGCACAGGCAGCCAGCGTAGATCCACGAGTAAAAACCCGGGATTCTGAACGTCGTTCCGAGGTTCACCGAGCAGGCCTACCCCAAGCTCGCCGCGAAGTCGTCCCAACGGCGCGAGCACGCTGGGCAAGTGCCCCTCCCCTGCCACGCTGCCGAGCCAAGGAGCGATGGCGTTGTTGGACAGCGTGAGCGAGCCGTGTCGGGCTGGCCCCAACCAGCGGTCCTGTCGTCCAAAACCCGCGACAAAGTTGGGAAGCCTGACTCCAGCCCAGACTTCGCGCACGTCCAACCGGCCCGCGACGCCCGGAGCAAAGCCCGCGCGTATCCACGGCGTGGCGCGCACCTGAAACGGTCCCGCAAAACCGACCACCCCGACCGACGCCGCGGGCGTGAACAAGCCGGGTTCTTCCTCCCCTCCATTGTTATCGGGCGTAGCATCGCCAACGCCGACGTCCAGCCGGGGGAGGAGCTCTACCCCGAGCCCGAGCGGACCAACGCGCGATCGGCTACCCGCAGACTCCGGCAGCGATCCGCCACCAAGCACCACATCCAGCGCTTCATCGCGTACGTGGTCACGCAGGTCCGACGTCACCGGGTCCGCGACCGGATCCGCGATCGCGCCCGCGGCGGCCGGACGAAAGAACAGCAGGGCCCAGAGCACATTCGACATCTCTCGCATGGTAGCTTGCTGGCGATGCCGGTGCCCACTCTGCTCCCGACGGCCTGGCTGCCGACCTCGCAGGCTCCCAGCGCTCCCCTGCCCCTGACGGCGGAGCTTCGGCCGGTGGTGCTGGACTACGGCGACCGCTTGTATGCGCTGGAGAACGCATCCATGGGCGGACCGACGTCCAGTCCCGTGTTTGGCCCCACCGTCGCGCAAGCCGACGTCTATTGGCGTTTCGCCATCGCTACCGGCCGGGGGACTTGGCTTCCGACCGACGCCGCGCCCACGTGGAGAGACGCCGCGCTGGCGGGCAGCCTGTTGGCGCTGAACCGTCTGGTCGATGAAACCGTGGAGCGCGCTCCACAGATCGCTGCGCTTCGCACCGCGGCAGACCTGTTGGTGAACCCCAACCTCGAGCTGCGCGCGCCCGCAGGCGCCCCGCCCCGTATCGGCCACCAGACCGGAGGCAACAACCAACGAAAGCTCTCCGACCAGGAGCTGTTGCAGGGTCTACCGCTCGATCACCGTCCCGATCCCAAGATTGGCGTAGGGGTCGACTGGGCGACGCGCAGCCCAGACGCTCCCGACGACGCGCCGCTGCTCGAATACGGGGCTTGGTTCTCGATGAGCAACATCGGCGTCACCAACCTGCGCGCGGATGTGGATCTCCTTCGGGGTGCCTGGACGGTGACCGCGCGGGAAAAACTCATCCCCGGCTTGTACCTAACCACGAGCGCAAGGAGCGCAGAGCGCCGCGTCGAAATTGCGACGTGGAGCGCTGGATGTTCGTTGACCATCACGCAGGTGCCGGGCTGGACGCTACGCCTCGACCGAAAGCAGGCTTTGAACGGAGCGGATGACAACGTGACTTGGACGTTGAGCCTGCGCTCCGAACGCAAGACCGTCGTGCCCCGCGGGACCTTGTATTATACCGACGGTCGATGATTCGGATTGGTGGATCGCCGTCGAGGCCGGCGTGGATGGCAAGGCGGATTTGACGAAGCCTGCCGGGGCAGGCGAGGAAAACCAACGAAGCCAGACGCGTCGGACACAGGCGAGGAACAAGCCGAATCAAG
>CAIUMM010000194.1 GCA_903900265.1 uncultured Pseudomonadota bacterium
CAGTACTGACCGCGATCGTGTTCCTCACCGGGTTCACCGGGCTGTCGGCCCTGTGGCCCGCGATTCGGGCAGCCTTGTTGCAGCCTGTAAAAGCGCTCGCCCACATCGAATGAGCCGGCACACCGGCGCGTGTTCAGAACATCCTAGGAGATTTACCATGATGTCTCACCTACTCCCCCGCCCCACGCTTCGCGCCGTCCGCGCGCTCTCCGTCGCGCTGATGCTGTCCGTCGTTGGTGATCTGGTACACCCCGATGCGGCGTACGCAGCGCCGACCGCCGATCAGATGTCCCAGATGCTCCGTGTGGTCGACGACCGGCAGGAGAACAACGGCGACTACAAGTCCTTGGTGTATCTGGAGCAAAAAGAGTCTGGAAAAGCGGATCTGGTCTACCAGGTCGCGGTCTACCGCCGAGACGACGCCGACAAGTTGGTGCTGATGTTCCTGATGCCGAAAGAGCAGGCAGGCACCGGGTACCTGCGGGTGGACAACAACCTGTTCTTCTACGACCCTTCCGTCGGCAAGTGGGAGCGCCGCACCGAGCGTGAGCGCATCGGCGGCACCGACTCAAACCGCCAGGACTTTGACCAGTCCAGATTGCACGTTGAGTATACGCCGACCTTCGTCGCCGACGAAAAACTCGGTTCATACAACGTTCAGCACCTAAAGCTCGACGCGAAGACCGAGTCCGACGTCGCCTACCCCGTTGTGCATCTCTGGTTGGACGCCGCGACCGGCAACGTCCTGAAGCGCCAAGACCTCGCGCTCTCCGGAAAGCTGATGCGCACCCTGCTTTACCCCAAGTGGGAGAAAGCCTACAGCCCCTCCAAGAAGGGCGACGTCTACTACGCCAAGGAGATCCGGATCTTTGACGAGATCCAGAAGGGCAACCAAACCACCGTCGTCATTCAGAGCGTCGATCTCAACACGCTGGACGACAGCATCTTCACCAAGGCGTGGCTCGAGAGCAAGTCGCGATGAGCACCGTTCTGCTCGCGCTGATCAGCGTCGTGGCAAAGGCCTGGAGCATCGACGATCCCCCGCCGACTGCGGAGCCGCCGGCTCCGACGGTCTTGGAGTCTTCCTCCGGCGTCGATGAGAACGCACTCTTCGGGGGTGCGGAGACCACTTCCGAGCCGGCAGCGAGCAGCGCAGCGGAAGCCGGAGAGACGTTGATCGGCGGGCCGCTGACCTCAGACGCGACGATGCAGAGCCTGCTGGGCGCGACCAGTGATCGCTTTGCCTTCGGGGGCAAGCTCTACATGCGCCTCGACGCAAGCCAAAGCGCAGATTGGGAGCCCCTCGCCCCGACGCTCGCATCTCCCGATGCGTTGTACCTTTACGTCGATGGTCGCCCGAATGACCGTCTCCGCGCGTTCGTTCAAGCAAAGCTCAAACATGACTTCACCGTGACCGACGGCGCTACCAACGCGTTCGGACAGACCGCGGCTACGAATGTCATCGCGCTCGACCAGCTCTGGCTGAAGTTCGACATCGGTCGCAAGGTGTTCATCACCGTGGGCGACCAAAAAGTGAAGTGGGGTTCCGGGCGCTTCTGGAACCCTACCGATTTCCTCAATCAACAGGTTCTCGATCCACTGGCGGCCTACGACCTCCGAATCGGCGTCCCCATGCTCAAGGTGCACGTGCCGGTGCAAGCCCTCGGCGCGAACGTGTACGCGATCGCAAACCTCGATCAAGCCGACGCGCTGAACAAGGTCGGCGGTGCGCTCCGCGCCGAATGGGCAGCGGGGAGCACCGAAGTCGCGCTCTCCGGTGCCCTTCGCAAAGACCAGCCCGTGCGGTTGGGCGCGGACATCTCCACGGCGATCGGTCTCTTCGACCTTCACGTTGAGGGTGCGGTGCGTCACGGAGACACAAAGTCGTTTTGGAAGGGCGACCTCGACCTCTCCACGTTCACTTTTCCCGAGTCCTATACTCGGGAGGACGATTGGATTCCCCAAGTAGCCGCCGGCGCGCAGGTGGGGTTCAACTACACGTCGGAAGACGCCGCGTACATCGGAGCCGAGTATTTCTACAATGGCTCGGGCTACAAAGACCCCGAACTCTACGCGTGGCTGCTGTTCAACGGCGACTTTCAGTCGTTCTACCTCGGTCAACAGTACGCTTCTGCATACGTGTTTCTGCCGAGCCCGGGGCGTCTGGACGACCAGAGTTTTACCGGAAGCTTCCTGACCAACCTCTCGGACGGCTCCATGATCACCCGTCTGGACTGGTCCACGCTGGTGCTCACGCAGATGTCGCTGAACGCGTACGCGCAATACCACTTTGGCGAGAACGGAGAGTTCAACTACTCCTTGGATATTCCAGCCGTCCCGGGCGTGGCAGGGCTCGAAGACGGGCTGGCCATCGATGCCCCGAGCCTCGACATCGGCATCGGTCTGACGGTGACGTTCTGAGCATCTACCTCGACTACAACGCATCCTCGCCGCTGCACCCAAAAGCGCGGGAAGCGATGCTCGAGGTGATGGACCTGCCCGGGAACGCGCACTCAGTGCATGGGGTTGGACAGCGAGCGTTCGAGCGGGTGGAAGATGCCCGCCGCAGGCTGGGAAGCGTCTTCGGGGTGAGACCGTCGCGGATCGTGTTCACCAGCGGGGCCACCGAAGCGAACGCCCTCGCGATGCATGGGTCGCGCAGATGGTTGGCCTCCGCAGCGGAGCATCCCTCAGTGCTGGCTTGGGCCGCCGGGACCATCCCGGTCGACAGCCACGGGGTGACCTGCGAGCCCACTGGAAACGCCGACGGCTACGCGGTCATGCTCGCGAACAACGAGACGGGCGTCATCCAACCGATCGCGGACGCTCGGGCGTGGGCAACGCGGCGGAGCGCAAGGCTCCATGTCGACGCCACGCAGGGGCCAGCGAGGATGGTCCTGCCCGACGCGCTTTGGAGCGCTGACTCCGTGTCGTTGTCTGCCCACAAATTCGGGGGACCGCAGGGCGTGGGTGCGTTGGTCGTCGGGGAACATGAGGCGGAGCCTGAACGAGAAGCCCTGTTACGCGGAGGGCCACAAGAGCGGGGACGGCGCGCCGGCACGCTGAATGTCGCGGGTATCGTCGGAATGGCGGCAGCGGCCGAAGCTGCTGAACGTGGGGCGTTGCGTGCGCTGCGAGACGAGCTCGAAGACGGCTTGCGGGGCCTCGGCGGCGCGATCATCGGCGAGCGAGCGCAACGCCTGGACAACACGAGCTGCGTGCGGTTTGGAGATCTCGACGCAGCGGACCTCGTCATGGCGCTCGATCTTGCCGGGGTGCAGGTGTCCGCTGGCGCAGCGTGCGCCTCGGGCGCCTCTGAGCGCTCCCACGTGCTGCGGGCGATGGGCATCCCCGGGTCCGCAGTCCGCATCTCGATGGGCTTCGCAACGACCGCGGCCGACGTCCATGGAGCGATAGCAGCCCTCGCTCGCATACTCCCAGCAAAGGATCTGAAATGAGCGTTCGACTCTCCATCGATCTGGGCGGTACCCAAACCCGCATCGCGCTGGTCTCCCCCGATGGGGCGGTGCTGCGGCGCACGCAGCTTCCGACGCCGACAGCGGACCCGACGCCTGAGCGCATCATCGACGCGATTCGCGAATGGGTGGGAGAGTCCGTTGGGCCGATCGTGTTCGGGGTGCCGGGGCGCGTCGACCACATGCACAACCGCGTCGATCACGCCCCCAATCTTCCGGAGACCTGGCGAGCGGAGCTGGATGGCGCGAAGCTAAGCGCTGTCCTCGGCAGGGCGTGTTTGCTCGTGAATGACGCCGACCTCGCCGCAGTGGGGGAACACCGCTACGGCGCCGGGCGAGGCTCATCGGCGATGGTCTACCTGACGCTCTCTACCGGCGTAGGAGCGGGGGTCATCGTCAACAACACCCTGCTCGTGAGCCGGTGGTCGCTTGCGGAGGTCGGGCACATGGTCATCGACCTATCGGCGCATGTGCGCGGAGAACCTGCCACGTTTGAGCAGCTTGCCTCCGGAACGGCGCTCAATCGGCGAGCGAAAGCGATCGGCTACGACAGCGGCAAGGCGCTGCTCGCGGGTCTGGGCTCGGAAGCCGCAGATCGGGCGTGGGCGGATCACCTGAGCGCCGTGTGCGTCGGAGTTCGAAACGTCGCTTTCGCGTTTTCACCGGACCGTATCGTGATCGGCGGAGGCCTCGGGTTGATCGGCGCTCCGCTGCTCAAACCGGTGCAAGCCGACATCAACGCCCACGGCCCGCCTCGCATGTCCATCCAGATCGCGACGGCCGCGTTGGGAGACGACGCCGGCCTCATCGGAGGAGCGGTCTACCGCGCCGGCGCGTCGTAGAGCGGCCACTGTCGCTGATGGGCGCGGTCCTCGGCGAGCAAGGCCACGCATCGTGCATCTGCCGCCAAGGATGACGGCGGGTTTGCCAGCATCACACCGGGGTATTGTTCGCCGGCGAACTTCGAGCGCCACGGGGCCACCGGGGACAACCAGTTAGGCACGACGCCGCTCACCAAAAGGCCGAGCACGCCGATCACCAGCGGAGCGCGCCAACGCAACGGCACACGGCCCCCCTCCCCGCACAGCGTCATCACCAGCCCGACGCCGGCGCAGACTGCAAAACAGGGCATCCCAACACCCAGATACCGAGGGTGTCCGTTCACGTAGATCGCGGACCACAACGACGCCACAAAAGGCACCGCTGGCGCAAAGAAACCGAATAGGCTCCATGGGTTTCTACGCAATCCCCAGAGCATTCCAAGGCCACACAGCGTCACTGGCACAACCCAGGGGCCTACCGTCGCCAGTCCAAGCCCATGCGCCGCGACTCCAGCGCCGACGGTGCGGTTGAACGCTGCGATCTCCTGCAGCGCTGGCAGGATGTCAAAAAATGCGGTTCGTCCCCAGACAAAATCATATTGAGGGCGAGCCCACGCGCCTCCCGATGCCCCGGGCGCATCGCGCACAAAGTTGATGGTCTGCACCGTCAGCCCCTGCGCGTTCCACGGCGTGTACGTATGCGCGACCCACCACGACAGCGCCAACGGGGCGCTCAACAGCGCGATGCGCGCCGCCCTGTTCACCCAACGACGCAGCCGTGAAGCAGGCTCCGCCGATGGCCCCGCGATCCCCGCCACCAACGCGGTCCCAAGCACCGCGACCGCCCAGTACAGCCCGCGCACATCCCACAGCAGCGCCAGTCCCGCTCCCGCACCGGCCAACAGCATCGCTGCCGGCGTGCGTGCGTTCGCGGCCACCGCCGCCGTCGCCGCAGCGCAGACCATCACCGCGACGGTCTGCGGGTAGAAGGTCATCGTTCGCCCCAACAACGCCACGGGGAGCATCGTCGCGCCCAACATCACCGCCGCAAACCCAGCTACGCGGCCACCAATCGTCCGCGCCCAGACATAGACGCCCGCCCCGATGAGCATCTGCGAGAGCGCCGCCGAGAGCACGAATCCCCCCATGATGCCGTAGCCGCGAGCCAGTAAGCCGGGCAGCAGCGACTCGTACATCGAGCGCTGCGGGTGCACGAGGCCGAGCGTGCCCGCCTGCGCCGCCCCTACCGACTCGCAGTATTGCGCAAAATCCGACGCCACCAACGCCGTGTTTAGCAAGTAATACTTAGGAAACCAAAGCGTGGTCGCGATGAAAAATCCAAGACCGCAGACCACAACTGCTGCGCCGTCTGCCAACCACGCCCACGGGGTCGCTCGGCTGTTCGAGTCGAGCGGCGCCGCCCAGCGGAGCAGCGCGACCCAACCGACCAAGATCCAAGCGCTCCACAGCATGGGGAGCCCCTAACGTGTCAGGGCTTGACGAACGGTCGGAGCTTAGCGAGCGTCGCTGGCCCGATGCCCTTCACGTCGTCGAGCTGCTCTACTCGGCTGAATGGGCGCGCGCGGAGGATGCGCTTGGCGAGCGTAGGGCCGATGTGCGGGAGCGCTTCAAGCTCGGCCTGAGTCGCATGGTTCAAGCTAAGCTTTCCACCCATCGCGCGATAGGCGACCGGAGTGTCCGGGTGCTGCACGATCGCGTAGGGGCCGAATACCTCGATCGGGTCTCCATCCTGCGGGTCGCCTACCAAAAAACGGGCTTCAGTCCCGGCGAGCGCTTCATTCACATCCGAGGCGGCGACCCAGCCTGGCGCTTCCACGCCGCCGATGTGTACGAACAACGCGGGCACGATCGTGTCGGCCCGCGTCGCAAAACCCAGCGCTGCGGCGATGAATACGACGACGAGGAACACCGCGCCGATCTGGGCCGGCGAGCGCTCATCCGTCCCCGATCGCCCAACGGTCTGCGACATCATTGCAGCGTACGACACAGCCCCTCCAGCAGCGCGGTGTGCTTGGGACCATTCGCGACGATGCGCGCGACGCGCGCCCCGCCGGCCACGTCGATGTGCACCTCGAGGTTGTCCGCCGGCCACTCCCCCGCGAAGCGCGACGCCCATTCGACGAGCCATACGCCTTGGCGCAGCTCGTCAAGCATCCCGGTCTGCTCCAGCTCATGCAGCGTTTCAATGCGGTAGACGTCTGCGTGATGCACGCCACCCGGGCGCACGGCGTAGGTGTGCACGAGTCCGTAGGTCGGCGACGCCACGGGCCCTGTCACCCCAAGGCCATGCAAAAAACCTCGAACTAAAGTTGACTTCCCAGCTCCAAGCGTACCCTCAAGCAGGATGACCGCGGGCCCGGGCTCCAACGCGGCAGCGAGCGCTGTGCCAAGCCGCTCAGTTGCGTCGGAATCCGGCAGATCCACCGTGAGCATTTTCGCCTCGTTCCTCCCGTTACCCCGTAGCGACGCACCGGACAGCCTTGCCCGTCGCAGCGGGACAAATCGTGATTTACGAAGCCCCGGAGTAGCCTTCCACATAGTCGGCCATCGCCGCGGCGAGCACGCTCCGCGCTCGCTCCGCCCCGTACACGGCGTCGATCGTCACCGGCTGTTTGCCGGTGCGCACATCAAACTTGTACGTAAGGAAGTAGTGTCGCAGCCGGTCAATGAGCGCGGGCGGCAGGTCGGTCAGTTCGCGGGCGTCGCCCCAGATCGGGTCCTGATCCAGCACGGCGATGATCTTGTCGTCCGCTTCGTTGTTGTCGACCATGAGCAGTCCGCCGAGCGCTCGGCAACCCAACAGGATGTCCGACTGATCGATCGGACGTTCGCTGAGGACGCAAATATCCAGCGGGTCGCCGTCCCCCTTGGTCGTGCCGGCGATGGCGGCGACGCGGTCCTTGCACCACGTGCGCGGCACAAAACCGTACGCACAAGGCGGCAGCGCGTTGGAGCGCTGCGGGCGGTCTACCTTCAAGTACCCGGTGGCCTTGTCCACCTCGTACTTCAGCGTCGAGAACGGGGTGATCTCCACGTAGGCGTAGAGGATCTCGGGGATCTCCAGCCCGGCTTGGCCCGGTCCCACCGGCAGTCCGTGCCAGGGATGGGGCCGGTACACGTCAAAAGTCTTGGGAGAAGGCACCTATTCGACCGTTACCGACTTCGCGAGGTTGCGCGGGCGGTCGATGTCGCGGCCCAACGCCAACCCGGCGCGGTACGCGAACAACTGCAACGGGAGAACCGTCAAAAGCGGCGTCACCAACGAGGATGCGCGCGGCACTGGGATGGCGATCTCGGCGATGCGCGCCGCTTCGGTGTCCCCTTCGGTGTGGATGAGGATCACCCGTGCGCCACGGGCCTTGACTTCTTGGACGTTGGACAAAGTTTTATCACGCATCGAGTCGTCGGGGACAATCGCGACGACGGGCGTGGACGCGTCGATCAGCGCGATGGGACCGTGCTTCATCTCCGCCGCCGGGTACGACATGCACGGAATGTAGGCGACCTCCTTCAGCTTCAGCGCCCCTTCCATGGCTACGGCCGCCGAGACGCCCCGTCCGAGGAAGAACACGAAGCGCGCTTTGATCAGCAGCTCGACTGCGTCGATGATCGGCCCCTCGTTCGCCATCCCATAGGTAGACAGCCAATTTTGCATACGCTCCGGCACCGCGAGCAGATCATCCCCGAACGCGCGCCCTTCGCCCGCCGACAGCACCCGCGTGCGCCCGAACATCAACGAAGCCACCAACAACGCCGCGACTTGCGACGTAAATGCCTTGGTACTCGCGACCGCGATCTCCGGCCCGGAGTGCACATACACGCCGCGCCCACAGGTACGTGCGATGGACGATCCCACCACGTTGACCACGCCCATCACCCGACCGCCCTTGGTCTGGGCCTCGTTCACCGCGCCTAAGGTGTCGGCGGTCTCTCCCGATTGACTGACGGCAAGAAACAAATCGTCGGGTTGTACAACGGGATTCCGATACCGGAACTCGCTGGCGATCTCGGCGAACGCAGGCAAACGCGCCAGCTGCTCCATCGCCGCCGCGCCCACATGTCCTGCGTGAAAGCTGGTTCCGCAGCCAAGGATGCCGACGCGCTGGATCGCGACGATCTCGCGGGCAGAGAGGTCGAACCCGCCAAGCTTGGCCGTGCCGGTCTCAGGCACGACACGCCCCAGCAAGCAGCGGGACAGGCTCTCGGGCTGCTCGTGGATCTCCTTGAGCATGTAATGCGGGAACACGCCCTTCTCCGAAGATCCAAGCTCAATCCCTAACTCTTCGATCGCGTGCGCGACCGGCCGACCGTCCAGACGGCTGATCTC
>CAIUMM010000195.1 GCA_903900265.1 uncultured Pseudomonadota bacterium
ACCGACGTCGGCGAGGTGCCGTACCCACGCGTTCAACGCGGTGCAGCCCTCGCCCGGCGCTGCGTACACCACCTGACGAAACGCTGTGTTGAACGTACACTCAGAGGAGTACCGCGCGGTGACGACCCCATCGACCCACTCCGACCGCGAGCTTGCCAGCCACGCGTAGCGGTCCACCGGGCGCTTGCCTCTGGGCTCGAGATCCGGCGTGTACCGACGATATTGTGCAAGGAGAAAGGGAGGTCGGAAGTATAACCCCCCGTTTTTCGGGGCCGATCGGTCCAACACGATCGCCTCGGTTCGGTAGTCGAAGCCGGTGCCGGGCTCCTGCGGGCTGACCGGGCGCGCCCAAAGATCGAACAACGGCTCCGCCGACAGCGCGCCGATCAGGACCAGCGGGAGGCCCGCCCACACAGCCGCAAGCCGGCCCGGCGACCGCGCGACCACGCTCGACAACGCGATGCCGACGAGGACGCTCGCGGCAGGCAGCAGATCGCTGTAGTTGCGCGGGTTCTGGGCCGGGCCCGACCTCGACGCAAGGTAGGGAAACACCAGCCCGGCGAGCACCCAGCCCAACAGCAGCGCATCTCGACGCCGCAGCGCCACCAGCACCCCGGTGATCTGGGCGGCTGCATAGAACCACGACAACGCGGGCACGCGACTGTCGAAGTTCCACCACGCAAACGCGAGCACTGTCCAGGTCCGATCGGCGGGCGCGTCCTTGTTGGCGAGCTGAAACTGCAGCGGCCCCATCGCCCAGGGCGTGAACGACAGCCCCGCGAGCACAAAAACCGCGACCAACACCCCAAGTCGGCGCTTCCAGTTCGGCGTCGTGCGGGACCGGGCCAGCAGGTCCAGCCCCGTCCCCAACCCCGCCGCCGCGATCGCCGCCGCGCCGGCGTAGTGAGTCCAGATCGTGCCCGCGACCGCGAGGCCCAAGGCCACCGCCGAGCGCCACGGGTGCGCACCGCGCGAGAGCCCGAGGCCAGCGGCGAACAGCGCCGCCCCCCAGAACAGCAGCACGCCATACATGCGCGCGGTGTTGGCGTACAGCAGAGCATACGGCGACAACGCCAGCATCCACGCCGCACACTCTCCCGCCACCGCGCCAAAATGCCGCCCCGCGCTGTGCCGCGTCAGCGCGACCGCGCCGATGACGCCCAAAGCCGAAGGCAGCCGCAGCGCGAAGTCCCGGTCCCCCAGCCAGCGAAACGCCGCCACGATCAGGTAGTAGAGCGGCGGATGCCGGTCCTGACCCGCCATCTCGATCATCCGGCCCACGTCCTGGGTCATCAACACCCAGGTGAAGGCCTCGTCCTGCCACAACGTCCAGCGCTGCAGGTGCCCGAGGCACAACGCCGCGCTGACCAGCACAGGCAGCCACCAGCGGAGACGGGAGAGGGTTGAACCGGGAATGGGGGGTCCTGAAGTCGCAACGTCACCGTTGCCGAAAGTATGCTGGGTCAGGCGTATCCGGCGTGTTACCGACCGTCCCTTGCTGCGAGGCTCTTGATGGATGCGACCGATTGGAATCAGCGCTACTCCGGAGGGAATGTACCCGCATGGGATCTCGGGCGCCCCTCGCCGGTCGTGCTCCGCCTGCTCCCTGTCGTGCATCATCCGCCAGCGCGTGTCCTGCTCCCCGGCTGCGGGCTTGGCCACGACGCCAAGGCGCTGGACAACCGTGGGTACCGGGTCACGGCGATGGACCTTTCGGTGCAGACCGCGGAGCGTGCCCGCGCGGTGAACGGCGTGGACGTCACCGTCGGGGACTTCCTGAACTCGGACTTCGGTGGTGCCTTCGATCTGATCGTCGAGCACACGCTCTTCGGCACCCTCCCGCCGGGCGATCGCGACCGCTATGTCGCCGCTGCGGCGCGCGCGTTGCGCCCGGGTGGCAAGATCTTTGGCGCGTTCTTGAACTTCGAAGGGAAGACCGCCACCGGCCCGTTCTACGGCACCAACGCGTCCGACCTGCTGCACCGCTTCTCGCCGCACTTTGAGGTCGAGCAGCTCGCTCCGTCCGGCTTCGTGTTCCACACCGGCGGCGGCGCGGCGAACGGCGGGGCCGACATCCCGCAGCTCGAGGCGGTTTTCGTACGCCGCTGATGCACTTCGGCGCGGCGGAAGTCCGCCAAGCGCCTCAACGCGCGCCGCGCTGGAATAGACGTCCCGAATGGCGACCCTTGCGTTTCATGGCGTACAAAAGACCTACGGGCAGACCAAGGTGCTGCATCGCGTTGACTTGGACGTCGCCGACGGCGAGTTCGTCGCGCTCGTAGGCCCATCGGGCTGCGGAAAAAGCACGCTGCTGCGCTGCGTGGCCGGATTGGAGGCGATCACGGGCGGGGACCTGCTGATTGACGGACGGCGCGTGAATGACGTCGCTCCGAAGGATCGCGACGTCGCGATGGTGTTTCAGAGCTACGCGCTGTACCCGCACCTGACGGTTCGCGAGAACATGGCGTTTGCGCTGCGTCTACAGCGACACCCCGAGACGGACAGCCGCGTCGCCGAGGCCGCGGAGATGCTGGGCCTGACGCCGCTGCTCGCGCGCTTTCCCAAGGAGCTGTCGGGTGGACAACGCCAGCGGGTAGCGATGGGACGAGCGATCGTCCGGCGTCCCAAGGTGTTTTTGTTCGATGAGCCGCTGTCAAACCTCGACGCCGCGCTGCGCCAACAGGTGCGCGTGGAGCTGCGCCGACGCCACCAGCAGCTGCGAACGACCACGCTGTACGTCACCCACGATCAGGTAGAAGCGCTCACCCTCGCCGACCGCATCGTGGTGTTGAACGGCGGCGTGGTGCAGCAGGTCGGAACGCCCGACGAGCTCTACTTCGACCCGGGAAATCGCTTCGTCGCCGGCTTCATCGGCAGCCCAACGATGAACTTCGTCGAGAAGGTCCCAAGCTGCATCCGCGGCGAGGTCATCGGCGTGCGCCCCAACGACGTCGCGCTGCGCGCCAAGCCGAGGATCGACGCGCCGGCGATGTCGGGCCAGGTGGAATTCGTCGAGCGGCTCGGCTTTGA
>CAIUMM010000196.1 GCA_903900265.1 uncultured Pseudomonadota bacterium
CCCGTCAACCGCGTCGACGCGCTCACGCCGCTGCAGTGGCGGCTGGCCAAGGAGAGCGGGCTGTAGAACGGGTGCAGGCACATGGGCGCTTTACGCGCGAGCGGTGCGGTGCACAGGATGGGGATGGAGGAGTGGATACGGCCATCCTGAGTTCCGTGTGATTGCGCTGGCGATGCAGCCACGGCGCAAGGGCGACTCATGAGATCCCTGCTTACCCCTCGATCCTCCCCGCTCGCACGCCAACATCCGCGCCCACTCCGCCTTGTCGCGCGCGCGCTGCCGGCGCACCTTCGGAAACGCGTGCGCCACCTTCGTAGCGACTCACAGCAAACGAACGCGAATTGCCATGATGCTCTCCGGATATCAACCGTCGCAGCCCGAATCTGTTCCCGCAAGATAATCCTCAATGACAAGAACAGTATCACCGGTTTTTGCACTATAAATATCGGCTCTCGGACACTCATCGATCACCCAGTAGAGAGCGGTCTTGAGATACTCGTCAGGGATCTGCTCCGCCCCGAACGTGTTCGTCACCGTCCATGCGGGCATCGCCAACCCTACGTACAGGCCTCCATAGACCTCAAGGATCCCAGGAACGTCTGTCGTATCCACTTGCCAGCCAGCCAATTCCATATCTTCCGCAGACAATCCTGTAGGAAGAGGAGAGCCTTCCGGCGACCCGGCAATGGAAACTTCGCCGCCGTAATCAGGCGTTGCTACACTCACCTGGACGCCGGTTTGTGACTGTCGTGAAACAAACGTGACAGCCCAATAGGGCGCCACTCCAAATAACACAGAGCCGGAATCTACCTTGGCGACTATAGCGTCAGACTGCCATTCTTCTGCTACTGGGATGGCCTGTGCGACAGCCCATGCCGCGCTGCCTTCCGGCGCATCCTTGTCGCCGCTGTTGAGGTTGTGCCCGCACCCTGAAAGCATTGCTAAGAAAATCCAAATGGTACTAAGGAAGTTTTTCATGATCAGGAGGTATGTGATTTCAATCATCTCGTCAAGACTCCGCAGTCTGAACCGTACTCCAACATCAACGGCACCGCTGACGTAGAGCGGACGGTGGGCGAAGCGGTGCTCGGCGTCGGCCTCGTTCGTGTCGAACATGCGCCAGAGCTCGGTCGCCGTGACCCGCGGCACCGAACGCGCGGTGCGAAGCTGAGCCGCGATGTCGCACTCCGAGGTCGTGGGCGGCTCGGGGGGGGGGGGCCGACGAGCTTGGAACCGGGACGAGCGAAGCTGAGGAGAGACAGAATAGTTTGCATACGATCAACCTTTGGTGTTGGACAGACGGGGATGGACGGGCAGCTCGCAGGCACGTCGCCCACGCCCCTCCGACGTCTGGAGGGGGCAGCTCCACGAGAGAGGCGTCCCCACAAAGAGATTGAAGTCCCCACCAGATCCCCACAGATGTGGGGCCGGATAGAAGTAGGTTCGAAGATGCAAAGTCGCTCAAGTCCCCACAGTCCCCACGGTTCTGCGGCGGATGCGTTCACGCGCGCACGGGACAACAACGCGCACGGTCTCAACGACGACGCAGGGGCGCCAGCGCGGATCTGTATGGGCCGCGCGGGAATGTGGGGATTGTGGGGACGCCAAGGCATTCCATTGGCAGCAAGGGTGCAATTCGGACCCCACGGGGATGGGGATGGCGTGGTCCCCGTCCCC
>CAIUMM010000197.1 GCA_903900265.1 uncultured Pseudomonadota bacterium
GGATGGCACCCGAATGCCAGACACGCGACTCCGGCGGCCCCCGTCGTGCGGGGCCCCAGCCCCCGCGGGGACCGGGATCGCGATCACGGGGTGGGTCTGGTTTGACGGGCGGGGGGTGGTCTGGTTTGGCCAGCGCCGAAGCAGTCCAATCTTCGAAACTGGCCAACTCCTGGGCATCACCGGAGGGCCGACCCTTCACGATCCAGTTCTGCACGAGGGTCAGGATGGCCCGGACGAGCGCCCCCCGGTGCTCCAGGGCCCACTCGCGAACCCTCGGGTGCCGGAAGGGGGCCCCCGCGGGGCGAGTAGCCCGAGCGGGGTCGAGACGGCATTGAACAAGACGCCGGAGAATCTCGGATGACATCCGAGGGTTGTTCCCAGTAAATACCCAGGTGGTGTCGATCGGAGGGCTCGCCGTCTCGGAAACCCCGAGCACACGGGCTTTGAATTCCATCGCGGTGAGCACGCTGGCGAGAGTGGAGTAGTAGAGGCTCCGGCTCGGCAGGTTGTCGAGAACGATGATCGCCGGACCCTCGCGGAGCAGCGACAGAATCGTCTTGGCGAAAGCATCCTCCGTGCCGTCGAGGGACGTCATCGGCCCCGGGCCCCCCGTGGCGACAGCGCTCAGGATTTCCGCCAGCAGAGACTTGCCCGTTCCGGGCGTAGGGGCCTCGATCAGCAGCCCCGGAGTCGGCCCCTTGATCATCCCGCGGACAAACGGCTGGATCAGAAAGCCGATCATGTGCGCGACGTCGGAGGCGCGCGCAAACGGGAAGTCGCCGAGCAGATCATCGCGAATCATCCAAACCGCTTCGGACACCTCAGCAACGCTCGGCAGCGACGGCACCGGCAACAGCGTGAAAGAGGCCGGGAGATCAACCCACGTCGCAGCCTCGGCATGGTACCCTTCCGTCGCCAGCAAATTGCCACGTCTATCGAAAACGGGAATGTGGACCAAATGCTTCAAGGGCGGCAGGTCAGACGGCGGGTTTGCCGCCATGTCCTGAGCGATACCGTAGTTCGGGGTAGCCGGGACCAACACACCGCTCGCCGTCCTCTGCATACAGTCCGCGCGCCGAATGATGGCCCCGTAAAACTGAGCCGGGCCCATCACCTGCAGTTCGTACGCATCGTCCGGAGAGTGCCGAACGACGCGGACCACCTCGCGACCGCGGCTAAACAACTCGGGCGCGTCAGGATCCCCCCGCACGGCCCCCCACGCACCATCGATCATGTCTCGGAGATGGCCCTCGTTCACCACAATCTGCGGTCGGCCCAGGCTGCCAGCTGCCCGCCCCTCGCCAGCGGGGGAGCCAGACTGACGTTGCTGCCGTCGATGATGGGCTCCCAGAGCCTCCTTCAGCATCATGTTTGCCGTGCGCTTCGTCAAGTGCGTGAATCGAGCGACGAGCGCGGTCAGCGCAGCATCCCGCTCGACAACGTGCAACGCCGCCACCAACTGGAAGATGGCCGGGAGCGCCAGACCGAGCGCCGCAGCTTCCGTGTCCGGCGGGATCGCGTGTGCAAGCTCACTCCAGGTAGGCGAGGCAGATCCTGCGCCCGAGGCTCCAGGCCGCGGGTCACTCCCGGCCGACGGTCCGGGCCCGGCACCGGGCCGTCCGGCGTCGGAAGCGGCCGAAGGTCCATCCGAGGCGGCCGACCCGTGCTCAGCATCCGTCGAGGGAGTCCAAGGCCCACACCCATCGGCGAGATCCTGGGGCAGTGCGCCGGCCTGAAGCGTCGCGTTCAGGTCCGGACTCATCCGGACACCGGACGAAACACGGGGCAGCGGTCTGCGAGCGTGCGGTGGATCATCGCGGCGTAGGCGTTGCCGGTTGCGTCCGAGTGGACGCGCAAGTAAACCGGCACTCCGTCCGGGACGCGGCTCGCGATCTCCGGAGACCAGCTGCCGGACGAGATCCCGAGGATGGCGGTTCCCGGGCGACCCCACCGGGTCGCCGCGGTCAGAAAGTCAGGAATCCCTTCGACAATGACGAGGTCGCTCACGGAATGCCCCCGAAGCATCGCTACGCCCGTCGCGTCGGCCATGACGAGCCACGAGGCACGGTACCCAGCGGGGTAGAGAGCCTTCGGCCGCGTCGCTTCCGGCCCTACCGTGCGAGCTTGCACGGACGCCATCTCGCCCTCGGCGGTGAAGAGCGGGACCAGCAGCCGGTGGTCGGTGTCGGTCCACGACCGGCCCCCAGAGGCTGCCCATCCCGGCAATGCCTCATGCCCGAGCGCGCGGGCGAGGCCGGCGGCATCGACGGCACCGGGGTCGAGCGAACGGGACATCAGCCACGCCGATGCGCTGCCGTCCTCGGCGACCGGACTGGCGGCGTTCCAGAGATCGAGGACCTCGTCGCGGGTCGGGTATTTCCACTCGGCCCGCGCCATGTAGCAAACCGCGGCACGTCCATCGGCCGCAACCAAGCTCCGGTAGAGTGCAGGGTCCGTCGTCCCAGAGGACGCCGGGCCCTTGGCGAACAGCCGGAGGGCCAGGCTCCATGCGTCACCACCGTTCCCGCAGGCGAAGCAACGCCAGCCACCATCATCGGCGGTGATCCCAATGGGAGGGCGGCGGTCTGCCGAGCCGCGCGTCGTGGCACTGCACCAAGGGCACGGTCCCATCGACCGGAGGTTGTGGGCGGCGGTGAGGCCGGCGGCGAGGCCAATGCCGAGGACGCCGATGGAGCGGGCGAGTTCGCGGCAGTCGCCGCGGGTGGCGCCTGCCGAAGAATCAGCATCACTCGGGGAGGCGGTAAGGGTGGACGAATTGAAGTTGTTGAGATAGAAGGAAGTAGGCATTGGATAGTACAGATCCGGTGTTGTCGGAGCAGGTCTGGCAGGACCTGCTTCGCAGTTTTTGGCAAGGCTCCGCCAGACCTCGCAGAGTTGCCGCGAGGGATGCCTGACTGGGGCCAACCAGAGAGATGACAAGAATAGAAGCGAGCGCGAGTCGGGCTACGCGGTGTCACCTCCCGAGTGCGCGGCGAGGCATTTCTCGCGAACATCCTCGTGCATGCTACGCAACCACGCCCGCAGTTCCAGAACGTCGAAGCGCACAAGCCGCCCAGATCCGTAGTACGGAATGCCCCCCTTCCCCGAGCGCACGCTTCGGCGCAGGGTCGACTCGCTCCAGTGGATGGCGGCGGCGGCGGCCCGGTACCCGACGAGCGGTTGGATGGGGGGTTGGAGTTGGAGCAGGGGTTGGGCGGGCTTGGTCACTATTACTCCGTGGTGGTCCCCCAGCATCTATCGACGGCGGGGAATACCGCAACCAAAACACGAAGTTGAACCTTAACTATCGACCCGCCAGAAAGTGTTCAAAGGTGCCAGAAAGTGCCAGAAAGTGTTAAAATGTGATCCAAATTTGCGACCGGGGGCTCAGAGGGGCGAGTATATAAATGTCTATTTCAACCTTACTAAGCGATTATGTTTTGTAGTTTATACTACAATATTTGGGACGACAGAAAATAGCGCCAAATTTCTGCGCCGGCACAGGTCTTACGCAGCGGCCCTTGCCCAACCGCCCCCACGCGCACCCATGCGCTACGCACCGCCGGACCGCTACGCTTACGGGACGACCCCGTACAGCACAACAACGCGCTCACGAGCTGCGTCGTCGCCGGCTCGCGGACCACGATCGTCTGCAGCTTCATCGATGTGTTGCAGTGCGGGCGCGACCCAGTCGCGATGCGGATCCCCTATGGTGGTCTGCCCGTGACCCGCAGCGTTGTCCCGCTACGCCGCGGCGAGGGCGTCCGGGGTTGTGGATCGGCCTTGGGCCAGCGGGGGCCGGAGGACGTACCGGCACAGCCGCTCAAGACCCGCCAGGTCACTGGCCGAGAGCGCGAAGTGGGTGTACCGGTGGTACCCGTTGAAGCTCGCGCACCGCTCCGAGACCGTGTACTGCTTGCCGCCAGGCACCCGCACCCGCCGCACCTTCTTTCCAGCGCGGAGGCCGAAAGCGACCTGGTTCGGGAGGGAGGCGAGCTGCAGCAACCCGTGGGCGTCCTCCCCGTCGCCGCCCGAGTTCGAATGGGTGTCCTTGGCTGCGCCGGTGGATCCCTGCCACGCGAGCCAGCGCCCACACCTCAAGCCGAGGCGCTTGCCCTCGGCCTCGATGTGCTGGGTCTTCGGCGAGACTTAGAAGAAGCGTAAGGTCCCGTCCGCACCCTGATCGTAAACCCCATTGACCGAACTGGTCTGGCTAGCTTCTCGCCAGCTCTCCTGCCGGTAATAGCGCGAGATTTTTGGAAGTGCGACCTGCAACACGCACTCAGCCAGCTCGGGACGTCGTGCGAGCGCCTGCCATAGGCTACGGTCAACACCCACTGGCAGGTCGCCACGAGCGGGATCACCCGATCCACCCAATGCGCCGCCCGCTCCGCCATCCGACGTCCGGGCTGCGGCCCGCATCACGTCGCCGACCTTCGCTCCAGGGACTTGGGTGAGCTAACGGTCGAGGCCGACAGGGACTCGAATCGGCGGCAGTCGGCGGCAGAGCCGTTTACTGTCCACCATGGCTCAGCCGGTGATGGGCTGCATGTCGGCGAGGATGTGCGTCTTGGAGCTGCTCGCCGTTTTGGAGCGGGGTTGACGAGCGGTGACAATCCACACGCACCAGTATACAAGATGAGCTAATCTTAGTAACCTATCGCAAGATCCCACCGTCCCCTTGAGAGAGATAATGAAGGATTTTCCTATATTCTGGTGCCTCATTTTGTGTTCCGTGGGGGTTAGCGCGCCGCGAGCGTTTGCTCGAGCCCCGAGTCCCGACGAGGAAAAGCTGAGCGAGGAGCCTGTACCAGAATTACCTTTCATTCGGGGCGAGGATTGGCAACTCGAATCAGTGGAATCCGCGTCGCTCATCATCTCGGATGCCCGTCAGACCTCGACCGGCCTTGCAGCCACCATTCAGGTGGAATCAACTTGTTCGGTAAGCGCGAAATACGGTTTATTTCGGAGGCTGTACACCGCTGTTCTGCCATGCGTGCTTGAAGAAAATGGGGACCTTCACTTAAGGATGGACAGAAATTCGGTTTTTGATGATGACACAGTGGCCACGCTTCACTCCCGAAGGACAACACGAGATTTTGACCTTTGGCATGGGTACAATAACCTTGATGGAAGCATTTCTGCCTTCGATGTGTCGGGGAAAACGGACTTGGGGGACAGGTTTATCGAGGGGGATACCAGTGGGTCGTGGGGTGGAACGCGCTACATTAGTGACCGGCGAAGCGAAACCAGCAAATTCACTACTGAATTACATGCGAGATTCTCCTCGGAAACCCAAGCTGAGATCCTAAACCGCCTCCTCAAGACAGGTCGCTCCCCCAAAACGCTCGTGATGGAGATCAAGCGCCAAATCCGAACAGTCTGGGTGAAGCCGTGGACGCCGACCCCGCGGACGCCGGAAGCCGCACCTCCCGCATTCACGGGGTGGGCGTCGGGTTCGACATCCATCCCCTTCGCGTTGGATAGCTGGAAATCCGGCTTGTGTGATGGATTCCAGCGCGTCGCCTCGACTCAGCCAGCCTCGGATCCTGCGTTCAATCTGGATGGGTGGACGAGTGCAATGCGGCTCGCGCGGGCGTCCACGTGTCCCGCAGGCACGGCCAACTCGTTCCAAGCAACACAATGCGCTCGCGCTGCACGCACTCTGGTAGACAAATACGTACTGAATGACTTTACCAAACTTCGCCGCGCGGCAGACGAGCTGTGCGATGCAAAAGTTGTTCAGAGAGAGATACAAACCAACGCGGCGGATCGGTTGCGAACCCTCCTGATTGCCAATAACGATGATACGGCACGAATGTTAAAGACCGCCATGATTAAGGCTAACCTTCCAGAATGGGATAGGGCCGCGCAGAGCATTGAGACCGAAATCGGCAAGGCTCGGGCTCGAGACCGATTTAAGCACGCGCTGAGTGTTTGCGAATCGGACGCCACGCAACCAAACTGCGACGAGGCACTCCGACTTGCGACGGACGCTACGCCGGAAGATCGGCAACGCATCTCGGCCGCTCGTGAAAAGCGAACTCGCTCGGACGCGGAGTTAGCGACCCAACGTGCGCGAGCCCAGCAAATCGCGGTGAAAAACGCCGAAGCCGAGCTGGCGTGGCTAAGCAGGAAGCGGATGTCGTGCGAGGACTTGGACATTTACGTGGGAAGGGAAATGTGTGCAAGGGCATTTTGGCCAGGGGTAAATGTTTGCGTGGAGACGGGAACCATCACGGGGGTCGGAAAATACAGCGTTACGTACGTTAATAACGAAACCGGAGATGTCGACCAAAGCAATTGTGATGAACTCTTTCTCTTCCGTTGACGTTGAGGAGAGGTAGTGAGAAGGGCCTGGCGATGAACATCCCGGTCGGACCACATGACCTTTCGCCTATCCAGAATACACCCCACCGCACCCTGTCCGCAAGCCCGGCACCCCCCAGCCCAGCCCACAGGCTCTCTGGCCGCCCTATACTCCCCTTCGGGATGCAGAATAGCCAACCGAGCAGATGGCCCACGGATAGCGACTGCGACACCCCGAACGGCAGGCAGGGCTACGGCGTTCTGAGCTTGCCGGAGACCTTCCGCGCGGCCCACGCGCGCTCGGCGTCAGCGTTCCAAGCCCTCAGGGAGGCCTCGTCTTCCCAACGCGCGTGCAGCCCGTCGCGGCCGCCGAAGGGAGGCTTGCACACCTTGATCCGCGCTCTCAAAGTAGCAGGTTTCATACCCAGAATGTCAGCTGCCTCCTTGACCCCGAGCATGCCGGCGAAGCCAGAGCTCGCGCGGCGCGCGGGGGAATCGGCGGAGGCTTGGGCCCCCGCCATAGGCGCAGTCAGAGCGATAGGACCGCCGGGAGGCTGCGTGGGAAGCGGCACGCCCGCGCCGACGGGCACCCCAGATACCAAAAGGGAAAGCTCGTGCTGCTCACGCAACCTACGCTGCTCGAGTAAAAACTCACGCTGTAAGGCTGCCTCGGCCCGACGCTCCCTTTCCGCTTCGTCCGGCTCAAGGCACAGGCCGCCCTGGGTCGCTGGGTCGTGCTGCACGTCCTTCAGGTCGAACCCGTCATTTAATACCAACGGTCGATAAAAAAGATCGCGGCCCAAGCTAGACAAATCAAGATCGCGATGGTAAACCTCAGGAAGAGGAATTCATGCCCTTCATCCTACAGGTTCACCCCCACCTGACCCCCGAGGCGCTCGTCGAGCGGTTCAAGTGGTGCAAGAACGCAGGCGAGCGTCTACGCCTGCAGGCCGTCATGCTCAAGTGTAGAGTCCAGAAACTCTGTCGTGTCGAGATCCAGAAATTCTGGCGGATTCTGACCCGCCAGCCGCTTCTCGCGATCTCCGGTAGCTGTTGGGTTTCCCGCTGGAGACCGCGCAGGTGTTCGACGTCATGACCCGTTTGA
>CAIUMM010000198.1 GCA_903900265.1 uncultured Pseudomonadota bacterium
ATCGTGTACCTACCGGCGCTGCATGACGGACGACCGTTCCGGGTGCCGCGGCTGAATGAAACGCCGATTCGATTCCACATCGAGTCCACGTCGTTGGCCGTGGACATGCGAGGCTTCGGGGCCGCCTCGGTGGAAATCGCCAGACAGGCCGTCAAGGAGCTGATCGAAGAGCGGCAGCGACTGCTGTACGTAGCGCTCACCCGCGCCGAACACAGGGTGGTGCTCTATGCGGGGGCGAGCAAAGGTGTGTCGTTGGGCCGAGGAATGCCGCGAATGAGCTACCCTTTGTCGCCGCTGGGGGTGCTGCTTCACGGCGAGGAGCCCAACAGTGGCTCCCCTTCGGGCAAACGTCGGGACGACATCGCGCTGGCTTCACTCGAGCCCCGATTCGACACCTCGGACAAGAAGGTGGCGGACGTAGAAGGCGTTCGCCAGGATGTCATCACCTACGCCGATCGCCACCACATCCAGTTTGAAGACGTACGCCCGCTGACCGGCCCCGTAGAGTCGGCGCTGCAGGCGGGAGGCGGACCTTCTGCTCCTCCTGCGGTGTTCTCGCGCACGCACCTCGACTTAGAGTGGCGCAGAGAGAGCTACTCCGGGCTTGTAAAGAAGCGAAAGGGCATGCTCGGCGCGGTGGATGGCTTGGACGAGGGGCGGGATTACGACGATGAATTCGTCGAGGACGAGGGCTTCGCTCGGCCCAGTGAGGACGAGGCGCTCGGTGCGGACGCCGCAGAAGACCGAGAGATTGAAGACCCGGAAGATGTCGTTCCTGCCGATGCTTCCCAGATTCGACTCCGGACGTTTCCGGGCGGCGCAGAGGCTGGCATCTGGGTGCACGGAGTGTTTGAACACGCGTCGTTCACAGCAACACCGCCTGCTCCCAAGGACCAGGCGCTGACCATGGAACAGCTCATCCGCGCTCAGGGCCAGCGCGCCGGGTTTCCCAAGGACCAGCATGATGCGTTGCTGCGCGACGCCCTGACGGGCATGCTCGCTACGCCGCTCGGACCCCAGCTTGGGGGGCTTCGGCTCGCAGACATTCCTGACATCGACAGGCTGGACGAGCTCAAGTTCGACATCGCGATCGGGCGTGGAGAAGACGCCGAGCAATCGGACCTCGTGGTGCATGGCTCAGAGCTGGCGGCAGTGATCGGCGCGGCGCGCCCGGACGACCCGATGCCCCCGGGCTACCTCGCGCATGTTCGCACCATGGGCTTCCGGCCTCTCGTTGGCTACCTGACCGGCGCGATGGACCTTGTGTTCCGCGCAGACGTCAACGGGGCGCGCAAGTGGTTCGTCGCGGACTACAAGACCAACACCCTTGGTCCTCGTGTAGACGGGCGCGTCGCTCGCTCTGCGGTGGGCCACTACGCCCGCCCTTGGATGGCCGCGGAGATCGCTCGCAAGCACTACTACGTGCAGTACGTCATCTACCTGACCGCGCTGCATCGCTATCTGTCGTTGCGACAGAAAGGCTATTCCTATGAGACCGATGTCGGAGGCGCGGCCTATCTGTTCGTGCGCGGTATGGAGGGTGCGGGCGGCCCCACCGGTCCGGACGGCACGCCCTATGGCGTGTTCATCGACAAGCCGCCTTTTGCAGTGATTGATGGATTGTCCCGACTGCTTGGTCG
>CAIUMM010000199.1 GCA_903900265.1 uncultured Pseudomonadota bacterium
GGGGACGGGGACCACGCCATCCCCATCCCCGTGGGGTCCGAATTGCACCCTTGCTGCCAATGGAATGCCTTGGCGTCCCCACAATCCCCACATTCCCGCGCGGCCCATACAGATCCGCGCTGGCGCCCCTGCGTCGTCGTTAAGACCGTGCGCGTTGTTGTCCCGTGCGCGCGTGAACGCATCCGCCGCAGAACCGTGGGGACTGTGGGGACTTCAGCGACTTTGCATCTTCGAACCTACTTCTATCCGCCCCCACATCTGTGGGGATCTGGTGGGGACTTCAATCTCTTTGTGGGGACGCCTCTCTCATGGAGCTGCCCCCTCCAGACGTCGGAGGGGCGTGGGCGGCGTGCCTGCGAGCTGCCCGTCCATCCCCGTCTGTCCAACACCAAAGGTTGATCGTATGCAAACTATTCTGTCTCTCCTCAGCTTCGCTCGTCCCGGTTCCAAGCTCGTCTGCGGCCCCCTCGAGCCGGCCACGACCACGGAGTGCGACATCGCGCCTGCCATCGACTTCGCGGCTGAGCTTAGCGTCGCGCCTTCGGTGCCGCGCGTCACGGCGACCGAGCTCTGGCGCATGTTCGACACGAACGAGGCCGACGCCGAGCACCGCTTCGCCCACCGCCCGCTCTACGTCAGCGGTGCCGTTGATCGGGTGGCCCGGCGGGGCGCAGAGTACGTCGTCGAGCTCTCGGTCAGCGGCACCCTCTGCTCCACCGTCCGCTGTTGCGTCAGCGACGCCAAGAGGTCCAACGTGGAACAGCTACGCCAGGGCGATCTCGTCATGGTGCTCGGCCGGCGCATCTTCCGCGACCGCGGCCACCTCACGCTGGAGGACGGGCTCGTCGTGGAGGATGACCTCACCGTGCTTCCGCTTCGGCCGCTCCTGTGACCCCGGCCTGGACAGCGAAGGCTTCGCGCAACCTAATGCCGCACTCGGTCGCCCCCGTTCGGGCCGACGCGCTCCGCGAATGGGCCAGAACGGTACAGAGATGCGACTACGGGAAGCCCGAAGAGAGGTCTCTGGTCTGCCGGTTCAGCATGGCGCGCGGGGCGCTGCCGACTGCTGGATCATGATGACTGTTGACGGCTTTTTGTCGAACGCACTGACGTCATAAGATATGGTACCAAAACTTCTGGAACGTAAATGCCCACTTCGCCTGGACCTTGCTTAGCGCTGCTGAAATTCGTGGCCCCCGACGGCCAGGTCAGCAAGCGCCGGGATCGGCTGGTTTCCGCGGGGACGGGCCCCTACACTCGAAAGACCTTCAACGCCTCGGTGACAAACCACACCGGGAGGCGCGTGTTTAGGCTCGACAACATTGGCGACGGTGAGATCATCATCGTTGGGAGCCGTCTCTCAGAGTCAGAGAGAGACGAACTGCGTGAGATAATCAAGGCCAAGGAAGGTGAGCCCCTACTTGTCTATTCGCAGGAAATGTTCATTGCATTTATACTATCGGGCCGCTGCCCGTTCGAAGAGGGTCGCGCCGACGAGTTCGCCGACGGCCACGCCACCTTGGAGTGGTTGAAGAGCGAGTGGGTGGAGTGGCCGGAGGGGTACTCGCCCCCGGGAGAGGTGCCTCTCATCAAGGGTCCTTGGCCCCAGATCGGGCTTCTGAAAGCATGCGGCTACAGCACGGATCTCACCAAGGAGGAGCGCCGGAGCGTTCTGAGTCATGTGTATTCGACTCCGCTGTCGAAGCTCCCTTCGGTCGACAGCCCAGAGTACATGAAAGGGTGGGGAGCCCATTCCTCGGGAACACGCCTGCAAAAGATTGCAAACTCGGTACACGCATTCGCCGCCTTGCGACACAAACAGGATGTCGCTGGCGGCCTTCGGAAAGTTTCAAAGCCAGTAGCGGCTTGGACAGCCGATCTGGACTGGATGCGCGAGCATCTGTATGTGGGGCTTCACAAGTTCGACTGGCCCCGCGCGATTGTGGCCCCGGACTCCAAGCGATCGTACTGAACTGAGAATCAAAGTGAACCCTCCGGGGGTCTTGCATGAATCAAGGCAGACATCACGCCTTGAGTACATGCGAGGAAACTTCATAGTAGGGTTGTAGCGAACAAGGCATAGGAATCTCCCGAATCACGTCGGGCTTACACAAGCACCATCATATTCTTGCGAATTCAAGCGGCTATCGTGACCGCAGCATCAGCACACGAAACTACCCCGCCTCCACGCCCAACTCCCCAAGCCCGCCCAACGGCACCGCCTTCCGCATCCCCGGCTTCAACCGAACCGCGAACTCCGCCACAGTCCCCCCGCTGCTCCCGACGCGAACCCTCGGCCCCGCAGCGTCCCCGGCTGCGATCTCCGCCGCGAGCTGCGCCGACACCACGTCCATCGCGGCCACAGGCACCACGAGCACCAGCAGCGACCGCAGGTTGTAGAACCCGATCTCGCCAAAAAGCTTGATCGGAATCGTCAGCCCCTCGCCGTCGGGGATGGCGAGCGGGTACACGTCCACGACGCCGCCCAGAACCGGCCGCTGGAACTTCGGCCCGATCATCAGCGATGACAGCAGATCGGCGAGGTCCACGCCGAGCAGCGCCTTCAGCCCATCGAAGGCGAAAGGCCCGACGCGCACGGCCGTGGTCGGCACGGTGAGGTTGACCCGCATCGCGGCGGGATCGGCGCGCAGGGCCGCGTTCATGGGACCACCA
>CAIUMM010000200.1 GCA_903900265.1 uncultured Pseudomonadota bacterium
GTGGGGCATCGCCTCGGCCACGCTGTCCATCGCGCTGATCGAAGCCGACTCTGCCGCTGAAAAGGCAGGCTTGCTCGTTGGAGACCACATCCTGCAGGTCAACGACGCGGTCGTCGCCTCCTGGTACGATGTGGTGCGCAACGTCACCAAGTCCGGCAGCGGGGAGGGGGCGGACACCACGCCCACTGCGATGACCGTCACCGTCCGACGGGAAGGCGTGGTCCGCACGCTCACGATGACGCCCGACGTGGTCACCGACAGCGACGAGTACGGCCGCTACCACACACGCGCGCGGATCGGCGTAGGCGGCGGCGGCGTCATGGTTCCTGCGCCCTACATCCCGCGCTCCTACCCGCTCACCCGCGCGTTCACCCGCGCGTGCAACCAGACCTGGCGGGTCTCGGTCTACATCGTCGACACGCTCTCCAAGCTGGTCGTCGCCAAGGTGGACCCCACCAAGACGCTCGGCGGGCCGGTGGCGATCTTCCAGCAGATGAAGCAGGCCGCGGACCAAGGCACCTTCGAGCTCTTCCGCCAGATCGGCCTGCTGTCGATCAGCCTCGGCATCATCAACCTCGTGCCGATCCCGGTGCTCGATGGTGGCCAGATCTTCATGTACACCGCCGAGTGGCTGCGGGGGCGGCCGCTCCCGCTGCGGGTTCGGGAGCGCGCGCAGCAGGCGGGCGTGATCTTCGTCGTGTTGTTGATGCTGGCGGTCTCCTTGAAAGACATCGTCAAGCTGTGGGGCTGAGCGCGGTGGACGCGAGCGCGCCGCGGGCGGCGATCGTGCTCGACACCGCGGGCCCGGTGATCGGGCTCGCGGCTTTTGAGCACGGAGTCTGCGTCTGGTCGGCGCAGGAGCGCATCGTGCAGGGCGCCGACGGGTGGCTGCTCCCGGCGATCGCTGCGGCCTGCGAGCGCCTCGGGGGCCTGCTCCCGGAGGACCGCCTGATCGTCGGCGTCGGTCCTGGGGCGTTCACCGGGGTGCGCGTGGGCGTCGCCGCGGTGCTGGGGCTCGCTGAGTCCGTCGGGTGCCGCGTGATTCCGGTCTCTTCGTTGGCGTTGCGCGCGGCGGCTTTTCCCGGACACGCGCGGGTGGTCGTTGCCTTGGATGCCCGAAAAGATAAGGTCTATGTCGGCGAGTTCGACACCCGAGGCTCGATCCCTATGCCGCTGGTGGAGGAGCGCGACGTGCTGCCCGACGCCGCTTTTCTCGGGATGGGGGTGGTGACCGGCGAGGGCGCCTGCGTGTATAGGGAGCGCCTCGGGGCGTTGGAGCTGGGCGCCGACGCCGACGCGTGCGCGATGGCCGCGGCGGGCTGCTTCCTCGGCGGCGTGGCCCTCGATCCCGCGGCGGTTCAGCTCGCGTACCTGCGGGGCGAGGACCAGGTGGTCACGCTCAAGAAACGCTGAGCAGGCCATGACCCGTTGTCCGTGGATTTGGATGCTTGCAGGTTCACTTCCGATGGCGATGACCTGGGGTTGCAGTACACCGTTCGGTGCGGGATTTCCTACGGTGTCAGCGGTATGGGCGGAGACCCTCGCGCGCTTCGACCGCGACGGGGACCACGTCATCAGCCGGGAAGAGTACGCGTGGTTCGCAGAAAATACGCCCCAGAAAGCCGGTGAGTTCGACGCCGTGAACACCGACGGAGGTCCGGGCATCGACGCAGCGGAGCTGGGCGCGTTCCTCGCGAACACCCGCTACCGCGAGGATCGCGACCTTCACGTCGACGGGCGCACCCGCCGGGCCTCCAAGACGCGCGCGCCGGGCAGCAGCGGGGGCTGGGAAGCGGCGCTCGCCGCGGTGCACCCCCGCAAGCCCAGTCGCCCCGGCCCGCCCAACATCGTGCTGATCTCGATGGACACCACGCGCGCCGATCGCCTCTCCACCTACGGGTACAAGCGCGACACGTCGCCGAACCTCGATCGCCTCGCTGCTCGCGGCGCGACCTTCGAGTCTGGCTTCAACGCCTCCAACGAGTCGATCTTCTCGCACGCCGCGCTGCTCGCCGGGCGCTACGCCTCCGAGATCGAGGTTTTTGACTACCGCGACTATGTGATCCCCTCCAACGCCGAGATGGTGCAGGAGGTGCTCCAGAACTACGGGTACGAGACCGCCGCGTTTGTCGCGGGCGGGCACGTCTCTGCGGACTTCGGCACCGATCAGGGCTGGGACACGTTTCATTCCGAGCCTGGCTTCTCGACCTTCTGGAGCACGGCGCCGCGCGCGCTGCGCTGGCTGGACGAGCGCGACGGCACCAAGCCGTGGATGGTCTTTCTGCACGGCTACGACGCGCATCGCCCGTGGAGCACGCCCGGGCCGTTCCATCACCTGTACGGTGGGCCGCAGCCCTCGCCGCTCGCGGAGATGTTGTCGTTGAAAGCTGGACAGTCTGACCGGCTGTTCGACCACACGTGGTACCCGGATCTTCAGGCCACGCAGTTCCGTCATCCCGGTGGAACCTTCATTTTGTCCCCCGCCAGCTACCGGGTCGCCGCGGCGTACTCCGCGCAAAACCACAAGGGGGTCGCGGTGTCCGACGCGGATCTGGATCACATCCAGGCGCACTACGACGCCTCGATCGCGACCATGGACATGCAGCTCGGGCTGTTCTTCGCGCTCGCGGGCGGTGCCGGCTACCTCGACCATACGCTGATCATCATCGTCAGCGACCACGGCGAAGACATGATGGATCATGGCTTCTTGAACCATCGAACCGGCCTTTATGACTCCTGCGTGCACGTCCCGGTGATCCTCGCGGGGGAAGGCGTGCCGGCGGGTCGGCGTGAAGCGGGCTTGGTCGACGCTTTTGACGTCGCCGCAACCGTGCTCGACGCCGCCGATGCGATGCCGCCCGTAGGCATGCGTGGCACCTCCTTGCTGGAGCGGCTCGCGGGGGGCGTGCCTGCCACCGAGACCTTGTACTTTGAAGGCGTGATGGACATGCTCGCGGCGCGCACGCTCACCTCGAAGCTGATCGCGAACGACGTGCACATCGCCGACCCCGCGATGATCGATACGCTCGCCGGCTGGCCGATCAACGACGAGCACTTCGAGCTCTACGATCTCGCCGCGGACCCGCGCGAGCAGCACAACCTGCTGCACACCCCGGACCACGCCTCGCCCCCCGCCGCAGCCGTGAAGGTCGCTGAGGGGTTGCGCGCCCAGTTGGTCGCGTGGCGCCGCTCGCTTCATGCCCCGGTCGCGCATGCGCCCAACGCCCAGCCTTCCGCCGAGGCCATCAAGCAGATGCAGCTGCACGGCTACTGGGAGATGGACGACGCGGCCGACGCTCCGGCGGCAGGCAGCTCGTCGGCAGGCAGCTCGTCTGCGGGCAGTCCGTCGGCGGGCAATTCCGGGGCAGCGCCGAAGCCGTAGCCGTCGGTCTCAGTACCCCCCGCCGGCGACGTCATCGATGATGCCGTTGCAGTCGTCGTCGACGCCGTTCGCCACTTCGGTGGCGGCAGGGTTGACGCTCGCGTCGGCGTCGTTGCAGTCGCCGCCCGCTTCGGTCCAGCCGTCGCCGTCGTCGTCGTAGTTGGTGGTGCCTTCGTCGATGGTGCCGTCGCAGTCGTCGTCCACGCCGTTGGGCACTTCGGTTGCGGCGGGGTTTACGCCCGCGTCGGCGTCGTTGCAGTCGCCGGCGGCCTCAGTGTAGCCGTCGCCGTCGTCGTCGTAGGCGGTGGTGCCTTCGTCGATGATGCCGTCGCAGTCGTCGTCGATGCCGTTGATGGCCTCGGCGGCGCCGGGCGAGATCGCGGACGTCGCGTCGTTGCAGTCGCCGGCGACCTCGGAGTAGCCGTCGCCGTCGTCGTCGTAGACCGCGGTGCCCTCGTCGATTCGGCCGTCGCAGTCGTTGTCGATGCCATCGGCGGTCTCGGACGCCGCGGGGGAGATGCTGGTGTCGGCGTCGTTGCAGTCGCCTGCGGCCTCGGTGTAGCCGTCGCCGTCGTCGTCGTAGGCGGAGGTGCCTTCGTCGATGGTGCCGTCACAGTCGTCGTCGATGCCGTTCACCGTCTCGGCGGCGGTGGGGTGGACCGAGCTGTTGGCGTCGTTGCAGTCGCCTGTGGCCTCGGTGTAGCCGTCGCCGTCGTCGTCGTAGGCGGACGTGCCTTCGTCGATGGTTCCGTCGCAGTCGTTGTCGATGCCGTCGATGCTCTCGGCGACTCCGGGAGAGCGGGTGGAGTCGGCGTCATCGCAGTCGCCCGCGTTCTCGGCGTAGCCGTCCCCGTCGTCGTCGTAGACGTTGGTGCCTTCGTCGATCGTGCCGTCGCAGTCTTCATCCACGCCGTCGGCGTTCTCGTGGGCGCCGGGGTGCACGCCCGCGTCGGCGTCGTTGCAGTCGCCGGCGGCCTCGGTGTAGCCGTCGCCGTCGTCGTCGTACGCGGTGGTGCCTTCGTCCACGGTGCCGTCGCAGTCGTTGTCTACGCCGTCGGCGGCTTCGGGCGTCCCAGGCGCTGCGGACGCGGTGGTGTCATCGCAGTCGCCCGCGCTCTCGGAGTAGCCGTCGCCGTCGTCATCGTAGGCGTCGGTGCCTTCGTCCACGGTACCGTCGCAGTCTTCGTCGCGCGAGTCGATGGTCTCGGTCGCCTCGGGGTGCACGGTGCTGTCGGTGTCGTTGCAGTCCCCGGTCGCTTCGGTCCATCCGTCGCCGTCGTCGTCCCCGGTGTCGGTGCCGTCGTCGGCGATGGTGTCGCAGTCGTCGTCGATGCCGTTGGAGACCTCAACGGCGTCGGGGTTCACCGCGCTGTCGGTGTCGTCGCAGTCGCCGTCGGTCTCGGAGTAGCCGTCGCCGTCGTCGTCGATGTCCAGCGTGCCGTCGACGATGCCGTCGCAGTTGTCGTCGATGCCGTTGTCGGCCTCGACGGCGGTCGGGTAGCGGAAGGGATCGTTGTCGTCGCAGTCGTCGCCGAGCGTGACGTAGTCGGACGGCTGGCTGCACGCGTAGATACCGACGTCGCTGTTGCCGAAGCCGTCGTCGTCTTCGTCCACGTAGTAGTACGTCGTGGACAGATCCTCGTCGACGCTGCCGTCGCAGTCGTTGTCCACGCCGTCGCAGACCTCGTCGTTTCCGGGCCACGCGCGGGCGTTATGGTCGTTGCAATCCGTGTGGTCCGCGACGTAGCCGGTGGGCGCTTCGCAGTCTTCGGCGTCGTTCGTGGGGTCCCCGTAGCCGTCGCTGTCGGCGTCGACGTACCAAACCGAGCTGACGCCTTCGTCGACGGTGCCGTCGCAGTTGTTGTCGAGCCGGTCGCAAACCTCGTCTTGCCCGGGATGGATCACGCTGCTGCCGTCATCGCAGTCGGTTCCAGCGCTGACGTAGCCGGCAGGCTGCTCGCACGCGGCTTCGGAGAGCAGCGGATCGCCGTAGCCATCGCCGTCGACGTCGCGGTACCAGGTGGTGACGGTGCCGTCATCGGCGAGCCCGTCGCAGTCGTCATCGACGCCATCGCAGTCTTCGGTCGCGCCGGGGTGCACCTCGGCGTCGCCGTCGTCGCAGTCCCCCTCGGCTACGGTGTAGCTGTCGCCGTCTTCGTCGCGCATCCCGACGAGCTGGGTGTCGGAGTCGGAGGCGTCTTTGGTGGTGCGGCACGCGTAGAGCAGCGCCAACAGGGTCAGGATGGGGAGTGCGCGAACCATCGAAGCTCCGTTGCCGGTGCAGACGGCAAGTTCGGATGGGTCTATCCGGTTTTCAGGAACTTGGCCTTTGGCGATCCCGCGCTACAACCCGAGGTACGCGCCGAGACGCAGCCCGGCTGCAGGGGTGGGGGAGAGCGGATCCTTCGGGCCGGTGAGCCAGCATCCCCCGATGGTGACGCCGAGCGCCGCGCGGGTCTGGCCGCGCCACTCGAGGGCGAGCTGCGCGGCGGGGCCCGCGCCCCAAAGCAAAAGGGACACGTTGCTCTCCCCCAACAAGTCGGCTTCGACGCCTAAGGTCGGCAATAACACCACCTCGCGGCCGATGGGCACGGGGAGCGCAGCGGTGAGCCCGGCGCTCCCGGCCAGCCACGCGGTTGTGGGCTGTGCCTCGGCGGTCAGGCGCGCTTGTGGGCCCCACCGCACGACCCCGCCCATCCGGATCGGGCCTGTCGGCCCGCTCAACCCCAGCGTGACCCCGACGGTAGGTGAAAACTCCTGCACGCGCTCGCCGACCAGCAGCAGCCCGGCGCTGCCGATGTCCACGCGCAGTCGCTGGGTCTGGCCTTCGGTCTCGGCTACCGACGTGGTAGCTCCCGCGACGATCACCACGGGGGCGCCGTCGACGCGCCACTCTCCAGCGGGAAGCGGGATGCGCTCGGGTAGCGATGCTTGGGCCTGCAGCCGCAGCAGGAGCGCCGCGGCGATGCGCTTTTGCTCAGGGTCGAACACCGGTGCTGCGGGCTCGATGGCGATGTGCTTGGGTGCCTTGGCGCGGTTGAGGTCGACCCAGCCCCAGCTCGCGGCGACCGCGTCGTGTCGGGCTTGCCAGCCGGCGTGGGCGTCGTCGTTGAGCGCGAGATCGGCGGCTTGCTGGCTCCAGACCAGCACCCGATCGATGTCGCCGACCTCCCAGGCCGCGTCGACCCCGATGGCGTAGAGCTCCAGCGCGTCCGCGGTGGTGGGATCCGCGAGCCCGGCGTTCACTTCGGCGAGGGCCTCGTCAAAATAGCGCCGCTTCAAGAAGATGCGGGCTTGATCGGCGTGCACCGACCCCGCGAGGGCGTGCGAAATCCAGAGCGAGACCAACATCATCCAGCATCCAGCAGGTCACGGGTGAACGGGTGGCGCGCAGCGTCTGCGGCGTCCGAAGGCGCAAATGCGTCAACGCACGCGCCTTCGTGCAGCACATATACCCGATGGCACAGCGGCAGCACCTGCGTCAGATCGTGGCTGGCGACCAGAATTCCGCCTTCCGCGCCGACGATGGCGCGGAGCAGCGTGAGGGCTTCGGCGGCGCGTGCGGCGTCGAGCCCCGCGGTGGGCTCGTCGGCGAGCACCACGCGGGCGCCGGTCAGCCAGATCTGCGCGAGCGAAGCGCGGCGTTGCTCCCCGCCCGACAGCTCGCTCGCCAGGGCCTTGGCGCGGTGCACGAGGTCCACCTTTCGCAGCGCTTCGTCCACGGTTCTACCGACGGTGTCGCGCTCTCTCCCGAGCCGCTCGGAGATCGCGAGCAGCCGGTGCAGCGGGAGCGTCGGATCCAGGGAGGTGCCCGGATCTTGCCAGAGCATTTGAGTGCGCCGGGACGGTTCTCCTCGCGGATCCGCGCCCAGCAGGGTGAGCGTGCCGTTCGATGCGCACAGCCCGTTCAACGCGCGCAGCAGGCTTGTTTTCCCGCTGCCGCTCTCCCCGACCAAACACACGGTCTCACCGGCGTGCACGTGCAGATCGATGCCGCGCAGCAGGGGGGCGCCGCGCCCGGTTCGGCGGGGGCTGCGCGTCAAGCCGGGCCACACGCACAGCCCGGACGCTGCGAGCAGCGGCGTAGTCGAAGTCAGATCGAGCGGGCTGGGGGCGCGGGGGCTGGGCGCGAGCGGGGCGGGCGCTCCCGGCGGGGTCTCGGAGGAGCCCACCGGCACGATCCGATCCGCGAAGCCGGGGAGCAGGCGTTGGTCGTGGGTGACGAAGAGCACGGCGGGACCGGCCTCGCTCCGGGTCAACGCGCGCAGCGCCCGGGTGAGCGAGCGGCGCGCGCGGGGGTCCAGCCCGGTCGTCGGCTCGTCGGCGAGCAACAGCGCGGGCGGCGGGGCTCCCCGGGGGGCTACGGCGACGAGCAGCGCGGCGCGTTGGGCTTCTCCTCCCGACAGCGCGTGCGGAAACGCGTCCAGCCGCGCCGCAGGAAATCCCGACAGCTTCAGCGCCTCCGGGCCCGCGTCCGCTTGGGCGCGCACGGTGCGCAGAGGATCGAGGCTGGCGCGCGCGTCTTGAGCCACCCAAGCGAGGCGCGGGCGGGTGATCCGGCCGCTCGCGGTCAGCGCCGCGGGCACGATCCCGGCGATAGCGCGCAAGATCAGCGATTTTCCGGCGCCGCTGGGTCCGATCAGCGCGACCACCTCGCCGGGATGCGCGTGCAGCGCGTCGAGGTGCGCGAGCCTGCGTCCGTCTGCGGTGCGCACGGCGTTGCGCACTTCGATGTTCGTCGCGGCCAGATCGCCGTCGTGCAACTCTTGGGGTGCTCGCCGCTCGTGGAGCCCAGGCACCGCTCGCACCGCAGGCCCCTGAGCTGCCCGCCAAAGCAGCGCGCTCACCCCGACGATGGCGACGACGGGCGCGATCACGGGCAGCGAGGCTGCGCCCGCGCCGTCCCCGGAGCGCATCGCCATCGCGAGCATGTTGCCCCAGGAGGCCTCGGGCTCGGCGACTCCGGCGCTCCCGAGGTACGACAGCGCGCTCTCCATCGCGAGGAATCCGGCGAGCACGCGGGCGGCTTGCATCCGCAGCACATCGCGGGCGTTGTTCCACACCAGATGCACCGCCACCGCGCGCCACGTCGGCACGCCGTGCGCGACCAGCGCGAGCAGGCGATCTTCGCGGCGGAGCGCGTCGACGCGGTGGAAGATCGCCATCCCTACGCCGGGAGCACAGGCCAGTCCCCACGCGAGGCCCAGCGGCGCCGCGCCTTGTCCGATCTCCAGCCCAAGCACCAGCACCAGCGGGATCGCGGGGATCGCCGCGACGGACGTCGCCGCCGCGCGGATCGCCTGTCCGATGCGGCCCCCACGGGCACCGGCGACCGCGCCGAGGCTGACGCCGGTCGTGAACGCCACCGCGATCGCGATGCCGCCGCCGAGCAACAGCGGCTTTGCTGCCGCGATGAGGCGAAGCGCGACGTCACGACCTACGGCGTCGGTCCCGAGCGGGTGCAGGCTCAGCGGGTTCATGCGGGGTGCCGAAGCCGGGGATCCCAAGCCCGGCGCGCCAGCTCGACCGCGACGCTGATCGCGGCGGTGCAGCCCGCCAGCGCCACGACCACGCCGGTCGCGACCGGCACGTCCCGCACCGCGACGGCGCGCCACAGCAGATCGCCGGCGCCGGGCCGGGCGCACAAGCGCTCGACGATGACGAGGCCGCCGACGAGGGGTGAAAAGACAGCGTGGGAGGCTTCAAGCAGGGGGACGACGCGGTGTCGCCACAGCAGCTGGCGCACCGCGGAGCTTGTGTGCGCAGGGTCGGAGCCGCTGCGCGCTCGAGCTGCGAGCACGAAGCCGGCTTCGGATAGCGCCGCGTCCGCGGCTGCGAACCGTGCAGCGACCTCGCCCAACGCGCCGGATCCGATGCCTAACGCCGCGATCACGACCGCATCCCGCACCCATCCGGGCTCGGTAGGCAGCGCAAAGAACGAGGGGCGCGGCCACCAGCCACGCTGCATCCCATACCAGACGGCGGCGTTGGTCCCCTGCGTCAATCCAAGGGTCAGGAGCAGCACGGGCAACGCAGACGCCGCGGTGGCCGCTTGGAGCGCCGTCCGGCCGCGCGCCACCAACCCCACGACCACCGCCAACGTCCATGCTCCCAACAGCACCGGCGCGGACTTCACTACCGCTGCGCCCACCATCCCGGCGACGTCGGCGCCTGGCTGTACGGTCCACGAGCTGCCCCACGCCCCGGTGATCCCGTGCACCGTGCCGGTCAGGATCCGCTCCCACACGGGCCTCCCGAGCCCCCAGTCCAACGCGAGCTGCGCGCGCAGCGCGGGGTCGGGCAGCGTGTCTACGGCGTCCCCGGGGGCGAGCGCGACGAGCACCTGCACCAGCAGCACCGCTCCCACCCAGGCCAGCGCCCCGCCGGCGACCGGAGTCAACCAGGAGGCGCGCCGTGTGGCGGTGCGCTCGGCGGCGGTGCTCACTGCATCTGCCACTCGTTCGCCCATGTGAAGAAGGCGAACGGGTGCACCGTCACGTTCTTCACGCGCGTCGACAGCGCCGCGTAGCTGTCCAGCGTCCACAAGAACACCATCGGCATGTCGTCGTGCACGCGCTGGTGCACTTGCCGAAACGTGGCCTTGCGCACCACCGGGTCAGCGGTGCTGCGCGCGGTGTCGAAGAGCTTGTCCAGCTCGGCGTCTTTCAGGCCGGTGAGGTTGCGGGAGCCCGTGGAGTAGAACTGCTCGCGGATGTCTTCGTTGCGGTCGAAGGTCCATTGCGAAAGTACGAAGTCAAAGTTCCGATCGCGCCACACCTGCTGGCGCCACTGCGGATCGTCGAGGAAGTTGATGGCGACCTCGACGCCCTGCGCTTGCAGCTGACTTTGGAGGTTGATGGTCACCTCCTGCGCGCTCTCGAGCGAGCGATGGGCGCTCACGGTGATGCTGAGCTTCTTTCCTGCCTTGTACCAGCCGTCCGACCCGCGCTGGTACCCGGCGGCGTTGAGCAACGTCGAAGCCCCGGCGGCGTCGTGCGGCCAAGGCTTGGTGGCGTGGTTGTAGTACGGGCTGGAGGGCACGTAGGGGCCGGTGATCAGCTCGCCGGTGCCGATGGGCGCGAGCATGTCGGGCACGTCGAGCATCTGGGACACGGCCTGACGGACCTTCGGATCGTCGAAGGGCGCACGTTGAAGGTTGAAGCCGCCATACCACCAGGAGTTGGTCTGGTAGGGGTAGAGCTCCACCTTGCGGTTGCTTTGGAGCATCGCGAGGTCCCGGGGGAGCACGCGCACCAACGCATCGACGCTCTCATACAGCAGCAGCTTGGCCTGATAGTTCTTGTCCGCCACCTCTTTCAGCACGATCTGCGAGATGCCAACGTCGTCCTTGCCATCGACGCCCTTGTAGCCGGGATTGGCCGCGAAGCTGATCGAGTTGTCATCGTTGAACTTGGACAGCGACCACGGTCCGGTGCCGATCGGGTTCAGCCGAAACGGTGAGGTGCGCTTGACGGGCAGCGTCTGCACCGCCGCCGCGGGCAGGATCTTGAAGGTCAGCTTGTCTTCGGGACGAAGCTCGGGGCGTACAAAGTCGAATTCTACCGCGCTGGTGCCGCTCTCTCTCAGATCGGCGATGAACGACACGCGGGCCGCTTCCGTCGAGGCCGTAGCGGGGTCCTTCATCGCCTTGACCGTCAGCACCACGTCCCGGGCGGTGAACGGCGAGCCGTCTTGCCACGTGATGTCTTCCCGCAAGCGCACGGTCATGTGCTGCCGGTCCGCGGAGAGCTCGCCGGACTCTGCCAACTGCGGCACCGCGGCCAGCGTGTGGTCGTCGGTGTACAGCGATTGAAAGAGCAGCTCGGCGACGCGGGTCTCGGTCATCGAACTGGTGAACAGCGGGTTCACGATCGCCGGGGTTTGATCTTCGGCGTAGCGCAGCTGAGAGGCGCCGGCGGTGCCGGCTGCGAGCGCGACGGACATCGCCGCGACAACAAGAACAGGAGCGGGGGAGGATCGCATGGAGAGGGGCTAACCTGCGCTCTCGCCGCCCGATCGGATCTAGTTTTCGCCCGATGCGCCGTTGCGATCCATGCCTTGTTGCACCGCAAGATCCGACACCGCCTCGATGACGCCGAGGGCTTCGGGGTAGCCGTCGGCGCCCTTGGGACGCAGCACGTTCAGCGCGTCCAAGGCCTCACGCACGTGGCCAAGCTGAAGGTTGGCCGCCGCGATCACCGCGTACACGGTCGGACTGTTGGTCGGTGTGATGCTTCGCGGCGCGGTGTGATCCAGCGCTTGCTGCGCGTACCACGCGGCGCAGGTGGGGCGCTCGGCGCGCAAGGCGGTCACCGCCAGACCGGTCAGCGTTCGGGACCGCGCGACCTCAACGAGCCCGAGCTCCCGGAGCAGCGCCTGTCCTTCGGGCGGCGCGCTGGCCGCCAAGGCCTCGGCGCCGGCGTCGATCACGCCGTTGAGCGCTTGCCCGAAGGCCCTGCACGCGCCAACGTCGTCGGTCGTCGGAGTAGAGGTGCTCGTCGCGACGGAGATCGGGCCGAACAGCGCGCCGGCCAGATCGGCAGGCGGCGGCGTTGCGCGTGCTTCGTAGGCCCGCTTCAGCGCGCGAGGGCGCGTTGGGTCCCAGAAAGTGCCGAGCGTGGGGTCATCGTTGGGGACGGTGTAGGCGGCGCGCAGGGCGTTTGGGTCGGTCACTTCGGGGCTGTCGACCGCGAAGGGGCTGGGCGTGGCGGCGGTCTCTACGCGGGACAGTCGCTGGGCGCTTGCGGTGAGCCAAGCCGGCACGGGGACGTCGGGCGCGTGCGCGGGCCAGCCCTCGGCGAGCGTACGCACCGCCTGCGTGTTGGTGCGGTCGAGGAGGTCCTCCAGCACGGTTAGCTCCGCGTCGGCCCGTTGGGACGGCGCGCCGCTGCCGGTCGCCAGCCAGTTGTTTTGGTGCAGCGCGATCCAGCCCTCCCGCGCCCCGTCGGCGTCGACCACCGCCGTGAACGTGGCGGGATCCCGCGCTACCGTCGCGATCCACGTCCCGTCCAGCGCGGTGCTCGGCGGTGATGCCGTGCAACCGGCCAGTGCACTCATCCCGAGCGCCCGGATTCCTACGGCGAGCGCGAGGCCGCGGCCCCGAAGGGTCACTCGCCCTCGTAGGAGCCGCCGCCCGCAGGATCGGTGTCCGGCGCGGATGCCGGGTCCATGTTGGTCGTCGAGGCCCGGACGGTGATCGTGTCTGGGGTGAGGGTGAGCGGCTCGATGCTGACCTCGCCTTGCTTGTAGTCGAGGTCCATCTTGGCGAGTTGGTAGCCAAGCTTGTAGACCTCAAAGGTGTACAAGGTGCGCTTGGAGAGCCGCTGACGCTTGCCCTCGGCGTCCCGCAGGTAGTCGATCGTGAACTGCCCGTCGTCGTCGGTCACGATCTCGATGTTCCCCGGCACCACCCGCACGTTCACGCGCGGCATCGGTTGTCCGTTGCGGTCCTGCACGGTGCCGTGAATCGCGGCTTTTGCCCAAGCAGGTTGCGTCAGCAGCGCGAAGGCGAGCGCGGCTCGCAGCAACATCGGTGCGCCGCGGCGTGTAGGGGGGATGGGGTTCGGCATCGGAGGTCCTGAAAGTCCGTGGCTATCAAGAAAGCGTGGGGGCTGCTTCGCGGCGTGTTTAGCTTGGTCTCGATGTTGCAACGTCCGATGGTCATCGCGGTGGTCGCCTTGTCCGGTATGCTGGCCGTGGGCACGGCGGGCTACGTCGCGATTGAAGGCTGGCGCCCGCTCGACGCGATCTGGATGGTGTTGATCACGCTGACCACCATCGGCTTGGGCGAGGTTCATCCGCTCTCGGATGCGGGGCGGATCTTCACCATGGCCCTGATCGTGTCCGGGCTGACGATCGGTGGCTACACCATGAAGCAGCTTACCGAGCACATCGTCGAGGGCAAGATGGCCCTCGCGTTCACTTTGCGCCGGAGGCGTCGGTTGATGGAGTCTTTGAACGACCATTTCATCGTTGTTGGCTACGGACGTTTAGGCCAGACCATCGTGGAGGAGCTGCAGGCGAGCGGCGTCGCGGTCTGTGTGGTCGAGCGGGAAGCCGCGCCGGTCGCGTTGTTGGAGGCCCGTGGGCTCCCGGTCGTTCACGGGGATGGCTCCAGCGATGAGGTCCTGCGTCGGGCGGGCATCGGTCGGGCGAGAGGGCTCGCGGTGGCGGTCTCATCGAGCGCCGAGGCGGTCTATGTCACGCTCTCCGCCCGCGAGCTGCAGCCGGAGTTGAACATCGTCACCCGGGTGGCGGACTCCGGACACGCGCTCAAAGCCAAGCGCGCCGGCGCGACCAGCGTCGTCAGCCCGCACACCATGGGCGGCTGGCGCATCGCCCACGGGCTGGTGCGTCCGCACGCGTCCAGCTTCCTCGATCTCGCGACGTTGGCGAGCCTCGCGGAGTTTTTGCTTGGGGAGATCGCGGTGACCGATACCTCGCCGGTCGCGCACAAAACCATCGGCGACATGCGCCTCGGCGACGAGCACCACGTGCTGATCGTCGCGATCCGGCGGGCGGACGGCGCGATGATCGCCACGCCGTCGTCGAAGGAGATCTTAAGCCCTTCCGATGTGCTCATCGCCATCGGCGCTCCCAAAAACGTGCAGGCGCTGGAGTGCATCGTTCGGGGTGTCTGATCGCCGCTACTTGCGCTTGAACAGCCCGGAGATGCGCTCCCCGAGCGTAGGCGTGGTGGACGCCTGAGTCCCGCGGGAAGCGATGAGGCGCGCGTCGCGCAGCGCGTCGCGGTTGGCGGGATCGAGCTTCAACGCTCGCTTGAACCGCGCCTGTGCCTCGGCCTCGTTGTTGTTCGACCGGAACAGCGTCGCTGCGACCGCGTGCAGCTCCGCCTCGCGCACCGGGTCGAGGAGGATGATGGCGTCTAAGGCGGCGATCGCTTCGGTCAGCGAAAGGCGCTTTGCGCCGTAGCCGCTCTGGATCGCGTAGAACACGTAGGGCCACGTCTTCGGATCGAGGGCCGCGGCCTGCTGGAAGTGGAGATCGGCGGAGCGGGGGTCGCGCCCTCGCCAAAACGCCTCGCCTTTGCGGAACGCCAAGCGCGCTGTGGCGGGGTCGCGCTCTCCGGGCGCCGCAGCGGTAGTCGGAGCGCCCTCACGCAGCTTGTTCAGCGCCGCCAACGCGCTGGGCTCGCGCAGCGCGGCGTGGGCTTCGTTGACGATGGAGAAGCAATGCTCCGCCACGCTGCGCACTTCGGGCGGCGCGCCGAAGAACGTGTCCGGGTGGAAGCGCAGCGACGTGGTGCGAAACGCGACGGCGACGTCTTGTTCGGTGATCGCGCCGGTGTCGGAGAGCCCGAGGACCTCGGTTGGCTTCAGCCCCTTCAGATGCTGGGCGGCCTCGCGAAGCTCGACCACGCGCGGGTCGACGACGGGGGCTGCGGGCGGTGGCGTGACCGACGCCTGACCGCTGCGCTCGGGCCCCAATGTCACCAGCCCGAACGAATGCAGCAGGTCCAGAGCGCGCAACGCGGCGACCCTTCGGGGTTCGTCTCCGTTGCTCGCTTCGTCCAGCAGCCCCCGAACGGTGCGAGCCTCGCCGGCGAGGCGATGCACCCGCAGCGCCACCGCGTCGAGTCCCCAGGTGGTCTCTGGGGTGTCTCCCGGAATCCGCCGCTCCACGGCGGTCTGCGCGCGGGGCTGCCACTTCGCTTCAAGGCGCGTCAGGCTGCGCTGCGCGAGGATGTGCGCGTACCAGCGGGAGACCCCGCCTGGGATCGGAATCGAGCCCGGGTTGGGCGCCCAGTTGGAGGTCCAGCTGACGTCGCCTTGCGGCGCTTCGTAGGCGTCGGAGAGCCACTGGGCAAGGCCCTGGCTCGCGGCGGTGAGGCAGGCGTCGAGCGGGACTCCGCGCGACATCGCGTGGGAAATGCCGGCGATCAGCTCCCCCGGAGCGTCCGGTAGCTGGAGCGTGTGGAACAGATCGGCGATGCCGTCGATCGCGACCACCTCGCCGGCGCGCACGCCGATGGTCACGGTGCCTGCGTCTGAGTCGGCGCGCAGCTCTCCGGTGGCTTTTTGGCGGGTCGCGACGAAGAGCAACCGCAGCGCCGAGAGGTCTTCCGCAGAACCGCCCGCCCGGTCCAACCACTCGACTTCGCCATCATCGGCGAGCAGCCCGGCGACCCGCGCGCTTTGGGGCGCCGCTGCGGCCGGGAGCAGCGGAGCCAGCGCCCCGGCGATCTGAGCTGGAGTCAGCGGCTTTTGCAGAAATACGGTCGGCCGGAGTCCGCGACGTTCGCAGTCGGCCGTCACCGATGCTTCGTCCCGTGCGCTGAACAGCACCACCGGCGTGCCTGCGGCCCACCGATGCAGCGCGAGCCCAAGGTCGATGCCATCCATTCCGGGCATCGTCACGTCGGTGAGCACGAGGTCAAAGCGTCCCCGCCGAAAGGTTGCGAGGGCGTCCTCGCCGCTCGGTTCCACCACCGCCTCATGGCCGCAGGCGCGCACGGAATCGGCGACCAGCGTGCGCGTGAGGGCTTCGTCATCGACTACAAGAACGCGGGACATGAACTCCTGAGTTGCATTTGCCCGTTGACGGGGCCGCAGCGGAGCATAATCTTTCCGCTGCGTTCACGTCAGGAACCGCGTTCGGCGGTTGTTGGCTGCTTGCATACGGGCGGCTCGCTGCGCCTGCGATTGCTCCTTCTGCTGTCATTTTCCACCCGCCCCCGGAGGCCTCATGGCCAGCCCCAATGTCAAGATGATCAACGACGCTGACTTCAAAGCCCAGGTTCTCGAAAGCGAACTTCCGGTCCTGCTCGACTTCACTGCGGTGTGGTGCGGCCCGTGCAAGGCGATCGCGCCGTTGCTGGACGAGCTCGCCGACGCCAACCTCGGAAAGATCAAGGTTGTGAAGATGGACATCGATCAGAATGGCGCGACCCCGCAGCAGTTCGGCGTGCAGTCCATCCCCACGTTGCTGCTCTTCAAGGGTGGCAAGGTCGTCGACAAGCGCGTTGGCTCGCTGCAGAAGGCCGCGTTGGCGGCGTTCGTCGGCCCGGTGCTGTAGTCTCGGCGCGCGAGAGAGAGGCCTGGTAGGCGCGTCCATCTGGTCCCTCTCCTGCCCCACCTGCACGGTGGTACATGTGCCGCGGAGGCGCTCTCGAAAGAGGGCGCCTCTCTTGTTTTTCCCCTGTGCGGGGGGCGAAGGCGCGATCGCCGTGTAGCCGGCCGCTGTATGGGCTACACTCCGGGTCTGGATGGACCCCCGATGCTGTGCTGGCCTACGCGATCGCTGATGCTCCCTGTGCTCTCGCTGCCCCTATGGTTCGCGGCATGCACGCCCGACGATGCGCTGCGCACCGCCCCGCTCGAACGGCCGAGCAACGAGACCTGCATGGCGCTCGAGCGTCCGGCGACCGGCGCGGACGTCACGTTCACGCAGCCGTGGCCGAACCTTCGCTTCCACAGCCCGGTGGCGATGCGCCAGCTTCCGGGGGACGATCGCTACTGGTACGTGGTGGAGCAAGGGCTGACCAACCCGGGCCGGATCGTACGGTTCGATGGTTCTGACCCGGACGTGTCCACCTCCGAGACGGTGCTCGATCTGTCGGACCTGCTCAACAACGCCGGCGGCAACGAGTGGGGCGTGCTCGGCATGGACTTCCACCCCGACTTCGCGTCCAACGGGTACTTGTACGTCAGCTACACCGGAACGCTGGACCGCAAGCTTACCAGCTTTATCGTACGCTATACGTCTACGGATGGCGGGGCGACCTTCGACCCGGACTCCGCACACGAGATCCTGCACCTCGCCCAACCTTTCTCCAACCACAATGGAGGAAACATTCTTTTCGGGCCAGACGGCTACTTGTACGCCGGCTTCGGCGATGGAGGCAGCCAAGGCGACCCCTCGGGCAACGGCCAGAACACCGACGTATGGCTCGCAAAGATGCTGCGCATCGACGTGGACGCCGGCGATCCCTACGGCATCCCCGACGACAATCCGTTCGCGGACGGGGTGGGCGGCGCTCCCGAAGTCTACGCTTGGGGGCTCCGGAATCCGTGGCGCTGGTCGTTTGACAGCGTGACGGGAGACCTCTGGGCGGGCGACGTCGGCCAGAACGACTGGGAGGAGGTCGACGTCATCCGCAACGGAGGAAACTATGGTTGGAACGCCAAAGAAGGCACCCATTGCTACGACACCGACCCGTGTGATTCCGGGCCGTGGATCGAGCCGATCACCGAGTACAAGCACAACAACGCCGGTGGCGTCAGCATCACCGGGGGGTACGTCTACCGCGGGACGGCGATCCCTTCGCTGGTTGGGACCTACCTGTACGCCGACGCGTACTACGGTCGCTTCTGGGCGCTCACCTACGATCCGGTGACCGGGGAGCCCGCCCCGACGGTGATCGCGGAGGACACCGGTCTTTATCCGGTTTCGTTCGGGCAAGATCACGCGGGCGAGGTGTACTTCACCGACTGGGACGGCGGCCGGCTCTACCGGATTGATCCCGGCGCCGACGCGCCTGCGCCGGACGGGGCGGTGGTCCCGGACCTGCTGTCGCAGACCGGCTGCGTCGATCCGGCCCATCCCATGGACGCGGCGCCGGGCTTGATCTCGTACGAGGTGAACAGCCCGCTTTGGTCGGATGGAGCCGACAAGTCGCGGTGGTTTGCGATCCCCGACGGCACGCAGATCGCGATCAACGCGGATGGCACCTGGACCTTTCCTATCGGCTCGGTGATCGTCAAGCAGTTTCGGAACGGCGATCAGCCGATGGAGACGCGGCTGATGGTGCTGCACGAGGACGGCGCGTGGGCGGGCTACAGCTACGCGTGGAACGAGGCGGGCACCGACGCGACCCTGCTCGCAGGCTCCTCGACCGCGACCTTCGGCGACACCGACTGGACCTACCCGAGCCGCGCCGAATGCTTGCGCTGCCACACCAGCGCCGCAGGGAGCACGCTCGGCCTGCGCACCGAGCAGCTCAACCGCGACCACACCTACGCTGAGCTGGACGGTGGCAGCTACAACCAGATCGACGCGCTGGCGACCATGGGCTTCTTTGACGTCAAGCCCGCCGCGAGCGCGACGCTGCCGGCGTGGCCGTCCCCGACAGGCTCGGCGCCCGCTCCCGAGCGCGGCCGCGCCTATGTCGCGTCCAATTGCGCCTACTGCCATCTGCCCGGCGGTACGGGCGGGGGTGCGATGGACCTTCGCTATGACACGCCGTTCGCGGACATGGGCATCTGCGACGTCGCGCCGGTCAACGGCGATCTCGGGGTTACCGACGCGCGGCTGTTGGATCCCGGCTCGCCGGACACCTCGCTCATCGCCTTGCGCATGGCTACGCTCGGCGCCCAGCGCATGCCCCAGCTCGGGACCAGCGTCGTCGATGAGGACGGGCTCGCCGCCGTGCACGATTGGATCACCGCTACGACCACCTGTCCGTGAGCGCCTGAGCGGGCGGCGGTGCGGGCGCGGCCCCTACTGCTCGTCCGGGCCGGCGTCCCCGGGGTCCGGGCCCTGATCCAAGGGCTCGTCTTGAGGCGCGTCTTCCGGGTCCCGGAAGCGCTGGTCGATGCCGGGGGGGCCCTCGTCCTCTTGCTGGGGATCGAAGGGCACGTTTGGGCGGTCCGTGGGGCCGGTTTGCGCTCCGCCTTCTTCGCGGCGCTTGCGCAGGCGCTCCCGCCGCTCCTTGATCCGGTCCTCGCGGCGCTTCCGGCGATCCTCGTCGCTCAGCTCGGAGTTGTCCTCGTTGCCGCCCGCGCCCATCATTGGCCCGTCGCCGGGGTCGCGCATCATGCCTTCGCCGGGCTTCAGCTTCGGCACCAGGCCTTTGCCGCACCGGAACGTCGGCGCCGAGATCGTGCCGAGCACGGAGCAGTGGTATTTGCCTTCTTCGTCCTTGGAGCGCTTAAGTTGGGGCGACAGCTCCGCGAGTTTTTGGAATTCTTCGGGCAAGCTGAAGCCGATGTCCAGCTTGTTTCGAGAGCGGGCGAGCCGCTTGTTCAAGGTGACGTCGCCGGTGATCGTCGCGGAGATCACGTCGCCCTCGAAGGTGCCTTCGGTGACGCTCATTTTTCCGTCATGCACGTCGAACGCGAGCTTTGCGTTGGTGAACTTGGCGGTTGGTAGCTCAAATCCGCTCATCTTCGAGCCTTCGCCGATGCCGAAGCCCTCGATGGTCAGCGCGAGCGTGCCCGTGGACTGCTTGATCTCCTTCAAGTTCAAGCGCAGGTCGGCCTCGCCGCCCAGCGCGCCGAGCACGTGGAACACATTGTCGGTGCCGGACCCGCCAAGCTGGGACAGGTCGAGCGCGTCGATGTCGAAGGACAGCTCCGAAAGCTCGCTGCTGAACGCGTACACGCCGGACAGTCCGCCGCCGAGCATGTCGGCGCTGAACGCGTAGCCTTGTTTGCCGGTCAGGAACGAGAGCGGCGCGAGGCGCACGCCCAGCGCGTCGAAGTGGAGCAGCGGGGTGCGCTCGTACGTCGTCGGTTGGTCGCGGACGTGTCGGCCTTTTTTGACGTTGTAAAGCGTCATGTTGTCGAGGGAGATGCCCAAACCCCACCAGGGGCCGATGCTGTCGGCCTCCAGCGCGAAGTCGTGGTTGCTGCTCTTATCGACCTGCCACGACAGGAAAGCAAGAGCGGCTTGGCTCGGAAATGTAGCGTACAAGCCAGCAAAAAATCCAATCGAGGACGCGACGATGCCCGTGGCGCTGTACAACGCAAAACGCATCATGGGGTCACCGCCGCGACTTCAAGCAGCTTGTACGCCGTCACATCCAGAGAGACATTCAGCACTTTGATCCCAGCTTGTGTGGTGGTCTTGAAGCGCGCCCCGGTGATTTTGAGCGGATAGCCGTTGCTCTCAAGCTCAAACAAGAAGTCTTTGACCTGTTGCAACGTCACTTTTTGCACCTCTACCGAGTAGGTCTTGCTCTGCAGGTTTCCGTCTTCGGCGGTCTCGCGCTCGCGCACCTGCAGCGAGGTGGAGACGCCGATCTTCTGCGCTGCCTTCTCGACGAACGTAGAAAGGTCGGTGCCTGCGTGCTTTTTCAGCTCGCTCTCGATGCGCTCGACGTCTGCCGCAGCGGTCGCTTGGTCGGAGGCGAGGCCGGAGAGCGTCGCGAGCGTCTGCTCTTCGTCGCTCACGCGGCTGTGCGTGTCCCGCAAGATCCCCTTGCCGAACCACCAGAAGCCGCCAAGCACCGATCCGTACACCAGCAGCACGAGGCCCATAAACAAGGCCCTGTCGCGCGGGCTCATCGTCGCCACAAGCTGAGAGAACCGTTCTTTGATCATGTTCATCCTTCACTTCCCGGGGCTTCGCCCTCGGTGGGCGCGGCTTCCTCTGCGTTCAAGGGGATGGTGAGCGAGAAGCTCAGCGCCTCCCCGACCTTCTTCTCGTCTGCCTTCTTCGCGTCTTTGAAGCGGGGTTCCTGCTTCAGGGACTCCTCGATCTGCGCGGCCATCTCGTAGCTGTCGGTCTCAGCCTTCATGGTGACCGCGCCTTCGCCGATGTTGAGCTCACGCACGTCGATGCGGGCGTTGGAAGGCCCAGGTACATGCTCGCTGATCTGGCGGAGCAGGTCGAGCGTGGGGGGAACGCCCGAGACGGTGCTCCCCAGCGCATCGACCCGAGCCGCGGTCGCGGCGACCTTTTCTTGCATGATGCCCATGGCCATCGAGGGCGTCGTCAGCTTGTCGGCCGAGACATCGGGGAACGTCGACGTCACAACGTCCCGGATCTTGCCATCCAGCTCGGTCAGCCGACCCTGAGAGTCGGTGTACTGCACGGTCAAAAGGGCGATGGCGGCGATCAGCGCGACGAGGCTGCCGATGGAGCTCGCCGCGAAGAAGTTCCACAACATGTCGGCGTGGCCGTGGTAGGCAAAATCCCCCACTCGCAGATCGGTGGCTTTGGTCTCTCCCGCGGCGACCCGCGCCAGTCCGAGCACCAGCGCGCACTCCGGCCCGTATCCTCCAGGCATCACCGCGGGCCGAGTCGGAACACCGACGCGCGCACCGGCCCGCAAAGCCAGACCGGGCATCCGCGCGCTGCCGCCGACGAGCACGATCTCGTCCACGCCGAGCTCGCTCTCGTCCTCCAGCGCGATCAGCTCCACCCGCAGCTCGGCCGCCCATTGGTCTACCGCGTCGCCGAGCGCGACCTCGGGAGCCTGGCCGCCGCTCCGTTGGACGCCGGCGTCGGTCCGATCGTCCCATTCGACGGTGCCGGGATCAGGGACGGCGAGCGTATGTTTGAGCGCCTCAGCGTCGGCGATGTTCATGCCGGTGGCGCTCGCGATGCTCTCGGTGAACGTCGCGCCTGCGACGGCCAGCGCGCGGGCTCCGATCAGGTGTCCTCCTTGGCAGAGGGCCACCAAGGTGCGCGAATGCCCGACGTCGACCACCGCGGTGACGCCGCGGCCTTCGGCGTACACGGCGAGCGCTTGCGCGTCGAAGATCAGCTGCTTTGGCTCGCTGCCGACGAGCCGGAAATCTTCGATGCGGGCCTTCAAGCCGTCCCGCGGCGCGATGAACGCGAGGGTGCGGCTCTGGTTGTCTTTCGCTTCGATGATGTGCGTCGCCAGCTGCATGTCGTCGAGGTCGTAGGGCACCTGCGACTCCACCTCCGCGGGCAACGCGCGGGCGATGGCCGCTTTGTCGCTGAACGGCAGCCGTACCAGCCGAACTACGCCTTGGTCCAGCGGATAGGCGGCGGCGCGCTCGGCGCCGTCCCAGCCGGGTTCGTTGGCGCGAAAGGCGGCTACGGCTTCGGCGAAGCCGGCGCTCGAACCCGGTTGGGGTTCGGGGGCGGGCATGTCCTGCACGTCGCGCAGCGTGAAGCGGCCGAAGCTGCCTTCTTTGCTGGCCACGCGCACGCGCCAACTTCCCGTGTCGATTCCGAAGACAAGCGCCATGGCTAATCAACCTTCCAATAGAGAATTTTGCCGTTGTCGGTCGATTGGTCGACCACGGCGGTGATGCGCGCGCTCGCGTCGCCCACCAGACCGGTGGACGTGAGCGTGAAGTAGGTGTTCTTCGTGGTGATCATGCTGGCGAGCTTCGGGTTGCTAACCGTAAAACCGTTCGCTTCGCACCATTGTACGAACACCGCGCCGGAGGTGAAGGCGGTGGTGAGCTCGGCCTCGTGAAAGGCCTGAACGAAGCGGCTGGCCATGTCGTCGTTGCAGCCAGTGATATTGCCGAGGCAGATCCCGCGGAGTCCGGCGTCGTCGGCGCAGTTGATGTCGATTTTTCCGCCGCCGTAGATGGAGATCTGGTCGCCGAAGCGTGCGTAGACTTCGTCTTGCCAGCCTTCTACGAGCTGGATCTCGGACTGTGTGTCAAACTTGGCGTTCTTGGACAGGTAAGGGCTGTCGCTGCGGTTGTAGAAGTCGTCTTCGTAGCTTCCTTTCCCGCTCGCTACGATGTCGTCGGTGTCCACCCAGTCTGCGAGGTTGGAGATGAGGTCCCACTTGTCGAGGTTGCGGTCGCGCAGCCACTGATCGTTGGCTTCGCCGCTCATCAGCCCCGCGATCTGCTGGCCGGCAACGGTGTTTTGCACCGGCGTCGCCGGGTCCCGGGTCGCCAGCTGGTTGACGCCGACGCGGCAATCCTCCCCCCGCACGGTGACCGAGAAGTCCCCTTCAAAATCGAGGAAGTTGCGGTTGTTGAAATGCCCGCCTTCGGCGCGGCTCTCGTCGGCCACCGCCTCGCTGACCTGCCCGCTCTGCTTGAAGGCCTCGGCGTCGGCGTCTTCTACGTCTCCGCCGTCGGCGACGAGCAGCATACGAAGCAGGCCGGTGTTGATGAACGGGATCATCTTCCAGAGCGCGTCACCCGAAGGGATGCCCATCGACTCCATCGCCGATTTGAGCATCGGCTGCCGGGCGATCTGAGCGTTGGCCATCAGGATCAGCCGGTAGATGCTGATGCCCGAGCTCGCGAGGTAGTACGCCTGCGTTTGTTGGCGGCTGTGCACCGAGGTCAGCGAGCGCACGCGGGCGCCAAAGCTGATGTCGGTGACGAGCACCGTCATCGTCATGATCGCCGCGAGCACCATGATCAGCGCCACGCCGCGCTGATCGCGTCGGCGTAGTCGCAAACGGGAGCTGGGTCGTGCGCCGATCATTGCGACACCGGCTGGCGGGTGATGGCCGGTCCGTAGGCGAGGACCACGGTGCTGGCGTAGGTGCGCGTGACGTCACGCTCGGGATCATCGGGGTCCGGCGCGAACATCTCCAGCACGATGCGCACCGCGCGCGGCAACCGGTACGGCGTGTCTACCCCGGTGGTGTCCCACTCGTCCTTCCATTCGTTGGTCGTGGGATCCAAAAACCGGACGTTGAAGGTCTTGACTCCGTAGGCCAGCGGCAGGATCGCGCCGTCTTTTTCCGGCTCCTGATCGATGCGTGCCGCCTCGCGCCTGAGCAGCACGAGCGCGCCGTCCTTGGTGGGGTCGTCTTCGGTCCAGTAGGTCAGCTCGGTTTGGTCGCTCTCCCGTGCGTTCTGGTGCATCTTTCGGTGGGAGAGCGAGGTGAACCAGACCTTGTCCGGATCGTTGTTCTTCGCGATGAAGATGGTCTTGAAGGTGTTGACCGCCTGGATGTTGGGGGTCAGCCACGCGAGCTCAAAGTCACGATGGAGGCGATCCATCGCGATGCGGGCCGATTGGTTCGCCGCGTCGTCCTTCTCCAGCCAGTCGCGGGCGTCCAGCGCCGTCGCGACCGTCGAGAACGTCAGCATCCCGATCAGCGCGAGGATCGACACCGCGACGATGACCTCGAGCAGCGTGAACGCCGATCGGCGCGAGCCACGCCCACGAACGCGCTCCGCACGAACGCGCTCCAAAAAAACCAGCGGCGAGCCGGACATCATTGGCCTTCCGTCGCTGCGGGATCGCTGCCCGCGCCGGCGATGACCTCGCCGGAGGGGTTGGCGACGTGGGTGACCAGCTCGACGCAGTCTTCGCAGTCCTCGCCGTCCGCGGGCTCCTCTCCCCACCAGATCAGCACCCGTACCTCGCGGATGTAGGGCTTGAGCATGTCGGAGATCATGTCGGGTTGAACACCGAGATCTCCGAGGTCCTTGCCTTGCTCTCCCGCTTGGGATTGTTGGTCGGCGCTGGGACCCAAGCCTGCGCTTTGCAGGGCGTCGGCGTTGCCGCTCACGTCGCCCAGAGAGACGTCGACGGCTCGGATGGTGTAGGCCCAGTGGTAGTCGTCGAATTCTCCGCCGAAGTCGACGTTCTCTCCGAAGTCACCGTCGCCCCCGAAGTCCTCGAAGTCACCGTCCTCGTCGATGTCGCTGACTTGCACACCGTCGGCTTCGACGCGCAACAGCGCCTCGGTCATCTTCTGCTGCGCCAGCCACGTCGCGGTCAGCGTCTTCTGCGCGTCCATGGTCATGAACACGCTGGAGGCTTGCGTGTTCACGAGGACGAACAACGACATTGACAAGATGACCAGCGCCACCACGACCTCGAGCAGCGTGAAGCCGGCGCGCCTCATTGGGACTCCGGGGCTTCGCTCGGGAGCCAAGCGAGGCTTTGACCCACCTCAGTCAGATCCGGATCGATGGTGACGCGGCCGGACACGGGCTCGGCCTCTACGGTGTAGCCATCCTCGGGATCGTCGACGTCGACGATGCGCACCACGGTGTATTCGATGTCTCCGTTCGGAAAAACGTAGCTGTATACGACGTTGGGGCCGTCCTCTTCCTTTCGGGGCTTGTCGTCGGGCGTCGGTTCTTGCGGTTCGCGGTACTGAGGGGTGTAGACGAACGCGTAGCGGGTGGTGACCGGGAACGACACCTTGCTCTCGAAACCCGCCATGTCCAAGCCAGCGAATTGCTGGGTGGTCGTACTTTCGGTTGGGGTGGAGGTGGAGCTGTTGGTCATCGGGGTGTCGAAGAGCTTGATGGCTTTCTCCGCGGCAGACTGCGCTTCTTCACGCTCCTCTGGGGTGCCGAAGACCAGCGTGCTCGGGTCACCCACCTCGATGCTGTAGCCGCCTTCGTCCAGATCGTACTTGATGCGGAAGCACACGTTGCGAAGCGTGGCTTCGGACTGCAGAAACCGGTAGCTCTGGGCCAGATCGCGCGCGATGCCGCGTTGTTCGAGGTCCCAGATGGACGACAAGCTCGGGATCGCCACGGCGATGATCAGCGCCATGATCGCCAGCACCACCATGATCTCCAGCAGCGTGATGCCCGCGCGGCGTGCGCGGGCGGTCAGCCGTTGGCTCCAGGTGCGGGCGTTTGGCACGTCATTCGCCCTTGTTCAAGTCCCAAGACTCGATGTCGGCGTTTGCATCTTCGCCGCCTTCTTTGCCGTCTTTGCCGAGAGAGATCACCTCATAGGGGTGATTGCCGTGCGTGCCGGGCGAAAAGTACAGGAAGTCCTGTCCAAAGCTGTCTTGAGGGACCTCTTCGTTGGGGAAGTACTTCTTCATCGCGGCGAGCCCCTCGGACGTAGACGGGTACTTGCCTTTGTGCTTGGTCGAGTACATCGTCAGCTGCTGCTCGATCTGGTTGATCTGGATCTTCGTCGTCTCCCGGTTGGCGTCGTCGAAGCGCGCCGACACGTTGACGGCGACGACGGTCATCAGGATGCCGATGATCGCGATGACGACCATGATCTCGACCAGCGACATGCCTGCGGTTTCGCGGCGCGCGCGGAGCAGCGAGGTGCTGCCGTCAGTGCGGGTGAAGAGTGCAGGGATTTTCATGAAAACTCCTATTTGATAGCGGCAGAAAGGTTGAGCATCGGCAGCAGTACCCCGAGCGCGACGATACCGACCACCCCGCCCATGAAGAGCGTCAGGAGGGGCGTGAGCAGCGAAGTGAGGGCGTTGACCGTGTTGTCGACTTGGCCATCGTAGGCGTCGGCCACCTTGGCGAGCATGGGTTCCAGCTCGCCGGTGCGCTCGCCGATGGTGATCATGTGGATGACGATGGGATCGAATTCTCCGGAGGCCTTGAGCGGCGGGGCGATCGGCTGGCCTTCGGAGATGTTTTTGGCAGCCAGCTCGACGGCGGCGGCGATGATGTCGTTTCCGACAACCGATTTGACGATGTGGAGCGCTGTGAGGATGGGGACGCCGGAGGTGAGCAGCGTAGCGAGCGTACGGGAGAATCGGGAGACAGCGACTTTGCGATTGATCGCGCCGATGATGGGCATACGCAAGAGGCGTCTGTGCCACCACGTGCGGCCGGTGGGTGTTTGGATGTACCGCGTGAATCCAAAGATAGCGCCGGGAATCACGATGGCGAGCAGCCACCAATAATTCATGACGAAGTTGGACAATCCGAACAAGATCCGCGTAAGCATCGGCAGCTCGGAGTGAAAGCTGTCGAGCACCTTCTTGATGCGCGGGATCACGAACGCAAACAAGCCCAAGACAAGCAACGAGCTCATCGTGATCATGATGATCGGGTAGGTCAGCGCCGCCACGAGCTTGCCGCGCAGCGCGACGCTCGCTTCGGTGAAGGCCGTCAGCCGGATCAGCACGACGTCGAGCGCGCCTGACTTTTCGCCGGCGTCGACCATGTTGATGTAGAGGTCGTCAAAGACCTCGGGGTGCCCGCGCATCGCCTTGGCCAAGGTCCAGCCCTCGTTGACCTTGTCTTTGACGTCGGTCATCACTGACTTCAGCTTGGGGTTCTCGGTCTGGTCGCACAGCGCGCTGAGCGCTTCGACCATCGGGATATTTGCACCGAGCAAGGTCGAGAGCTGTGAGGTCAGCGCGGCGAGATCTTGGATGCTGACGCGCTGGAAGTACTTCTGAAAGTCGACCTCGACGTTCAGGCCTTTACCGCGCCCGAACACACTGCCTTTGCCGGCCTTCTGTTCAAACACATCGGTAGGAAACACACCGGTCTTGCGCAGACGTGCACGCGCACCCTTGGCGTTGTCGGCGTCGATTACGCCTTTCACTGCCTTTCCGGCAGCGTCCAGCCCTACGTATTCCCAGACTGCCATTTATGCCTCCGCCAGGCCCTCGGTGGTGACCACCCGCATGACCTCATCGATCGAGGTCAGACCTTCTCGGATCTTGCGCACACCGTCGTCGCGCAACGTCTTCATGCCTTCTTCGACCGCGCGCTTCTTGATCACCGCCGCCGACTGCGTAGCGACCTCGCGGATGCCGTCAGTGACGATGAGCAGCTCGTAAATGCCGGTACGACCTTTGTAGCCGGTGTTCAGGCACGCCGGACAACCGCCGGACTTGTAGAGCACGTGCCCGGTGACCTCTTCGCGGAGGATGCGCGCGCTTTGCAGCTCGGCGTCCGACGGCGTGTACGCCACCTTGCATTGGGGACACAGGCGGCGCACCAAGCGCTGCGCTTGTACGGCGACCAGCGAGCTACCCACGAGGAACGGCTCTACGCCCATGTCGATGAGCCGCGTGAACGCGGTCGGCGCGTCATTCGTGTGCAAGGTGGAGAACACCAAGTGACCGGTCAGCGAGGCCTGCACGGCGTTGTCGGCGGTCTCTTTGTCGCGAATTTCGCCGACCATGATGATGTCGGGGTCCTGACGCAGATGGGCGCGCAGCGCGCTCGCGAAGGTCAGGTCGATCTTCGGGTTGACTTGGGTCTGCCCGATGCCCTTGAGCTCGTACTCGATCGGGTCTTCGATGGTGAGGATGTTCAAGTCGGGCGCGTTGATCTCGGCGAGCGCCGAGTACAGCGTGGTGGTCTTGCCGGAGCCGGTCGGGCCGGTGACGAGCACGATGCCGTAGGGCTTCTGGATGAGCTCGCGGAAGTCCGCGACCATCTGTTTGCCCATGCCGATCTGGTCGAGGTTGAAGACAGTGCCCTTCTCGAGAATACGCATGACGACGCGCTCGCCGTGGCGCACCGGCAGCGTCGAGACACGCAAGTCGATCTCGCGGCCGGCGATGCGCGTGCGGATGCGGCCGTCCTGCGGGATGCGCTTCTCGGCGATGTTCAGGCCCGACATGATCTTCACGCGGCTGACGATGCTGGCTTGCAGCTTCGCTGGCGGCTTGACGACCTCATACAGCACGCCGTCGATGCGGAACCGCACCGCAAGCTCGCGCTCAAAAGGCTCGATGTGGATGTCGCTCGCGCGATCCTTCACGGCCTGAGTGAGCAGCGTGTTGACGAACTTGATGATCGGCGCCTGGTTCGGATCGTCGAGCAGGTCGGCGTCGAGGTTCAGGTTGCCGTCGTCGATGTCCTCGCCGACGCCCTCGTCGCGCATCTGCTCCATCACCGACGAGGCCGAGCGCGCGGCGCGATCGAAGGCCTTGTTGGTGACGTCCCGAAGCACGTCGGTCGGGACCACGACCGGCCGGATCGGCTTCTTGTAGAGCATACGTAGGTCGGGCAGCAGGCGCATGGCCCGCTCGTCCCCGATGCCGACGCGCACGAACGCGCCGTCGTGGCAGATGGGCAGGAACACTTCTTCGCGCGCCATCGCGAGCGAGATCGGGCGAACCAGCTCGATATCTACGGTGTCGAGGTCGACCTTTTCTTGGACGCGCAACCCAAGCACCTCGGCCAGCGCCGTCGCGACGATGTGCGGCGACGCACCTTGCACGCGGGACACGCTCTCCAGCAGCCCGACGCCGGAGCGGTCGCTCTCGCGGTGCGCCTCACGCAGCTTCTGGGGCTCCACGCCGGCGCGGAGCAGCAGGTCATCGTAGGCCGGGCGGCGTACGGCCATCTCAGTTGCCGCTGCTGTCGGAAGGCGTGATGCGCTCGGCGGGCTCTACAGGCTCCGCTTGCACGGGCGCGGCGGGGGTGCTGTCGGGGATCACGTTCTGCGCGGGAGCGGTGCCGGAGGCCTCGAGGGTGACCGAAGACTCGATCGGCGAGGTCTTGGTTCGGTACACGCTCGGTGTATCGACGAAGTTCATGCTCCCGGTCATCAGCGAGCGGAACTCGACCTCTTGCTCCTCGCGGCTCTTGCCGTAGAAGCGCTTGAGGAACTCCTCGCGCTGCGCCATCTTGACGCGGTAGACCTCTTCAAGGTCAGCGGGCTCGTTGATCACGTGCGGCGTCAAGAAGATCAGCAGGTTGGTCTTGCGCTCGGTGTCGGACTTGCCGCGGAACAAGAAGCCGACGAGCGGGATGTCGCCGAGGATGGGGATCTTGGATTCGCCCTTGGAGTCGGTGTTGCCGATCAGGCCGCCGATGACGATGGTCTGGTTGTCGCGAACGACGACGACGTTCTCGGTCTTGCGCTTGGACGTCGTGAACCCGCCGCCGGCGTCGCTGCCCTCTTCGACCTCGGCGACCTCGAGCGAGAGGTCCATCGTGACCTCGTTCGCTTCGTTGATCTGCGGGGTGACCTGCAGCGTGATGCCGACGTCCTGGCGCTGGTAGGACACGACCGGCTGACCGGTGCTGCTGTACCCGCTGGAGACCGGGAACGGCACGTTGCGGCCGACGGTGATCGTGGCCTCTTCGTTGTCTACGGCGAGCAGGTTCGGGTTGGAGAGGATGCTGACGTCCGAGTTCGACGCCAGCGCGTTCAGCGCGATGCCGAAGGCCGGGATGTCAACCTGCGTGCCCGCGATGGTGAGCGGGATCGCGGCGCCGAAGACGCCGACCGCGAGGCCCGAGAGCAGCGAGCCGGTCGTGGTGTCGATCGGGAGCGACGCCGAGCTCGCGCCAAACTGGCCGGATGCGTAGTTGAGACCGCCACTTTCGCTGGGTTTTCCACCATGGTAGGACAAACCGAGGTCCATGGTGTCGGTGCTGCCGACCTCGACGACAACCGCTTCGATGTAGACCTGACGGCGCGAGATATCAAGGCGATCGACAACGCCCTTGAGCACCTGAAAGTCCTCTGGCGCGGCGATGATCACCAAGGAGTTGGTGTTCTCATCGGCGGTGACCCGCATGCCGCTATCAAAGGCTGCGACCACCGTTCCGCCGCTCGCACCGCCGCCGGGAGGCTGCGGACCGCCGCCCGGGCCAGCGGGCGCTCCGGGTGCAGGACCGCCATCGGGACCAGCGCCGCCGGGCTCGCTCGCCCCGTCGGCGCCAGCACCGCCGGGTTGTCCGGCGCGCGTGTTTCGGTTGGTGGAGCTTGATCCGCCACTGCTGCTTCGAGAACCGCTGCTCCGTGAGCTGCTCGAGGACCGCGACGCGCTGGAGGAGGACGACGACCCGCCTCGGCCTTCCGAGAGGTTCCCAAGCACGCTCGCCACGTCGACGGCCTTGGCGTGCTGCAGGTAGATCACGTGGATCTGCGAGCGTGAAGCAGGATCAATGTCGATGTCCACGCGCGCGACCAGCTCTTTGATCGCGGCCAACGCTTGCTCGTTCGCGAGCACGATGAGCGAGTTGGTGCGCACATCGGAGATGATCTTGGAGATGTAGGAGGAGTCCGATCCTACGTTCGTCGCGCTAGCGGCCGCGGGGGCTTCTGCGGCTGCGGCGTCACGTGCTCGGCGGCGGCTGGTACGGTCGGTGCCGCCCGAGCTGCTGGAGCTGGAGCCGCTGCTCGTGCTGGCAGCCACGCCGTAGACCTCTTCGAGGATCTTCTCCACGTCCGCGGCGGTCGCGTAGCGGATCGGGATGACCTCGAGGCGCGACTTGGGGGCGGCGACGTCCAGCTGCTTGACGATGCGGTAGACGCGGCGGATGTTGTACGCCGCATCGGTGATGATGAGCGTGTTCGTCGGCGAATACCCGATGATCTTTGCGCTCGGGCCCGCGAGATCTTTGACGAGGCTCGAGACGTCGGCGACGGTGACGTTCTCGAGCTGGATGATCTGCGTGACAAAATTGTCGGTGGCCGGCACGTCGCCGTCCTCGTAGACCCGCAGCGGCGCGTTTGCCGCCTTGGACGTCGCGACCACCTTGGTGTTCTTGCCCACCGTGACGGTGGTGTACCCCGCGACCTCCAACGCCGACAGGTAGGCTTCATACGCCTCGGCCACCTGCACCTGCTGGTGACTGATGATGGTGATCTGGCCTTTGAGGTCGTCTGAAAGAATGAAGTTCCTACAGGTGATCTCCGCCATGTACTTGGTGACGTCCATCAAGCTGGCGTCCACGTAGTCCATGGTGACTTTGGTCGAAGACGGCACGCAAGGGACCTTCTTGGCGTTGACCGAGCCGGTACCGCCCGCGGGCGCGGCTTCGACTTGGTCGTCGCTGCCAGACTCGGCGCGGCGCGGGCCAGGCACAGGTCCGCCGGGGATCGGCCCGCCAGGTCCGCCGAGCGGGCCGGGCGCGAGGGGTCCGCCCAGCTTGGGGCCGCCTGGAGGTCCGGGGGGCCCTTCGGGTGCGTCTTCCCCTTTTCCACCCTCGGCCTTGTCGCCCGCGGCGAACGCCGGCGGAGCGAGCACGATCCCCGCGAGGAGCAGGGTGGTCAGGAGCGGCTTGTGGGCAGAAGCGAGCCTGCGTGCCGAAGAAAATAGAGGAAGTCGAAGCATGTTCAGCGGATCTCGTATTCGAGCGTGGAGTCTTGACTGCGCCGGGTGATGTCGAAGCTGAAGTTCTTTTCGCTGCTCAGCGACCCGTAGAGCGCCATCGCCCCGTCGGTGCTCGTCAGCGGCTTGCCGTTTACGGCCTTCACGACGTCCCCATTCTTGATTCCCAGTTTCTCAAACATGCTGCCCTTGCGGATCGCCGACAGGCGGTAGCCATCGATCTGGCCGTCGGCGCCTTTGTGCGGCGAGGCATGGACCTGCGAGGCCAGCATCTCCAGATTGCCCATCGCCCCGTCGATCGTCGACTGGTCGATGGCGTACTTGTTCTCGGCCAACTTGGTGATGCCCGAAGCGTCATCGCCGCCGGTCGCGGCGCTGCCCGAGGACTTGGCGACGGCGCCTTCGTTCCCCATGCAGATGCACGCACCGCCGTCGGTGCATACTTTCTTTTGGTCGATCGAGGTGATTCGGCCCTCTCCCGCCACGTCATCCCCGATCACGAAGCCCTGCGCGTGGCTGTCTTTTCCGCCCGAAACCGAGATGAGCGCGGACGAGTACTCGGGCAGGTCCGCCACGACCGTCGCGATCAATTTCACCGTGGAGTCTCGGCAATCGCCGCCTCCGGGAACGACCGCGGCCGGGTTGTACACCGCGGTAGAATCGAAGATGTTCCTGCGAACGATGACGTCCCAAGATTTGCTCGACGGCGCACGGTTCCGGACGGTCGGACGCGCAGGTGCCTCGTCGTCTTCGGCGACGCTCGGCGCAGCCGCGGCCTCCGGAGCGGCCGGACCGGCGTACTCGACGGGCTCCGCGCCTTCAGGCAGTTGCAAGTAGTGGCCGCCCACGGTGGTCGCGACCGCGGCGATGCCGAACCCGACGGCAGCAGCCAAGGCCGCGGTGACCGCGAGGCGAGGGAGGGGAACGGGGAGGGAAGTGAGCTTGGGCAAAGGTGTCGTGGCCGGGGGGCTCCTACCACGTCAGCAAGAGCCGTGCCGGCGAGAAAATTGGCTCTCTTTCGGGCGCTGAGCGGGGTTCACGGTCAGCTTGTCCCGTCGGGTAGCACCGGCGCGCCGGCTGTGACATTTTGTCAGTCTTGGAATGTTGCGGGTGCGCGTGCAACGGGTCAGGATTGGGCATGATCTTCTGGCTGGCTTCGATCCTCGCATGTGGGTTTGGATGCGGGCGCGACGACATCCTCGTCGCTGCGGATGAGCGCAGCCCGACGGCGGGCGCGATGACGGCCCCGTCTGCGGCGCCGACTCTGTCTGCGGCTGGTGCACCTTCGCCATCGGGTGCCCCGGGGGCAGGAAGCGAGCCTGTGCCGGGCGTCCCGGTCGAGCCGCTCCCTGGGCTCGCGACCCCGGGCAGTCCCGGCACTCCGGGACAGGTGGCTCCGGGTGTACCGGGTGAGCCGACGCCGGGCGTCGCCGCTCCGACGGCCGCGGGCGTGCCGTCCGCGCCTTCGCCGGGCATCCCGGTCGCTCCAAAGCCTGCTCCCGCCGGTGCGCCGCAGCCGAACTCCGGCCCTCAGGTCGCGATCTCGGGGACGGTGCAGTTCCCCGAGTACAAGACGGGGAGCGTGCGGGTCACGGTCTTTGATGCGGACCATTCCAAGCCGTCTTCGACGCCGCCTCGCGTGCTGGGCGTCGCGCAGTTCGCCTCACCCGGGGCGTTCACGGTGAACGTTCCGGTGGGGTCCGGCAAGGTGTACATGGAAGGGTCGGTGGATGAAGACGGCGATGGTCGTCCGAGCCCGCAGGAACCTCAGGGCAAGGCGGATCGCTACCCGGTGACGGTGGGAACGGCCCCGGTGACCGACATGCTCATCACGTTGGAGCGTCGCGCCCCGCCACCTTCGGGTGAGAAAAAGGACGACTTCTGAGCGCGCCGGCGAGGGATGTCGTGACGGTGGTGATCCCGCATCGACGGGAGCGTGCGCTGCTCGAGCGTACGCTCGCGAGCGTCTCAGGATGGCGGGTGCTGGTGGTGGACGACACCGATGACGGGCTTGACCTCGACGTGCCGCGCGTGCGGTTGGGCGGGGGGAGCGGGTTTGCGGTGGCGGCGAACGCCGGACTCGACGCGGTGCGGACCCCAAACGCGGTGTTGCTCAACGACGACGCGGCGCCGATGGCCGATTGTCTGGAGCGACTGGTCCGCGTAGGCGGGCTGTGCGGGCCGGTGCTGGTCGGGCCGCGCGGCGTCGAATCGGCCGGGCTCACCGTGCGCACGTGGGGGCGCGTCGTCCAGCAGACGGCCGTGCCCGGGGTTGATCAGCCGGTGGACGCGCTCTCCGGCGCGTGCTTGTTTTTGCCGGCGTGGGCACGTTTCGATCCCCGGTTTCGACACGGCTACGAGGATGTCGAGCTTTGCCGTCGCATCGGTCCGTCTTTGGGCGGAGCGCGTGTCGTCGCGCACGCCCGGTGCTGGCACGAAGGCGGCGCGACGGTGTCGCGGGTCTCTCCCGAGGCGCACCGGCACGCCGTCAGCGGTCAGCTGCGCCTTGTGGAGCCTGGATGGCGGGATTTTGCGGTGCTCGGGCTCGCGGTCGCACAGGTGGCGCGGGAGGGCGGGGCTGCGCGGCTGCCGGCGATACTGCGCGGCTGGCGGGACGTGCGGCTGGCATGACTCGAGGAACGGGCATACGCGACGCGTCGAATGTTCTCGGCCGCGCGCTACGACCCTCGCCTCCTGTTGTCGCCCCTGGCTTGGCCGGGCGCTCTGTCGGCACAGATCCTCGGGATGCGCGATGATCATCGATGACCTCGCGCCCCGGCTCGCGGCCCACGCCGAATGGCTCGCCAACCCTGAGACCGGCACCCGCGCCGATCTCTCGGGCGCCAACCTGTCCGGGAAGGACCTCTCCGGGAAGGCGCTGACCGGCGCCGACCTGCGGCGCGCGAACCTGAGCGGCACCGAGCTGAGCGGCGCGGACATGACCAGCGTGAAGCTGGTGGGCACGGATTTGAGCAGCGCGAGGCTCGCCGGCGCCAATCTGACGGGCGCGGACTTGACGGGCGCAAACCTGAGCTCCGCCGATCTGACCCGCGTCGTGTTGACCGGTGCGCTGCTGACCCGCGCCAACCTTCGCGGTGCCAATCTGACCCGCGCCTTGCTGACGCGCGCGAAGATGATCGGCACCGACCTGACCAACGCCAAACATCTGTCTGGCGCGAACCTCTCCGGCACCGACCTCTCGGGTACCGATCTCACCGGCGCGGACCTCGCGGGTGCGAAGTTGGTGGGCACCGAGCTGACGGGCGCGAAGTTGGCGGCCGCTGACTTGACGGGCGCTGATCTGCGCGGGGCCAACCTGCACATCGCGGACTTGACCGCCGCCGTGCTGACCGGCGCACAGCTGACCGGCGCCAATTTGCGCGGGGCGAACCTGACGCGCGCGCTGCTGACCCGCGCGAAGCTCGTCGGCACCGACCTCACCAGCGCGAAGAACCTGTCGGGCGCGAACCTCTCCGGCACGGACTTGTCGGGCGCGAACTTGACCGGCGCTGACTTGACCGGCGCGAACCTCTCCGGGACGGATCTGTCGGGCGCAAAGCTCGCCGGCACAAACCTGACCGGCGCAGATCTGACCGGCGCGAACCTGAACTTCGCGGATCTGACCGACGCGGACCTCTCGGGCGCGAATCTGTCGCGAGCGATGCTCTCGGGTGTGAACCTGTCCCGCGCAAAGCTGCGCTCGGCGGACCTCACCGGGGTGTCTTACCTGTTCAGCGCGAACTTGATCGGCGCGGACTTGACGCTCACGAACGTGTCAATGACCGCGCTGTTCATCAACGCGATCTACCAGTACCTGCTGAGCTTGTTTTAGCGGCTCTGCGGCACCGATACCCGCAGCGTTACTGCACGACCTTCGGGGTCACCGCCTCGGCGGTGTAGCCTTCGGGGATGGTTACGCCGCGCTCGTAGTTGCATCCGGACTCGACCAGAAAGCCCTTATCGTCCGCCCGAAAGCTGGTGGGATGGGGGCCGCGCTCTCCGGTACCGCCGATGTCCCGCAGCTCGATGGTCTGGCCCTGTTGCATCCAGATGCCTTGATAGCTCACGATGCCGGACCACGCGCACTGCGTGCCTACCGGACAGGGAGATACCAAGTCCACACCTGCATAGTTCCCGCCCTGCTCGAAGTGGATGTTGCGCGGGAAGCTGCGCGACGGGCAGCCCTTCGAGGTCCAATCCCCGAGGTAGGTGATGCCGGGGGCGTCTCCCAAGAGCGTAGACACCTTGGGCCCTTCGATGGGCTTCGGCGGTTCGGCCGGGGTTTGTGCGCAGGCCAAGAGGGGGATCAACAGGGTGAACATCGCTTGAAGATAAGCGCTCTTGCGCGGCTGACATCCCCCTTTTTACGGACATCCCGATTCAGCCTGACGCCCCGATCTTCCGGCGAAGCAGCAACACCCAGAGCGAGAGCGCGATGCCCGCTGTGGCTCCACCCCCGCAGCAAAGACTGGACGAACCGCTATTTCCGTCGTCCGCGGAGGAGGGGGCGCGTACGTCCAAGCGAAACTCATGCTCCGAAGACCCGCCGTCATCGTCGCGGATCGTGACGGTGAACACGCCGCTGATCGCTTGCCCGGCGGTGACCGTCAGCAGGCCGTCTTCGGTCAATTGTACGGGGAGGCCGGCGCTCGCGAGGGTGTAGGTGATGGTGTCTGTGCCGGGGTCGCTCGCGACCAGCTGTGCCGACCAGGTCTCGTTCTCGGCGAGGCTCAGCCGGTTCAGCAGGCCTTCGGGGTGTGCACCCCAGTCCACGCCGTCGTCGTACAGGTACGGCGCGACGTTGGACACCAGCGCGTCGGCGGTGTCGGAGTAGGACTGCCCGCTTTCGTCGGTGTAGGTGACGCTGGCGGTGATCGTCGCGTCATCGAGGCAAAGGCAGTTCGCCCGGTCGCCATCGGCCGAGCACGCGCCCTCGCCGAGGAACGACCAGTCCCAGATCCCCGTGCCATCGCAGCCATCGATGGCGGCGGCGAAGCTGAACACCGTGCCTTCTACGCCGTCCGGCCCGCTCAACGTCAGCGCGTTCACCTCGTCGATGAGGTCGTCGCAATCTTGATCTACGCCGTCGCAGGTCTCGACCGCCCCAGGATGGATCGTGGCGTCATCGGGTTCACAGTCGCCGTCGGCCTGAGTGTAGCCGTCGCCGTCGGTGTCTCCGCTTCCCGCGCAGTCCGACACCCGCCGCACGGACAGCGCGCTGCTTGTGGTGCCGAGCACGTCGGCGCAGCCGTCGCCGTCGATGTCCCCGGTCACGATCTGGTCGGCGGGGAGGTCCACGGTCAGCGGCGCGCCCTCGAACAGCACGGTGAGCGTCGCGCCGTCGTAGGCCCAGAGGTTGGGGGAGCCATCGCCGTCAAAGTCGGCGGAGCCCACCTGCGTGGGCGGGGTGCCAAGCGCGATCGTCTCCTCGCCCAGCTGCCGAAACCCACCGCTGTTCCCGACCACCCAGTTGGATGTGCCCCATCCCAACGCGGTGATGCCGTTGCCCAACGCGAGCAGGCTCTCGCCGAACCCGTCGTATTGGTGCAGCTGGGTGTCGCCGGGGTTGGCCCAGGCGATGGGCGTCCCGGGAGCGGATTCGGGGGAGAGCGCGTAGAGCGCTGGATCTCCCTCAATCTCCAGCGGCGCGAAGCTGCCGCCGTAAAGCGAGAGGCTGACCCCGGTTCGAACCAGGTAGCGGTCCTCTCGCGCGGCGACTCCGACGCAGGGTTGCGCGCTGACGCTGCCGGTGCTGCCGTCCCAGATCGCGAGTAAACCTTCGGAGCAATACAGTAATTCGGTGTCGGTGGCCGCGACGGCGGTGCCGGGCGCATCTGGAACGGCCGGCGTGCCTGCGGTGCTGCCGTACACCGACCAGGACCCGTCTTCCAAGGCAAAGTACGCGGCGCTCTCCGCATCTGCGGTGTACAACGCCATCCCCGTCGGGGCGGCGGTCAGCGCGCTGGTCTCGACATCTCCGAACGTGAGCGCGTGGGCCGGGGCCGCGGTGCCGAGCGCCGCGCCCAAGACGATGGCGGGGGCGATACCGGACGTGACGCCGGGGACGAACAGGGAGCGGAGACGCATTCAATGATTGTACCCACCTTTGCGGTGGATGACGAAGGCTTGCGGAGGATCTCAACCTCGCGTAGCTCAAGTCGAGGATGGCTCTTGCTCTGTCAAGAGTATTGCGGTACGCTCCAGTCCCTGCCTGAGATCCGCCATGGAACCCGCCCTCGATCCTTTCCACCCGCTGCTCACCATCCTTGATCGCTACCGTTCGGACGTACACCATCTGCGCCCCGCCGCGACAGAGCGCGCCGTCGATGATCCGCTCGGACCGCCAGTTCCTGACTCGCTTCGTAGCTTTTTGCTGCGCTGGAACGGCGCGGTGCTCTTTCGGGGTGTCTTGCGGGTGCGCGCGGTCGTAGACATCGCGCCGGCGAGTCATGACGCGCCTACCGTGTGGCTTTTTGCCGACGGGCCCAAGCCGGAAGATCGGTGGGGCTACGCCGCGGTAGACGGCGGTTGGCATTTTGGACGTTGGGATGGCACCCGACTCACTGCGTTGCATGAGCATTTTGGGCGTTGGTTGACGGCGACGGCGCGCATCCTCGATGAAGACCGCCGTGAAGGCATCGCCCAGACCGAGGCGCGGCTGGAGTCGGACCCCGAATGTGGCTTGTTGTTGTTTCAACGCGGCGAGCACCTGCTCGCGGAAGGGGACGCCGCGGGCGCTCTGGCGGCGTATCGGAGCGCCACGGCCTATTGCCCCGGTCACGCTGCGGCTTGGCAGCGGATGGGGGAGGCCCTGTTGGCCACCGACCACGCTCAGGCCCGCCACTCGCTGATCATGGCGCTGCGCTCTACAAGCTTTCCGTTGCCATATCCGGGCGCGCCGGCGATGGACGCCAGCACCCTTCGGGTGATGGAGAGCCTGTTTCCCGCCGACGACGTGGGGTGGGAGCGCGAGCTTCATCACCTGATCCACGAGCGCAGCCACGCGCTGTCGGACGCGGACGCCGCGAGCCTCTACGAAGCTGCTGCGCTGGCCCTCTCGCGCGTCTACCTCGCGCGGAAGGACCGCCCGGAGGCGCGTCAGGCGCTGGAATTCGCGCGCGATCGCGTGATGACCATGCCGGGTCGGGCCGCGCCGTTGCAGCGCTTGTCGGGTTTGCTGCTCGCGATGGTCGCGCTCGATACGGACCTCGGCGAGCACGACGACGCTGAAGACACGCTCCGTCGCTTGCGTGGACACGACGACGCCGAAGTGCGCGCGCGTGCCGACCTCGCGCTGGCGCGCATCGCGTTGTTGCGCCAGGAGCCCTTTGTGGACGACATGGTGCGGGAGGCGATGACCGGACTGCGCCGCGACGAAGACATCTGTGATGCGTGGTTGTTGCTCGCCGAACGCGAAGAGTGCCGCGCGCCGTTGGAGACCAACGGACATGCGCTCACCGAGGCGATCCGCTTGGCAACCGAGATGGGCGACCCCCAGCGCTTGTCGCGGGCCGAGCTGCTGCTTGGGGACCTCGCTGCGGTGCGCGGCGATATTCCCGCTGCCTGCCAGCATTATCTCGCGTGTGACGGCGACGGCGAAGCCCAGCTTCGGGCTCAGGTGCGCTTGGGCGATCTCCTCGAAGACCCGGCCGACGCGTTCCCGCACTACGTCGCGGCCGTGGAGGGCTACCGCAAGCTTCACCTGCCGATCCGCGAGGCCTGGGCCCGCTTGCGGCTGGTGCGCTGCGGGGACGCCTCGCAGGCCGAAGACGCGCTGACCACCTTCAAGCACGCAGGCATCGCCTCGGGCGTCGCCGCCGCCGACATGCTGATGGGGCGACCCGGCTTCAGCTTGCCGTGGCATCTGAACGCCGCCGCCGAGCACGCCCGCGGGCGTCACGACGCTCAGCGCATGCGCGCGCCGCTCACCCGCGCCGACGCCGATCGGCCCGAGCGCAGGCTCTTGGCGCACCGTCAGGCGATCGCGTCCAGCGATGCCGCTACCGCGGGCGTGCTCATCGACGAGATGCGCAACGAGCTGCACGGCATCTTGAAGACCGACGGTCGTGCGCGTGACCCTTCGGTCATGCGTTTTGTCGCTGGCGTGGACTTGCTCGCGGGACACCCGAGCTTTGACGCAGCCAAAGCGCTGCTGGAGTTCCTGCACGAGCCGCTCGGTCAGGAGGCCGCGCGCCGGGCGCTGGTCGGGGCGATGGCGCGCTCGCCGAACATGACGTTGGTGCAATCGTTGCTCGACATCGTTGAAGCCCAGCGCGAGCCGGTGGCGATGGTGCACGCGATCGAGATCTTGGGCCTGCGTTCGGAGAGCGCTGCGTTGGAAGCGCTGCGTACCCTCGCGGAAGAGGGCTCCGCTCCGGTGCGCCGCGCGGCGATCACCGCGCTCGGTCGCATCGGCGATCCCGAAGCGGTGGACATCATCCTGCCTGCGTTGGATGTGCCTGAGCTGGCCGAGGTGGCTTCGGTCGCGCTGCTTTTGTTGGGCGACTGGCAGGGCGTGGACTTTCACGGTCAGGCGCTCGCGGCGGGGCTCCCGCACCTCGCGTATGCACCCGGCGAGATGGTGGGCCGCTTCGGAGGTCCCAGCTACTACCTGCTTCTTTTGAACGCGTCTGAGAAAGAAGGCGCGACCGGCGCTGGCGCGATCCACGGGCTGGGCTTGCTCGGCTCCACGCGCGCCGTTCCTCGCCTGATCGAGTACCTCGTCGCCCGCGATCCTCAGCGCTCCAACCTCGCAGTAACCGCGCTGGAGCTGCTCACCGGTCATGTGGAGTCCCTCGAGGATGGCCACCCCCGGCAGCGTTGGGAGGCGTGGTGGGAAGCCAACAAGCACAACTTCGACGACCATCGCCGCTTCCGCTACGGCAAGCCCTTTGGCGTCCGCGAGATGCTCGAGCGGCTCGGCAGCGACGACGCGGGCGTACGCACCGTGGGCTACGACGAGCTGGTGATCTCCACCGGCGTGCGGCTCCCGTTCGACGTGGATGGTCCGTGGCGCAAGCAGCTGCATCACCGGGCGAACTGGGAGCGTTGGTACGCGGACAACGCGCACACCCTGCCGCGCACCGGCTGGCTTTTCCACGGCGAGAGCATCGGCTGATCCCGTCAGGGGGTCTTTGCCCTGCGCGCCTCGGCGATCCAGCCGGGGCGCAGCCACTTCACAAGCTCAAACCATCCAAGTAGCGCAGCCGCAGCGACCATCGAGACCGTGAGCACGGTGGGGTCGGGCCACGCCATTTGGAAGAGCTTGCGCACCGGCCCGATTCCGAGGATCGCGAGGCTGCCTGCCGCTGCGCCGGCCATGACGACCCACGCCGCGACGTTGGGCTGACGCAGACCGGCGATCGCGGTGCGCGTCCACGAGCGATTCACCGCGATGAGCCCGATGTTTCCTGCGATCAACGACAGGAAGGCGACCGCGCGTGCCGCGTCGTCGCCGCCGCCTACGCGCAGCGACCACGCGTGTCCGGTGAGGCTGACCGCGAGCACGGTCAGGCCTTGAAGGATCGAGACGGTGACCATGTGCCGGTCGAACAGGCGCTCGCCGCTGCGCCGTGGAGGGCGGTCCAGGATGTCCGCTTCCTCCCCCTCAGCTTCAAAAGCGATGCTGCACGCCGGATCGATGAGCAGCTCCAGAAACACGATGTGCACCGGCGAGAGCAGCAGCGGCCAGCCTAAAAGCACGGGGAGCGCCGAGAGACCGACGATGGGCACGTGCACCGCGAGCACGAACGCCATCGCTTTGCGCAGGTTGTCATGGATGCGGCGTCCGAGTCGGACTGCGTCGACGACGCTCGGGAACGCATCGTCGGTCAGCACCAGCGCGGCGGCCTCGCGAGCGACGTCCGTCCCGCGCCCGCCCATCGCGATGCCGATGTCGGCGGCCTTGAGCGCCGGCGCGTCGTTCACGCCGTCGCCGGTCATCGCGACCACCTCGCCGCGTGCCTGAAGCGCGCGTACCAGGCGCAGCTTTTGGGCTGGGACCGCGCGCGCAACGACCGACGTCTCCGGCAGCGCGGCGTGAAGCGCGGCGTCGTCCATCGCGTCCAGCTCGGCGCCGGTGAGGACGCGGCCTTCGGCGATGCCTGCGTTGCGGGCGATCGCCGCTGCGGTCTCTGGGTAGTCACCGGTGATCATCACCACGCGGATCCCGGCGCGTCGCGCCGCAGCGACAGCGGCAGGAACGTCGTCCCGGACCGGGTCTTCGAGGCCGACGAGGCCGATCCACTGGAACCCGAAATCATGGGCGCTCTCGGGGAGGCTGCTCGCGTCGGCGAAGCGCGCGCGTGCCACGGCCAGCACGCGCAGCCCGTCTCGCGCCATCCCGCGCACCTCGTCGGACATCGCGGTTTTTGCGGCTTCGTCGAGGTGACACAGCTCCGCGATCGCCTCGGGCGCGCCCTTGGACGCCACGGTCCAGGTCCGTCCATCCTCGGAGCGGTACACGTGGCTCATGGCGAGCAGCTCAGGGGAGAGCGGGTACTCGCGCGCGATGGTCCAGCCGGGATGGAGGTGATCGGTGCCGGACAGCGCCGCGCGGCCAAGGTCGTGAAAGGCGCGCTCCATGGGGTCGAAGGGGTCGCGTTGACTGGCGAGGATGCCGAGCTCGAGCGTGCAGTGCACCGCCTCGGGCAAGACCGGGCCGCTTTGGTCCACGTTGACCCGCGCGCCGTTCGCCACGAGGCGGGTGATGCGCATCTGGTTGCGCGTCAATGTGCCGGTCTTGTCGGTGCACAGCACCGTGGCCGCGCCGAGCGCCTCGATCGCTGCGACCCTTCGGGTGAGCACATTCTTGCGCGCGATGCGCCAGGCTCCAAGCGCGAGGAAAACGGTGAGCACCACCGGGAGCTCCTCGGGGAGCAGGGCCATCGCCGTGGCGATCCCTGCCAGCAAGCCGGCGAGCGGCGCGCTGTGGGCGATGCCGTACCCGACCGCGACCAGCACCGACACGCCGACGCCGAACAGCGCGAGCCGTCGCACCAGCGTGTCGATCTCGGTCTGCAAGCCGGTCCTCACCGTGCGCACCGTCGCCAGCGCGCTGCCGATGCGCCCGATCTCGGCGCGGGCTCCGGTCTGGGTGACCGTGCAGGTTGCGTGGCCCGCGACCACGAGCGTGCCTGCAAAAACGTAGGGGAGATTGTCCCCGCCGGGTGGCCCCGAATCTCCATCGTCGTCGGCGCGCGCGCGCTTCTGGACCGGGGCAGACTCCCCGGTCAGCAAGGACTCATCGACGCGGAGATGCGCCTGCTCCACCAAGGCCGCGTCTGCGGGGACCCGGTCGCCCTCGCCAAGCAGCACGCGGTCCCCTGCGACCACCTCGCGCCCGGGCACGCGCAGGCTCTCGCCGTCCCGGATCACCCGCGCCCGTGGGCTCGTGAGATCCCGAAGGGCGGAGAGCGCCTTTTCGGTACGGCGCTCCTGATAGATCGTCAGCGCGATCAGCGCCCCAACCCAGCCGGCGAGCGTCGCGGCCTCGGCGCGCTCGCCCAACAGCGCGTAGGCCACGCTCGCGGCGAGGAGCAGCGCGAGCATCGGCTCCTTGACCGCGGCGATCACGAAGTCCGCCATTGTCCTCTGCTTGTCGGTAGGGAGCTCGTTGGGGCCGTCCGCGAGCAGCCGGCGTTTGGCCTCGGCGCGCGTCAAGCCCGTCCCCGTCGCCGGATTCTGTGCCGGCGCTTCGATCGTGCCGTCCACTACGGCAATCCCGCCATGTCGGGCAGGTTCCTGCGTACCTGAACCGCGAGCTGGCGGCGTTCGAGCTTGGTCCAGTCGTGGTGGATGCTGGCCACCACCCGCTTTGCGGCGGCATGGGACAGCGACGCCCGGAAATCCCCCAAGAAGCGGGGAGGCGCGACGACGATCAAGCGCTCAAAACGATGCTCGATATCGGCGTTGTTGATGGTCTCGGCCACCGCACGCGCGAGGCGCTCTTCGGACAACTTGTGGGGATCATGCTCGGCTTCTGCGGAAGCTGCTCCCGAGCTTGGAAGGTGCGCCGTGGAGTGGCCCCGGCTGTCGTCATGGCGGACTTGATGGCGTGAGAAGGTGATGTCGTCGATCAGCTTCAGGTCTTCCAAAAGTGCGTCCGACGCGTACACTTTCGCGCCCGATGCGTCTGCGACGAGGATCCAATGGGTGATCATGTGCGATGGCCTCTGTGGTAGGGTTCGCACTCCAAAGCAAGCCCGGGGCCGTTGTGTGGATGTAGGTTGTACAACCATTTTTTTGACACCCACACGTAGACGCCCTGTTGGGAGCGCCAAAACGCACAGCGCGGGGCGCGTTTCCGCACAGGGGCGCGCCGTTCGGACCTACCAGCGGCTCATCGAGCAGGCGGGCTCCGCTGGCGACCAACGCACGGGCGCCCTTCGCGGCGGTTTTTCCTACAAAGCGCGTGTGCGAGGACACCCCACGTGACGGGGTCAACGTTCAGAGAGGGCCTCACGGAGTGCGGATCCCGCCTGCCGAAAATCTCGGCCAAACGCTGTGCGGTGCTTAAACTGGCGTCCGTGTCCAACTTGCTGCTTGTGCTCTGCCTCTGGTCTCCGTCGGTGCTGGCCGAGGAGCCTCCCGTTGTCGGCCCGCCACCGGCTCCGGACGCGGCGCCGCAGCCTGTACCCACCGCCGTTCCGGGGCCTGCTGCCGTTCCTGAGGCGCCTCCTGCGGCCGTTCCGGAAGCTCCTGTCCAGCCTACGGAACCTCCGTCTGCGACGATGCCTGAGGCGATTCCCGTGGGGACGCCGACCTTGCCGGTGCTGCTGTCTCAGCTCCCCGGCACCTACCCGCCCGCGGCGCTCGCCGAAGGCAAAGAGGCGAGCGTCCTGCTGGAGCTGGATGTTGGAGAAACCGGCATTGTACTTGGTGCGCGGGTCATAGAACCTGCGGGCGACGGCTTCGACGAAGCGGCAGTGCAAGCGGCGCGCGGGTTTGTGTTTCAGCCGGCTCGCGACGCGATGGGCGCGCCCACGCAAGCCCGCATCCAGTATCGATATCGGTTCTCGGTGGCCCGGGCTGCGCCGCCGAGCATCGAAGGGCGGGTGACCGATCGCGGCACCAACAGTCCTTTTCCTGGCTTGGACGTGCGGGTCGTGGGCGCGGATGGCTCGGTCGCCTATACGGTGACGGACGCGGACGGCCACTTTGTGATCTCGGGTTTGCCGGTCGGCGCCTGGACGGTGATCGTGTCGCCGCCCGGGCACGTGGTGGTCACCGCTCCCGTCGACGTAAAGGCCGACGTGGTCGCGCAGCTCACGCTGACCGCGGAGCCTACCGAAGAGATCGCCGCGGATCGCGTGGTGACGGTGACCGCCGAGCGCACCTCGCCGGAGCTGACGGAGCGCATCTTGTCGCAAGAGGAGGTGCGGTTCCTCCCGGGCACCGGCGGGGACGTCGTGAAGGCCGTGCAGAACCTGCCCGGCGTCGCGCGCGCGCCCTTGGGCGTAGGGCAGCTGATCATTCGCGGCACCGCTCCGGAAGACTCCGCCTACTTCCTCGATGGCGCGAGCATCCCGATCGTCTTTCACTTTTCAGGCTTGTCGACGATCCTGAACGGCGACTTCATCGCCGAGGTGTCGTACCTGCCGGGCAATTACGGCGCGCGCTACGGGCGCGCTTTGGGGGGCTTGGTCGACCTGCGCACGAGCGACGTGCTGCCTGAGAAGTCCGGCGGCTACGTTTCGCTCGACTTTTTTCAAGGAACGGCGTGGGTAGAGCAGAAGGTGGGCAAGGACACCGTGCTGGAGTTTTCGCTGCGTCGGTCGTGGATCGACACGGTGCTGAGCCCGGTGCTCTCCAGCTCAAACGCTACCTTTCGAGCGCCCCGGTACTGGGACGCGCAGGCGCGGGTTTTCCATCGCACGCGCAGCGGCGGCGCGTTTGACGCCCTCGTGCTGTTCTCCGACGACCGCTTCAGCGTCGTCGGGTCGGCCGATCAGGGCGTAGCGATCGGCTTGACGACGACGTTCGGCAAGCTCCGTGCGCGTTGGCTGCAGCCACTAACGAATGACTGGCGCAACGAGCTGACGCTGATCGGCGGCCCCGAAAATCAAGCATTCGCGTTCGATGGGGACCCCGAAGCTGCCTACGAGCGTCGCTTTGGCTTCGGCTTGCGGGAAGAGCTGGTGCAGCCCGTGTCGCCTACGCGGGCGATCGGTTGGCGCATCGGCGCGGATTTACAGGGCGGGCAGGACTCGTTCCTCTACAACGTGGTCGCGTTCAGCCCCTACGAGTCCGACGCCACCTGGCTCTTCGCGCCTGCGCTCTACGCCGAGCCCACCTTTCGCCTCGGCCCCGTCTCGCTGACTCCGGGCCTGCGCGGCGATGCGAAGGTTTACGATTTTGGCGCCGCGTACGCAGCGGTTGACCCTCGGTTGAGCGCGCGCATCGTCGCTGGGTCAACGACTGTGGTCAAGGCGAGCGTCGGCCGCTACTCCCAGTTCCCCACGACGCGGCAGGTGTCGCCGGGCGGTGACGGCAACCCGGATCTCGTGCCCGAGTGGTCGTTGCAGTCGAGCCTCGGCCTGGTTCAGCAGCTCCCGCTCGGATTTTCTCTGGAGGCGACCGCGTTCTACAACCGGTTGTATGAGCTGGTGGTTGGCCGGGAAGATCGCTTCAAGTTCTTTACGGGCCCGCCGCCGGTCGGACCCTTCGACACCGAAGGGTACGCCAACGCCGGCACCGGGCGGGTGTGTGGCACGGAGCTGCTGCTCCGCATGAACGCCGACAAGACCTTCGGGCTGCTCTCCGCCACGTTCTCCAGCTCGGTGCGCTACGGCCGGGACGGCGAGCAAAGCCTGTTCGAGAACGATCAGCCCTTCGTGATCAACGCGCTCGCGTCGCAGGAATTGCCCAAGCGCTGGCGTATCGGCGTGCGCGGGCGTGTGTCGGCGGGTGATCCGTACACCCCCGTGGTCAACCGGGTGTACGATATGCAAAGCCGCTCGTTCTTCCCCGTCTATGGGGAGACCGACAGCGCGCGCCTGCCCGCCACGTGGTCGGTGGACGTGCGCGTTGACAAAGAGTGGAAGTTCAAGAAATGGTCGCTCACGACCTACCTCGACCTGCAAAACGCGTTCAACGTGCAGAACCCCGAGGTCATGTCGTGGAGCTACGATTACTCCGAGGAGACGCCGATCTCGGGTTTGCCGATCATCCCCGCGCTCGGCGTTCGAGGTGAACTATGAGTCGAATCTCCGGGTTGACTGCGATCATCGTCACGTCCGTTCTGACGGGCTGTGGCGGCGCGAACGAAGACACCCTCGTCGATGAGCTCCGGGTGATGGCGGTGGTGTCGGATCCTCCCGAGGTCGCGCCCGCTACGACGACCACGATCACCGCGACGGTCGCTGATCCGTTGGGCGTTGAACCCGACGTGATGCTGTGGACCTGCACCAATTTGGGGGACGGTTGCCTCGAGGCGGCGGATCCGGCGCAGGGCACGGTGATTGGACGTCCGGTGGAGGGGCAACTGTCTACGGTCGTGACCGCGCCTGCGGCGCTCGCCGGGGTCGTGTCGGACGGGGTCACCGTGCTGCCGGTGCTGTTGTGGACGCTCGCGTGCGCGCCCGGCGTGTGTCCGGCCATCGATCTGGCGGCGGCGCAGCCCGCGGTAGGCTCAGCAGAGAGCGAGACGCTGGCGGAGTTCCTCGCGGATCCCATCACCGGCGCGGAGGAGCTGCCGCTCACCGATGTCTCGCTCGCGCTCTCGCAGGTGCGTGTGTCGATGCGCGCCGCGCCGCTCCAAAACCCGGTGATCGTACCTCCCACCGACGCGCTGGTGGTAGGGGTCGGTGAATCCGTGGAGTTCACCATCGGGGTGGAGTTCGAGGGGGTAACGGCGGCGTACGGCTACACGACCAACGGTGGGTTCAGCTCCGCGGAGTACGAGGTCGTGGACGGCGAGGTCAAGATGACCTGGTTTGGGTCCGATGTGGCCGGGACGGCGGACCTTTGGGTGGTGGTGAACGGAGAAGACGGCGGGAGCGCGGTCTGGCACACTACCGGCAGCGTGGAGTAGGTGCGCGGCTGCACGTGGGGCGCGGTTCGCGTATACTGACGGGATGAACTCTACGCTCATTCTGAATCGGAAGATCGCTCCCCTTTCGCTCGCGCTCGCGCTGCTCACCGCGTGCGAAAAGCCGAATCCGACGCCGAACGTCAAGGCGGACGACTCGGGCTCGGACTCCGTGGACTCAACCCCGGAGCCGGTGCCGTGGTGCGAGGCCGAGGGGTTGACGGCACGAAGCTGGGATCCCAGCGGTACCACCGGGGAGTTCGATACGGTCGCACCGGATTTTTCGCTGGAGCTGCTCGACGGAACCACCTGGACGTACTCCACCGCGTTCACCGGCTGTGACAGCGTGATCCTCGTTGTCGATCGCCCGGATTTGTCCGTTCCGTATCCGGATTTTGGCAAGACGGCGGACGTGAAGGAGTGGCTCGCTGCTTCGCCCCGGAACGTGCATTGGGTGTTCATGTCCGACCAAGGCGGCGCTCAAAAGCGCGCAGACGCCCTGACCACGCTCTCGGACAAGATCGCGGAGGCGCTCGATCGACTCGGGGACGACGCGGTCACGACTTGGGCCGCAGAGCACGTGCACTTCGCGACGGCGTCGACGACGCGCACCGACACGTGGATCGACACCTTGTTCACCACCTACGGGAACAGCGGCTTGCCGCTCAACTTCGCTATCGATCGCTTCCAGAAGGTGCGCGAGCTCGGATACCTCGCCGATCCGATCACCGGGTGGAACTCGGCCCCGCCGGTGTTTCTCGACTACGAAGCGCAGTACTACAACATGGAGTCCGATCGTCAGGACCGCCTCGACGCTGAGGACGCCACGGTGCTGTCGGTGTTCGTAGAGTCCGGCGAGCGCGCCGCGACCGTCACTTTTCCCTCAAGCACCATCATGGCGGGCTTCGACACGATGGAGCTCGACATGACCTTCATCTGCAACGGGCATCCCGACGCCACCGGCTGCGGGGAGTGGGACTACCTCGCGTACGCCTACTTGTGCGACAACGACGATGCGTCCACCACGGACGTCGACGAGTCCGGACAGTGCACCGAGATGGGCAGGTTCATCACCGCTTATGCGCGTCCCGGTCGCTGGGTCGTCGACGCGACGCCGTTCTTGTCGAAGCTGCAGGACGGCGGCGACCACGTGATCCGCGTGGACAGCGCAAACGCGCCGCTGATCTCGCTCGACGTGCGCTTGACCAACCAAGGCAAGGGCTATCGCCCCGTGGCGATGCAGTACCTTTGGTCCGGCGGGGGGTTCAATTCCGACTACAACACCGGCCGCGAGGACATCGCCTTCAATCCCCCGGCGGGTACGCAGCGGGTCGCGCTGTGGACGCTCGTCACCGGCCATGGCTACGGGCAAGACCGCGAGAATTGCGCCGAGTTCTGCAATCACCAGCACGAGTTCACCGTGAACGCCGCGCAGAGCTACCTCGAAGAGTTCACCATGGCCGGGACCAACTACGGGTGCGCCGAGCAGGTGTCCGAAGGCACGGTGCCCAACCAGTATGGCACCTGGGTGCTCGGGCGTGGCGGCTGGTGTCCCGGCCGCGCGGTAGACCCGTGGGAGGCTGACATCACCGACGCTGTCGATATCGGAGCGTCGAACAGCATGCAGTACCGCGGGCTTTTTGAGGGCGACACCTACGTTCCGGTGCCCTACAACTCCGGGCAGGGCTTCGGCGCCACGATCGTCGCGAACACCTGGATGGTGTACTACGAATAGCCAACGCGGCCGTTAGGGGGCAGGGACCATGCCGAAGCTCATCCAGTCACTGCCTCCCGGCCCGCTCGCGATCATCGGCGACGTTCACGGCGAGATCGACGCGCTGTTGGCGTTGTTGCATCGCCTTGGAGTGGACCCGGAGCGTCGGCGAGCGCAGCGTCCCGTAGTGTTTGTGGGCGACCTCGTGGACCGCGGGCCCGACAGCGTCGCGGTCGTGGAGGTGGTGTCGCGGCTCGTCGACGCGGGATTGGCCCACGCCGTGCTCGGGAACCACGAGCTGAATCTGCTCCAAAGGGACCGCAAAGAGGGCAACGGCTGGTTTTGGGGGGATGCGGAGGACTACGCGCAGCTTGATAGCGGCTCGGTGCGGTTCGCTTCCCGCCTGGCCACGCCTTCGGACCGGGACCGCGTGGCTGCGTTCGCGCGGGAGCTGCCGCTCGTGCTGGTGCGCGATGATCTGCGGGTTGTGCACGCGTGTTGGGACCCGCAGGCCGCCGGGCAGCTCCCCGAAGCCGGGGAACACGATGTGTTGGCGGACGGGTTCGCGGCGACGATCGACGCCGATCTGGTCGCGAAGGGGGTCCCGGAGCGGGCTCGGGAGGAGCGCGCTGAGTTTGGGGGGCTGCGCGTTCGCGAGATGGAGCCCAATCGGCATCTCTATGCGGTGGTGGAGGAGGACACGGCCCACCAGCTGCGGAACCCGGTTCGGCTGCTCACCTCAGGCGGGGAGGTGGAGGTGCCGGTGGGCAAACATTTCTTCAAAGGGGGGAAATGGCGCTTTGTCCAACGGGACCGCTGGTGGAGGAACGGCGCGGATCGGCCTACCGTGGTGGGGCACTACTGGAGGCGCCGCGTCACGCCTACGCGCGGAGACCTCGAACTCTGGGATTTGACCCCGCCGTTTCAGTGGGACGAGGGGGTGTTCTGCGTGGATTATAGCGTCGGCTATCGCTACAAGGAGCGCGTCCGTGGGCGTGTCTCCGGCTTCCACGGCGGGCTTGCCGCGATGTGTTGGCCGGAGCGTGTGCTGGTGTTTGATGACGTGGACGGCGCGCCGACCGCTACACGCTGACCCCTGCACGCGGACTCAGCGGGCCGGAGGCGAACCCGGCGGCATCCCTGGTTGCATGGGCTGCATCCCGGGCTGCATCCCGGGTTGCATTCGGGGTTGCATTCCCGGCTGCATGGGCTGCATTCCGGGTTGCATTCCCGGCTGCATGGGCGTTCCGGGTTGCATGGGCTGCATCCCTGGTTGCATGGGTTGCATGGGCTGCATTCCGGGTTGCATCCCCGGCTGCATGGACATTCCGGATTGCGTCTGCATTCCGGGCTGCATCCCGGGATTCGAACCCTGCGGCGGCGCCGCGCCCGCGGGCGGGCCGGCGATCGGAAGCCCCTGACGGATCGCGGTAGTGCGCTCCGCCGGGTTTCCGCCGACCAGCTCCAGCATCGTGTTTCCGGGTGCGCTGGTCTTGCCGTCCCACGCGTCCTCGGGGACCGCGACGTCGCTCTCTTGCGCGCTGGGGAGCAGCGGGGTGTTCGGCCATCCCGCGGCGATCAGGGACTTCGCCACCGCCGCGGCGAGCAGATCCTGCCCGGTCGCCGTCGGATGGAGGTTGTCCAAGAACAGCTGCTCGTTGCCTTGGTACTCCATGAACGCCGTGGTCCCTTCGACATAGTTCACGCCGCGGGCTTTGGAGACGTCCCTGAGCATCTGGATGTACGGGCTGGACGAGCCGTCCTCGGTGTTCCCGGCTTCTACCCAACCGCCGTGCGTCAAGCCGAGCGCGATCGCCGAGACGCCGTGCTCCAGCGCCTCGGTGTAGATTTTATCGAGGTTCTTCTTGTACTGTTCCAGCGGTACGCGGCGGATTCCAGCGTCTGAGGGGGTCGGCCAGCTCACCTGCTGCGCGGTCGCTCGGCCGAGCGCGCTGTCGGTGGCCCAGCGGAGCAGGTGGTAGAGCGCGCTCTTGTCCGCGGAGGCCGCCTTGATGACCATGTCCGCATCGCGGTATCGGTCGAGGTGGGAGTCGCTCCACATCGTCGCCACGACCAGCAGCGCGGGCTTGCGCGCCCAGCCGGCTTCGTCCATCACGGCGAGCTCCTGCATCGACGAGTATCCGGGCTGCGCGGCGGTCAGCGCGTTGATCGCAACGCCGGACTCGTGCAGCCGCACTTGCAGCCGCTCGTGGAGCGTGTCGCCATCCGACATCAGATGCCCGAACACGCTCGAATCCCCGAGCGTGATGACCAGAGGCGCGCCCGCCGGCCCCTCCACCTTGGGCAACCGGAAGCCGTCGGCGTCAATACGCCCCTGCCCGCCTGGAAGCGTGGATGTATTGGGAACAAACGAGAAGATCCGCGTGGGGTGCGGCACCATCGTCGCTGCCTGCTGCGAGCTCTGGCCGGTGGCGGTCTTTCGCTCCAGCGCGGACTCGGGGACGAGCCGCGCCAGACCCTCAAGCGCGACGAGCGCCACCACAGCGAAGCCGACCCCACGAACGATCCGGCGCCGAAACGCCGGAGACTCTACGGAACGTACGATGGGGTTGGAAATTCGGACCTCGCTTCGGTGTGCTAACCGGTGTGCGCCCGAATCAGCAGTGGCTGTTGCCCTCACTGTAGTAGCTTGTCGCGCCGACGGCGCTGAAGAAGGCGTCGACCGTGGACTGGCAGAGCGAGCTGTTGTACATCAGCTCGAGGTAGCTGTCCGGCTGGACGGTCACGTCCATCACCGCGGTGAGGTTGGTGAGCTGCGTACCGTAGATGTAGGCGTCCCCAAGGTTCTCGACGGCCGCCAGCGCGCCCATGTTGGTGTTGGTGCTGTAGTACAGCTCTAGGTCGCCAACATCCGTCAGGCCGGGCAAGCTCGGGATGGCGTTCCCGTACACGTACAGCGTCGTCACTTCCGCGAGGTTCTCGAGGCCTCCGTCGTCAACGATCGCGCCGTTGTACTTCGCGAAGTAGTTCAGGCGCGTGACGTTGTGCATGTAGTCTACGTTTGGCGACGTGCCTTCGACAACCACGTTGGTCCGAATCGTGGCCAGGTTCGGCGCGCTGAAGGTGGTGCCGTAGGTGTAGCTCGAATTGATGGACTCTAGGGCGGGGAAGCTGACGCTTGCGCTGCCGTCTGCGCCGCCGTCGGAGTCGTACACGTACAGCTGAGAACCCAAAACGCGTAGGCTGGGGAGGCTCACGTCTTCCTCCGAAGTGATCTCCAAAGCGCCAGTGACAACGGTGTACGGAGCCAGAGCGGCTGCGTCTGCTGCGTCATGAATGCTGGCGTCTCCGTACCAGATCACGTCGGTGAACGGTGTGTCTCCGTTGCAAACGTAGGTGGTGACGTCGATCTCATCGGCGCCCAGCTGGCCATCGCCGTTGTCATCCGCGCCGCTGTCCACGCGCGTGCCGCCATTGGCGCAATTGTCTCCGGCGGGCTCTTCCGCGGTCTGCACCAAGGTGCTCGTCCCGTTGGCGCCGTCCGCTCCGTCGCACACGAACTCCTGCGTCTCGACCTCGTCGTCCCCGAGCACGTCGTCCCCGTTCACGTCGGTGCCGCCGGCGATGCTGAGCCCGCCTCCTGCGCAGTCTTCGCCGGCCTCCACCACATCGGTGCGGATGATCCAGCGCGCATCAGAGGAGCAAGCGACGAGAGACAGCAGGGGAAGAAGGAGCATTGGGGAGGCCTCAGTTTGCACGGATAGTATCGCTCGGCCGCGGCTGGGGCAAAACCGCCTGAAGACCACGCGTCTGACCGCAACGCAGGCACCGTCGGGGTCGGGGCAGCTACGCCCTGCCCGTAAAACCGCAGAACCCGTGGTGGCTCTGGCTTGAGCGCACCACGGGTTGCGTAGGGTGGAGGCGAGGGGAGTCGAACCCCTGTCCGAAGCATCATCTGGCTTTAGAGATACGTGGCCTTCCGGAAGCTCACCGGCGAGTGTCGTGACCTTTGGTCACCGTCAGAACCTCCTGTTTGAACTTCGCTCGCCCGGCGGGTGCTCGGCCCCGGGTCTGCTGCGTGCCTGAATTACACCCGGTGAGGGTCGGCCGGTCCTCACCGAATGCCGGATGCTCTTAATGGCTTCCGGACTTCAACTTACGCCGCGAGGCGCTCGCTGAAGTGGTTGCTGTTGTTGGCAGCTTACATTTGGGCCGATTGAAGGAGCCCACCCTTGCCACGCCCTTAGGCGTTCAAATACCCCGTCGAAACCGGTACGCCCCCGGAAGGGTGAAGACGCCGGGGAGGCGTCGTGTTCGCCTCTGTCATAAGCACCGGAGACCGCGCGCGTCAACCTCCACTTGACGTTCTGCCGAGTACCGACCAAATTACCGTGTGCAATCCCATTCCGCGCAGACCCCCGAACGCATCGAGGCGCGACTCCGCGAGCACGGCCACGCGTGGACGGCGCCGCGAAGGGCGATCACGCACTTCCTGTGCTCCTCCACCGCGCACCCCACCGCGGCGGACGTGTTGGCGGCGGTGGGCGGTGGGCACGCATCGAGTCGGGCGACCGTGTACAACACGCTGACGCTGCTCGAAGATTTGGGGCTGATTCGCACGGTGTTGATGACGCCGGGCGAGGTCCGATACGACGCAAACGTTGCGCGGCACCATCATCTGGTCTGCACGGTCTGCGGAAGTGTAGAAGATGTTCCTGCAGAAGATGTCAGCGTGTCTCTACGCGGTCAGGCGGCGATGGCCGAGGTGCGTTTTGAGGGACTTTGCGTCCGCTGCGCAAACGTTCCTTGACAGCCGTCCCATGAGCACATAAGCGCCGCCGGCTTCACCGTCACCCGTTCGGTCACAGGACTTCATGCCTACTATCAATCAGCTCGTCCGCAAGGGCCGCGAGGCCGTCAAATCAAAGACGGCTTCTCCTGCTCTCAAATCATGCCCCCAGAAGCGCGGCGTGTGCACTCGCGTGTACACCACGACTCCGAAGAAGCCGAACTCGGCTCTTCGTAAGGTCGCCCGTGTACGCCTCACCAACGGGATGGAGGTCACCTCCTACATCCCCGGCGAAGGTCACAACCTTCAGGAGCACAGCTCGGTGCTCATCCGCGGCGGTCGTGTAAAGGACCTTCCCGGCGTCCGCTACCACATCATCCGTGGCACGCTCGACACGCAAGGCGTGAACAGCCGTCGCCAGAGCCGCTCCAAGTACGGCGCCAAACGTCCGAAGAACAAGAAGTAGGAATAAAAAAACATGCCTCGTCGTCGCGTCGTTGCCAAACGTACTGTCCTCCCCGACCCCATGTACGGGGACGAGCTGGTCACCCGGTTCATGAACATCGTCATGGAGCACGGCAAGAAAGCCGTAGCTGAAGACATTGTTTACGGAGCCTTCTCCACCGTAGAAGAGCGCACCCGTGAGGAGCCCATCAAGGTGTTCCGCCGCGCCCTCGAGAACTGCCAGCCTCTGGTTGAAGTGAAGTCCCGCCGCGTCGGCGGTGCCAACTATCAGGTGCCGGTGGAAGTGCGCTCCGAGCGCCGCATGTCCTTGGCGATGCGCTGGCTCGTTGAGTACGCCGCAGACCGCTCCGGTAAGACCATGCGCGAGAAGCTCGCGAATGAGATCATCGAAGCCGCGCACAACCGTGGCAACGCGGTGAAGAAGCGCGACGACGTGCATCGCATGGCAGAAGCCAACAAGGCCTTCTCGCACTACCGCTGGTAGTTTGTACAGGCCCGGCGCAAGCCGGGCCTGACCCGTCTCACCCCTGATCCTCCGGAGAGTCACGCCGAGCCTTCCGATCCCCAGCCAAACCTTTAGACGCTGCTCGCGTCGCCCTCGCACACAGGAACCATGACTTGTTCCCGGGCCGGCGACCGAAACGTGAACGAAGGAGCCTGTAGACGGCCTCTCGTCGGACCATTACCATGGCCTCCGATCTCGCCATACTTCGCAACATCGGCATCATGGCGCACATTGATGCTGGGAAGACTACGCTCACCGAGCGCATCCTGTTCTACACAGGGGTCTCCCATCGCATGGGCGACGTCGATGCAGGCAACACCAGCACGGACTGGATGGTGCAGGAGCGCGAGCGTGGGATCACGATCCAATCTGCGGCGGTGACCTGCCAGTGGAAGGATCACCGAATCAACATCATCGACACGCCCGGACACGTAGACTTCACGATGGAAGTCGAGCGTAGCCTCCGCGTGCTCGATGGCGCCGTAGCGGTCTTTACCGGCGTTGAGGGCGTACAGTCGCAGTCCGAGACGGTGTGGAAGCAGGCCGAGCGCTACCACGTTCCCCGCCTCGCGTTCATCAACAAGATGGACCGCACCGGCGCAGACTTCCAGGCGGCAGTGCAATCGATTCGGGACCGTCTGGGTGCCCCGGCCGTCGCGTTCCAGCTGCCCTTGGGGCAAGCGGAGACCTTCGTCGGCGTCATCGATCTGGTGCGCGAGGTCGCGCTCACTTGGACACCCGGCGATGACCTCGGAACCAACTTCGTCGAGAGCGCGATCCCGGCCGAATACCAAGCCGAGGCCGCGAAGGCGCGCGAAGCGCTGCTCGATGCCATCGCGGGCGAAGACGACGCCGTGATGGAGGCCTACCTCGAAGGGAGCCCGATCCCGGTAGAGGCCCTGAAGGCTGCGGGTCGGAAGGCATCGCTTTCCGGAAGAGTGATCCCCGTGTTCTGCGGGAGCGCAGCGCGGAAGCGCGGCGTTCAGCCGTTGCTGGACGCAGTCGTCGACTATTTGCCCTCGCCGACCGATCTGACGGCGGTCGTCGGGAAGGATCCGGACGACACGTCCCGTCCCATCACGCGGAACGCAAGCCCCGACGAGCCGTTCTGCGCGCTCGCGTTCAAGATCCAGACCGATCCCTTCGTTGGATCACTCACCTATCTCCGCGTCTACTCGGGCTCGCTCGAGGCCGGCACCGTCGCGCTGAACCCGCGCACGGGCAAACGCGAGCGCGTGGGCCGCATCTTGCAGATGCATGCCAACCAGCGCGAAGACATTCAGCTGGCGACCACGGGCAACATCGTGGCGTGCGCCGGACTCCGGAACGTAGCTACCGGTGACACCCTGTGTGACCAAAAGCATCCCGTGGTCTTGGAGTCGATGACCTTCCCCGAGCCCGTCATTTCGATGGCGATCGAGGCGATGACCAAGGCCGA
>CAIUMM010000201.1 GCA_903900265.1 uncultured Pseudomonadota bacterium
AAGTTGACGTTGCCCGTCTCGTCACTCACGGTCACCATCACGGGCGTCCAAGAGACGCAACACTCGGCAGCGCCGGTGTCGGTGCCGGAGGTGCACGCTGCCAACACGCATGCACCTATGATGACTCTGCTTTTTAGCATGGCGGGTTCGCGCTGACTGTCACAGCACGCGATCGAGATCGAGGCGAAAACACGTTCTCGTTGTCCCGCACTCGTAGTTCGATGACGTTCGTGCCTTGTTTCACCGGGATTGACGGCGTCACTCCCGTCTTGACGGGGCGCCCGTTCACGCGCCAGTAGTAGCCTTGAATCGACCCGCCATCGGGATCCGATGACCCCGAGGCATTCGCGCTGACGGCGCAATTGCTAATCGAACCAAGCGTGAAGGCCGGGATGGGTGTCCGTCGGTAGGCACCGCTAAGGGTGATGGTAACGGATTCTGGGCCCACCGCCCCCGCCCCGCCCGCGCTCCCGGCATTGTTTCCGTAGTTCAAGCTGCCGACTACGTTAAAGAGCGCGCGGGCACGATACTGCTCCCGATAGCCCGAGGCCTTGTACCCGAACACGACCTCCGCTGCGGCCATCGTGATTGTGATCGCGCCGTTGTCCGCCAACATGGCCGGCACGTCATGCCGTGTGAGCACATAGGGCGTCTCGTACGAAATGCCACCAAGCGTGGCCGTGGGCGCGTCTGCGTACAACATCGTCATCCGGAACGGGTCCTGGCGAAACTGCGCCCATCCGTCCAGCGACTTCGTCACGGACGACCCGCGCCAGGTCACCGCCACGGTGGAACTCGCCGGGTCAATCCGTAGGAAATCGGCGCTCAAGCTGACCGGTAGCGCCGAGGGGCTGCTGACGTCATCCCCAGTGCCCTCCTCCCCGTCGCAGTCCGCACTTTCCACGCAGCATTGTGTGCTCGCGTCTTCCACCGGGGCTGTGATCGTGCGGCAATTTCGGATGGCGTACACGTCCGTCGCGGCGACGAGATTCTGCTCAAAGTCCGTGATGCAGGCGGCCTCCGCGTCATCCGAAAACGCGCACACTGTCTTGGCGATGGCCGGACCCGAGGGGTCCATGGTCGGATTGGCCGATCGGACCTCCCACACCGAGCAGGTGCCGCTGGCGTCCATCTCGGTGCAGACCTCGCATTCGCCAAAACACTCCCAGTACAGGCTGTCGTCCTGCCAGGGAACCCCTTTGAAGTCCAAGCAGCCGGGCAACACCACGCCGGCTAGCCTGATCAGCCCGACCCGCTCAACGAATGTACGAAGCCTCACCCATTGCCTCACTGCCACGCTGGCGTATCACACTCCAGCACGGTTGGATTGATCAGCACAGAAAATAGCGGCGCAACGAGCGGTCACGGCGATTCAGCGATTCGGCTCCGCGCCTCAACTGAACCTGCACTTCCACGTCCTCCATCTCGACGGCGTCTACGACCGCGGGGCCGACGGCTCGCTCCGGCGCGAGACGCGACGGATTTGGCGAGATGGTGCTGAGCGCCAGCTTGACCTCTACTGCACGGCAACCTTCGCCTGGCTCGAGTGCCAGGATTGCGAGCACCACCGCTGCGTGCTCTTCTCGTGCAAGACGCGAGGCTTCTGCCCGAGCTGCCTCGGGCGACGGATGTCCGAGCAGGCGGCACATTGGTCGCCGCAGGCGACGCGGAGCCGCCGGCGTGGCCACTGGCCGCGCACCCGGCGACAAGCCGGGTAGGCAGCGCAGCCCGCCCCCGAAGGCGAGCGCAAAGCGAGCCGTGAGGGGGTTGACCGGGTGATCCCCTGGGCGGCGACGCGCCAGTGGGTCCTGACGGTACCGTGGCGCCGCCGCTGGCTCCTCGCTCGGCGTCCGGATCTCGCTGAGGGTGTGCTGCAGGTCGCGCTCCGGTGCATCGCGCGGTTTTACCGGACGCAGAGCGGTCGACGGGCGGGGCAGACGGGCTCCGTCACGGCGATCCAGCGGTTCGGCTCTGCGCTCCAATTGAACCTGCACTTCCACGTCGTGCACCTTGACGGCGTCTACGACCGCGGCGCGGACGGGCACCTCCGGTTCTTCCACGTCTCCCCATCGACGGAGGACATCGAGCGGCGCGGATGACGCGCAGCCCGACGATGGGCACGACGAGAGCGACGTGCACGGCCTGCTCCAGCTCGCATCGTTGACGAACCGTCTGGCGACAGGCACAGACGCGGGCAAGGCAGGTGCTTGGTGGCCAGGAGATCGCGCTCCCGCCTCGGTGCGCGAGCTACGACGGGTACACCCTGCACGCCAATGTTCACTTTGCGGCGATGGACCGGGATGGACTTGAGCGGCTCTGCCGCTACTTCCTGCGGCCGCC
>CAIUMM010000202.1 GCA_903900265.1 uncultured Pseudomonadota bacterium
CCAAGCGGCCTCCCAGTCCGGATCGGCGATGGACCGCCGCGCCCTTCAGCCGTGCAGCTTCGGATGTGCCCGCTTGCGCGCCGCCGTGAACGCGAACCACGGCATCGCCGGTCCGCCTTCGGCAAACGCCACAGCGGCCATGAACGTGTCGAGCACGCAAGGGTCTTGATACCCGCCGGTCATGCCTTCGAGGCGGCGATACAGCGAAAGCGGGTCTTGCCCGGCGAGCTCGGCGGGATGGGCAAACCCGAGGAGCACGAAATCGGCGGCCATCGCCGGGCCGACGTTGGGCAGATCGGTGAATGTGCGGGCTTCGGTGATGCGGGTCGCCTTCATCGCGGCGCTTTATCCGCGCCCGTCGCGGTTCCGAATAAATCCGGCTACGTTGGACGGATGCTGTTCTCCCTCCTTTTGGCCTGCGTGGGCGCTACCGACGATTCTGGTGTCGGCAAGGCCCCGAACGTGACGATCCCCTTTCGCGCCTCGGTGGGTGGTGCGCCGTTCGCGTGCGGCACGACCTACGACGGGGTCGGCACGACCAGCGAGACCATCGACCCGCTCGACTTCCGCCTCTACGTCTACGACGTCGGCCTTGTGGACGCCGCCGGGGCGGTCACGAACGTGGACCTGCAGCAAGACCGCGAGTGGCAGTATCAGAACGTCGCGCTGCTGGACTTCGAAGATGGGTCCGGGAGCTGCGCGACAGGCAGCCCGAACACGAACGCCGAGATCGTCGGATCCGCGCCGGAAGGCGACTACACCGGCGTCACCTTCAAGGTCGGCATTCCGCCAGAGCTCAACCACATCGACGCGGCGACTGCCCCGGCGCCGCTCAACGACACCGGGCTCTGGTGGGCGTGGACCAGCGGCTACAAGTTCGCCCGTATCGACGTCGCGACGACGGTGAACCCCTCGTTCTTCTTCCACTTGGGCGCCACGGACTGCACGGTCTCCGATGCGGGGGACTACGCCTGTGGGCTCGACAACCTCGCGGCCGTCACGCTGGACATCGACCCGGCCAGCGAGGTCGTCACCCTCGATCTCCTCGACCTCTACGCCGACAACGACCTTGACGCGCCTGTGGACTACGTGACCGACTACGTCTCCGGCTGCATGGCGTTCGCGGGGGACCCCGAGTGCGAGGGCCTGATGCCCAAGCTCGGATTGCCGTGGGGTTCCGTCCACGACGTCGGCGAGCAGACCTTCTTCGGCGTGGAGGCCCAGTGATCCTCGCCCTGCTTTTCGCCTGCGCCGGCGGGGACATCGACAGCGCCGCGGCCGAAGCCCCGCTGCCGGGCGACGTCGACTACGACCGGGATCCCGCTCTGAATGTGGACATGCAGAGCGAGGCGGGCGCGATGAACAGCCACAACACCGGGCAAGCGTGCACGCACTGCCATCAGGCCCATAGCAACGGCCGCGGGCAGTTCACCGCCGCCGGCTCTGCCTACAACGCAGATGGTACGCCGGCATCTTCGGGCGCGATCCAGCTATGGGCGGGGAGCGCAGACACGGGCACGCTGCTGGTGGAGCTGCCCGTCGACGGGCTCGGGAACTACTACACCACGATGGATCTGGGTCTGCCGCAGACCGTCATTCAGCCGGTGGTCGTGGATGCGACGGGCGCCGAGGTCAGCCGGATGCCGTGGGCCACGGAGTCGGCGTCCTGCAACCAGTGCCACACGCCGGTCAAGCGGGTCACCTTTCCGTGATGCTGCTCGCGCTCTTCCTTGGCTGTGACGACCCGGAAGAGACCTCGGCGGCGTCGGAGACGTGGCTGCTGCCGCTGCCGGAGGGCTTCCCGGAGCCGATCGTGCCGGCTGAGAACCCGGCCACGCCCGAGAAGTTCGAGTACGGAAGGTACTTGTTCTACGACGCGCGCCTCTCGGGGAACGGCACGCAGGCTTGCGCGGGCTGTCACGATCCGGCCCTCGCGTTCACCGATGGCGTCGCTTTGCCTGAGGGTTCCACCGGCGATCGGATCCCTCGCAACGCGATGGCCCTCGTCAACGTCGCGTGGCAGGCGTCGTACACCTGGTCGAACCCGCTGCTCACCACGCTGGAGGATCAGATCCTGATCCCCATGTACAACGACGTGCCCATCGAGCTCGGCATGTCGGGACACGAGGACGAGATCCGCGCCCGGCTGGAATCTGACACCGTCTACACGCCGCTGGCCACGGCGGCCTTCCCGGACGATGATCCCTACGAGCGCGCGAGCCTCGTCTACGCCTTGGCCACCTACGTGCGCGGCCTGGTGTCCGCGGGCAGCGCCTACGATCGCTACACGTACCAGCAGGACCGTGACGCGATGAGCGCCTCGGCGGTGCGCGGGATGGGGCTGTTCTTCGGCGAACAAGCCGAATGCTACCACTGCCACTCCGGACCGAACCTGACCGCATCCTTTGTCAGCACCCAGTCCGCCGGGTTGCCGGATTCGTTTTTCAACACCGGCCTCTACAACGAGGACGGCGCGGGCGCCTACCCCGTCGAGAACCAAGGGCTCATCGAGTTCAGCGGCCGGGACGAGGACATGGGCAGGTTCCGCGTCCCGACGCTGCGCAATGTGGCTGTCACGGCGCCGTACATGCACGATGGCAGCGTCGCCACGCTCGACGAGGTCATCGACAATTACAACCGCGGCGGAACGCTCCGCGAGACCGGAGACGGGGCGACGAACCCATACAAGAGCGCCCTCGTCCATGAGCTGGGGCTCACTGATTCCGACAAAGCGGACATCAAGGCCTTCCTGGAGTCGTTGACGGATGAGGCGTTCTTGACGAACGAGGCGTTCGCGGACCCGTGGGTGGATCCGTAGCGCGGACGGTACGGAGCCCAGCGCCGGTCGAGTCGACCGGATGGTCTCGCGAACTGCGCGGGTAGGCCGCCGCGTTAGCCGATCGCATGCTTCGCTTTGCGCCCTTGTTTCTGCTCCTCGCCTGCAAACCGGCGGATGTAGCCACGGCTCCCCCTGCGGCCCGCGGGGACACACGGGTCATCGTCGTGGGCGCCGGAATGGCGGGGCTGACGGCGGCCCGCGTGCTGCACGACGCCGGCGTGGACGTGGTGGTGCTCGAAGCCAAAGACCGCTTGGGCGGGCGCACCGACACCGAGCGTGTCGGCGCCGCGACCGTCGATCTCGGCGCATCGTGGATGCACGGGGTGTACAAGAACCCCGTCGCTGACTTTGCCAGCGCGCAGGGCCTCGCCTACGTGCCGGACGAGGTTCCGTGGAGCCACGTCTACGACGAAGCCTCGGGCCAGTCCTTGGGAGACCCGGCGTGGAACAGCATGGAAGGGGGCATGGACGACTTCGTCGCCGCGCTGCCCGAGCTGCGCAGCGCGCTGGGCGCCGGGGCCAGCGTGGCTGAGGGGCGCGATCGTTGGCTGATGAACGGCGGATGGACGGGGCAGGAGGCGCGCTTTCGACGCTACGGCGTGGACCAGTACCTCTGCGAATTGGAATACGCCGGCCCGGTGGACGCGCAGTCGCTCGCGTGGGTGTGGGAGGAGGACGCGCTCACCGGCGGCGATCACTTCCCCGTGGGCGGCTACGCGGGCATCGTCGATGCGATGGCTGCGGGGCTGGACGTGCGGCTGGAGCACCCGGTCACGGCGGTGCGCTGGGGGGAGGACGGCGTGGAGGTGGACGCCGGGAGTGAGACTTTTGTAGGCACGCACAGCATCGTCACCGTGCCCGTCGGCGTGCTCCGCGCCGGCACGATCGCTTTTGACCCGCCGCTCTCCGACGCCCGACAGGCCGCGCTGGATCACCTCGACATGGCCAACTTGGAGAAGGTCGTGCTCACGTGGGACACGCGCTGGTGGGACGGCAGCCTGACCTTCGTGGACCGCGACGCCGACGGCACCTTCCCCGAGTTCTACGACATGACCGACCTCGCCGGCGCGCCCACGCTGGTCGGCCTCTACGGGGGACGCTTCGCGCGCGAGGTGCAGGGCTCCTGGACCGACGATGCGATCGTGTCCGGCGCGCTGTCCACGTTGGAGGCGGGGTTTGGTCGAACGATCCCGGCGCCCGCCGCCACGACCGTCACGCACTGGACCCGCGACCCGTATGCGGGCGGCAGCTACACCTTCTTGCCGGTGGGCGCGAGCCGCGACGACGTGGAGGCGCTCGCTCAACCCGAGGGAGATCGGCTGCTGTTCGCCGGCGAAGGCACGTACTGGCGCTACTACGGGAACGTGCACGCCGCCGTGCTCTCCGGGCTCCGCGAGGCCGAGCGCCTTGGCGTAGGCACGCCCGCGACCGCGGGGCTCGAGGCGTGGTGATTGGGCGCGGCTCTACCGGCGATCCGGCCCGTAGTGCGCGCTCAGGTACGCGATGATCGGCGCGCGCTCGGCCTCAGGCACTTGCGCGCCGTAAGCGTTCACCATCTTCTCGACCTCCGCTTTCCACTTTTCGGGCGGGAGCGGCGGCTGCATGGTGATGTAGGTCGTTGCGTGGCACACGGAGCAATAGGCGGCGACCTTGTCTTTTCCGTCGCCCTCCGCCAACGGGGGCGTGTGCAGCGGCGTGGCAGGGGCGGGAAACGCGGTGCCGGCGACGGGTGCCGCGAGCACCTGGGGGACGCCCACCGGGTCAGCGATCGCGACCGGCGTAGCGGCCGGGGCAGCAGCCGGCGCTGCGGGGGACGCAGCGGGCGTAGGGGTTTGCGCGCAGGCGATCAAAAGGGCGAGGATCATGCTGCACCTCCGGCGTCGGCGACCACTACGGTCTGACGCTCGATGCGGTTCCAGCCATAGCCGCCCCCGTTCCACAGCGGGTCATCGGTCTGCTCCGCTCCCGAGGCGTCGTGCGCCCGGATCGCGATCACGAAGGTGCCGCCGTGGGGGGGCGTCCACGAAGCTTCGAAGGTGCGGAACGCGAACGGCCCGAGATCGGCCCCGAGCGCCGCGGTGTTCCACGTGGCACCTTCGTCCACCGACCACTGCACGCGGGTGATCGCGCCGCGGCCGGAGAACGCGACGCCGCGCAGCGTGACCGGACACCCGGCGAGCAGCTTGGTCTGACCGTCCGGATTGGCGAGCAGCGAGCGCACCGGCATCGTGCCGATGGGCTTGGTGGCGACGGTCGCGGCCTCCGCCGGCGTCGTGCCCCCGTTCGGGGTGTCGGGGAGCCGGTACGCGGTCTTCATCCAGAAGCCGTCGTCGGGCTGCTCCAGCACGTCGATCGCGCCGACGGCTTTGACCCAGTAGGTCGAGAAATAGCCGGGAACGACGAGGCGCAGCGGGAATCCGTGCAGCGCAGGGAGGGGCTCGCCGTTCATCGCGTAGGCGAGCACCGCGTGGTCGAGGGCGTCCCCCGCGAGGTCCAGCGACTTGGCGTAGGCGTGGCTGCCCTTGCCCTCGGGCCCGTTGCCGGTGTCCATGCCGTGCAGCTGCACTTGCACCGCGGTTGGCCGCACACCGGCCCGCTCCAGCAGCGCGCGCAGCGAGACGCCGCGCCACGTCGCGCACCCGCACGCGCCGTTCCCCCATTGTCCGCCGGCGACGCGCGGCTGAAAGCGGCTGCGGCTGTTCCCGCTGCACTGGTTGACCGCGGTCACCTCCATCGCCGGCAGCGCCAGCACCTCCGCCATCGAGAGCGTTAGCGGATGTTCGACCGCGCCCTGCACGCGCAGCCGGTAGCTTGCCAGATCCACGTCCGGCAGGTTGGGAAGGTGCCATCGAACAAAGAACGCGGCCGTCGGCGTGATCGCTTGGGCAAAGTACGCGCGCGGCGTCTCCAACTGGACCGGGCGATCGGTGAGCTGGATCAGCGGGAGCTTCTGCGGATGCGCGACGTACGGTCCCACCGAGCTCCACCACAGGTTCGGCCCCGGCCCGGTGAACGCGGGGGGCTCGCCGCCGAGCACGGTCGCGCTTTCTGGCGGTGCAGCCGGAGGTGCTGCCGGCGGCGTGTCGGACGGCGTAGCAGGCGGCGTATCGGACGCCGCAGACCGGCGCATCAACACCGCTCCCGCGAGCCCGCCGAGGCCAAGTATGCCGACGAATCTGCGACGCTCCATGTTCGACCTCGTGCTGCGGTGATCGGGCTGGATGCGAGGTGTATCGCCCAGCGCCGGGGTGTTTCGTCCTCTTCCGGTAAGGCACCCGTGGGCCTCCGTCAATGTGCGAAAATCAGAGATTGTCCATTGAAATCCTGAACTTTTTCCGTCACGGTTTCACGGGTTGGGCCGGTTGTCGGTCACCGGGTCGAAATGTAGGGCGAACGCGTTATTTTTACCCGATGACACCGACGCTCCCCCACGCCGACCATCCCCGCGTGCTCGCCGCCAACGCCGCCTTCGACGCCGCGCTCGCGGTCTGCGATTGCGCTGCTGATCCCGCCGTCCCGCTCGCCCGCAGCTGGTCCGCCCTCGCGCACGCCGCGCAGGTGCGACCGGATGGCAGCGGCACGCCGTATTGCGCGCATCCGCTCAGCGTCGCTACGCGCGTCGCGGGGTGGTGGCCCGCGGCGCCGGCGTCGGTGATCGCCGCGGCGTTGTTGCACGACACGCTCGAGGATCAGCCCGATGCGCTCGTAGCGCTCGCGGCGCAGCGCGGCGTACAGGTAGACTCCGCAGCGGCCGCGCTCGCGGCGGTGTACGGACCCGCGGTGCTGGAGCTGGTGCAGGCGCTGACCAACCCGCCTTGGACCGGCGCGCCCGAGGGCAAGAACGCGGCCTACCGCGACCATGTGGTCCACACCGTCGTTGACGACGGGCTCGCCGGGGTGGTGAAGCTCGCGGACTTCTACGACAACGCGCTCGCCTTGCATGCGGTGACCGACCCGGTCAAGCGCGCCAAGCTCAGCGCCAAGTACCGGCCCGTGGTCGCCGCGCTCGCCGATGCGCTGGGGTCGCTGGGGCCCGCGCACGGGCTCGCGGAAGGGCGCGACGCGCGGGTGACCGAGCTTCGAGCGGCGTTAGCGGACTGGCCGGGGTAGTAGAGGCATCCCCCATCCTTTCCAAGGAGTTCCCATGTCCACCGAATCCCTGCGCTCCTACCCCCATCGCCTCTACGCCCACTGGAACAGCGGCGACATGGACTCCTTCTACGCGATGATCGACGAAGACGTGCACGACGCCGGCGGGCACTTGCGGGGACGCGAGCAGGTCCGCGCGGTGCTGGACGCGGTGCGCGCTGCGCTCCCGGACAGTCAGTACACCGTAGAGCAGGTGATCGTCGACGGGGAGTGGCTGGCCGTGCGCTTGGAGATCACCGGCACCCAAACCGGGGACCTTTTTGGGTGGCCCGCTACGGGCCGGCGCACCACGTGGAAGGAGATGCGCTACTGTCGGATTGCGAACGACAAAACCGTCGAGCACTACGCGGTGCTCGACAACTTCGGGATGCTGGAGCAGCTGGGCCACGTCCGCTCTCCTGCACGCTCGACCTGGTGAGCGCACCATGAGCACCGACGCTGCGGTGACCGTCGCCGTCAGCCGGACGATCCGCTCGGGTCGGGAGGCCGAAGCCCGCGCGTGGGTCGGGCGCGCGATCGCCATCGCGTCCCGCGCTCCCGGGCATCAGGGCGCGTTCGTGGTGGATCAGGGGCCTTCGAGGTTCTCGCTTGTGTTTCGATTTGCGAGCTCCGTGGACCTGCAGGCTTGGGAGGCCAGCGCGGAGCGCGCGGCGCTGCTCGTCGAGGTGGAGCCGCTCACCGAGGCCGTCACCGTGCAGCGCTTGGAGGGGATGGAGCCGTTCTTCGCGCTCCCTGGAGTTCCTGCCCCACCCAAGTGGAAGATGGCGGTGGTCACTTGGTTGGTTGCGTTCCCGACGATTCAGCTCCTCCAGACTGCGTTCTCCGGGCCGCTCACACACTGGCACCCATTGGCCCGCGGCGCGCTGCTTGGCGCGCTGATGGTGATCACGATGACGTGGGTGGCGATGCCTGCGGCGACGCGCGCGCTCCGGCGCTGGCTGACGGCCAGCCCGTCCTAAGGAGCCTGCGATGTCGCGTAGTTGACACACGAGGACCACCCCGACGGGGTAGGGTCGCGCGCCTCCCCGGTGACCGACGTGACCCGATGCTCCCTCGCCCTTCCCGCGCTCCTCCTCGCCTGCACGCCCTCCCTGCCCGCGGACACCGCGGGCGTCGAGACGGACACCGATACGAACAGCGACGCCGACACAGACTCCGATACCGATACCGATACCGATACCGACACTGACACTGACACCGATACCGATACCGATACGGACAGCGACACCGATACCGACAGCGACACCGATACGTCCACCGTTGAGGACATGGATGGGGACGGCTTCGCCGCCGCCGCCGACTGCGACGATGGCGACGCGTCGGTCTGGCGCGCGCCCGACGTCGCCGGGGGGGACCTCACCTCCGGCTTCGAGACGTTCTGCGCGGAGTACTGCACGCGCGAGCTGGCCGGCGGCCTCGACCTCTCCCGGGCGACGGACGCCGATGTCGCGACGCTCGGCTGCCTTGTGGGCGTCGGCGGCGACGTCTATATCGGCTACAACGCGTCGCTCACGACGCTCTCCGGCCTCGACGCCCTCGCCGAGATCGACGGATCCCTCTACATCGAGGAGGCGACCGCGCTCTTGAGCCTGACCGGCCTCGAGGCACTGGCTCATGTGGGCGTCGCCGTCTATGTGACCGGCTCGGGCATCGTGGACGTAGACGGCCTCTCTGGCCTCACGACGCTCGACGGCTACCTAGACTTCGAGTTCAACCCCGCGCTCGAGAGCCTCGCCGGGCTCTCTGGCCTGACCGAGGTGCCGTCCGACCTCCTCCTCTACGGGAACGGCGCGCTGACCTCCCTCACCGGGCTGGACAACGTGACGCGAGCGGGGTCG
>CAIUMM010000203.1 GCA_903900265.1 uncultured Pseudomonadota bacterium
GAACAACGGGACACGTGTGGTCTTTCCCGTGCCTGGAGGCGCCTCAACGACAACGACGCCATCGGAGTCGAGCGCGGCCCCGATATCGTCGAGGACTGCGTCTACGGGAAAGCTCACCCTTCGAGCCCGCTCTCCGGATCCACCTGAGACGCAATCGGCCGAGGCTGATTGCTGAGCAGTATCCAGAAGGTCTTGGCCGACTCCCAAATGCCATTCCTCGAGCGCTTGTCGAACACGACGAGGGAGACGAACAACCCAAGGTAAGCGAGCGCGATCTCGTGATGGTGGTTGGGAAGCAGAGGCTGAATCAAGAACAGCCCGCCGAGCAGTCCGGCTTGCCAGAGCTGCAACCGAAGATCGGCGATGACGGCGATGCCAAACAAGCACTGCGCCGCCGTCAGCAGCATCTCGTCGCGCTGACGCTCATCGAGCGGCAAGGTCGCCACATGCCCGGCGCCGAGCGAGGCGACCACCGCGAGCGTACCGACCAGCAAGGTCCACTGATTGACGCTGGAGCTGATCAACGCCCGCAAGCCGGTGGAGCTGGCGGCGCGCAACACCATCAACGTAGCGACCACCACCTCGGGGGCCTCGCTGGCGAGCGGAGCAACCCACTGAACCAGCACAAACTCGTCGACGCCCCACTCTTTACCGGTGTGTACGAGCGCCTCGGCGAACGGCTCGGCGCTCAGCAGGATCACGCCCGCACCGAACAACAAGAGCAACAGGATTCCGGCACGACGCACCGCAGTGGACTGCGAAGCCAACGCCGCAGCGGGCCCCACCGGATGGCTCTCGTGCTCCTCCCCGCGCGCCGCGGCGATCAGGTACATGAAGTACAGACTGACATAGACGCAGGTGTCGAAAATCGTGAGCGAGCCCCGCCAGACAGGAACCAAAGCATACAAGGTGGAGAGCAGCAGGATGGTGATCTCCGCGCCGACGTCCCGCGGCAATACCACGCGGTCCCGCCTAAACTTCGCCCAGTTCAACACACAGACCAGCGTCCAGCCGAAGCCGAGCATCAGGCGGTTTCCACCGGTCATGTTCGCGATCGCGTAGCCAGCAGCTTCGGGATCGTGCGCAGCCTTGTAGGCGAACGTGGCGTCCACCGCATATTCGGGAAGCACCGCCACCAACGCGAGCACGCTGACAGCGAGCGCTTGGGGCACGTCTTCTTCCGCGACCTCGCAGGCCCACGACAGCAGGAACGCAGCGCCAAGTATAGCGATGCCGCTCATCACCGCGACCGTGGTGTTGCCGACGTCCACTCCGAGGAGATGGACGGCGAGCCAAGGAACAGCGACGCCCGCTGCGAGGAAGTAGGGTAGCCATCGCATTCGCGCGGACTATCCGGCTTTTCCTTACCTCGCGACCGCGTTTGCCGCCCCGGGATTCACACGTGGTGATTCGACAGGCGCCGAGTCACCCCCGGCGCTGCTCACATCCCTTCAAGATCCCGGGTGACGCGCGTAGCCGTCAGCGTACCGGCGATGCCAAACCCTGCGATGTCCGTAGTGAACTCCGCTTCAAGGTTACCGTCCGTGTCCAGCGTGCCCTCGGTGTCGATGTCGTATTGGTAGAAGCCGAGGTCGATGCTGGAGCTGCCGGAGAGCACGCCCGCGTCATTCGCGTAGTCAAAAATGTAGGCTGTATCGATGTCGTAGCCGCCCAGAGACAAAAGGCAGCCGGCGTCCCCAGTGACCGTCTCCCCGTACGCATCCACGGTCAGCGTGGTCGCGCCGGAGCAACCGAGCGCGTATGTGTCGTAGGATGCATCGATCACCAAAGTGCCCGTATAAATACCCGAGTACGGGCTCTGAACAAGGACGCCGCCGATGGTGTAGGCGAGCCGGTCCCCGTTGGGCAAGTTGGCCGTCGCGGTCAGCGCGTGCGTGCCGACGTCCAGCATGTTGTCGACCACGTTGGAGCCGGTGACGCCCCAGGCGGCGTCCACGTCACTGGACCAGCTGATCGCGTCGAAGTCCATGACGGTACCGTCTGCCGCGTGAATCTCGGCTGCGAAGGTAGCGTCCTCCGACCACGGGAGAAAATCGCCGCTCGCTGGCGACAAGATCACCAACGTGGCTCCATCGTATTCATGCCAATCCGAGTCAGCGGTGTCATCACCGCCGCTCCCGGTGTCGCCCGCGCTGTCCAGATCCAACCCGGCGGTGTCGCCGGTGCTGACCTTCACGCCGTTCTGGCACGCAAAGAGGGGAGCAAGCAGCAGAAACAGGGACGTAGAGCTCAAACGCATCGGTTCACCAGCATCGGACAACGTTAGCACGATAGACCGCCGAATCGCGAGCACTGATGGAAAGGATCCCGCAAAGCATGATCGAGGTAAAGGACCTCCGCCGGTCTTTCGGAAGCTTTCACGCCCTGAAAGGCATCAGCTTCTCCATCGGCGTCGGAGAGATCGTCGGGTTTCTGGGTCCAAACGGCGCGGGCAAGTCCACGACGATGAAGATCCTGACCGGCTTCATCCCCCCGAGCGCCGGCGAGGCGCGCATCGTCGGCCACGACGTGGTGTCACAAAGCATCGAGGCGAGGCGAAAGCTGGGATATCTCCCCGAATCGGCGCCATCGTACAGCGAGATGCGCGTATGGGACTACCTCGCGTTCATCGGGCGCGTGCGCGGGCTCGCCGCTGCAGAGCGGGAGGCTGCGATCGAGCGTGCGGCCCACGAATGTGAGCTCACCGACCGCTTGTACCAGGTGATCGGGACGCTCTCCAAGGGCTACCGCCAGCGGGTGGGGCTGGCGGCTGCGATCTTGCATCAGCCGCCCGTGCTGATCCTCGACGAGCCAACGAGCGGCCTCGATCCCAACCAGATCGCGGTGATTCGAGACCTGATCCGGCGCATCGGACAGCGCCGCACGGTGATCCTGTCCACCCACATCATGCAGGAGGTTCAGGCGGTCTGCGACCGCGTGTTGATCCTGCATCAAGGCGAGCTCGTGGCCGATGCGCCCACCGAGCGGCTCGCGGAGCAGAGCCTTGGCGGCACCCTGCAGCGCGTCGCCTATGTGCCCGGGCGCGTCAAACTTGGGCCTGACGCCGTGAACGCGCTGATCGTCTCGGTACCGGGCGTGCAGCGCGTCACCCAACGCCCTGCAGAAGCCACCGACGACACCGCTGCGATGCGCTTTGAAGTGCTCGCCGATC
>CAIUMM010000204.1 GCA_903900265.1 uncultured Pseudomonadota bacterium
CGACTCGGAACACCCGACGCAGGAGCTCAGCCCAGCACGGTGCCTGCCCCGCCCGTTCGCTCGTGGCCCTCCGGTGCTCGGCCTTCACCAGCTTCAACGCAGCGCGCTCCGCCCGCTCGGCCTCGGTGGACGTCGGGACCTGGGGCACCACCTCCGGCGAGGACCCCGGAGTAGACCACCTGGTTCGCCCGCGGAGGCGGGATGATCGCATGGTTCGAAGCGTCGTGGATCGTCGTCGCGTCGCGCTCCCACTCTTTCCTCGGGACGGCATCGATGCGGACGAGCACCACGTCGGTGTTCGCGGGCGTCGCCCGGAGCATCCGGATCAGGTTCGCGGAGGCGTCGTCGCCGTCGGTCGGGGCGATGAGGAGGACGCCGGGGAGGCAGCCGCCCTTCTTGACCGGCGGGGTGTCCACGATGATCGCGTCGAACTTGCCGAATCGGCCCGGCCCGGAGCGGTAGAGCACGTCCACCGCGTGCGTCCCCGCCAGACCTACGACGGTGATGCTGCCCGAGCCGCGCTGCACGCGGGCGACGTCCGGGTCGGATTCGGAGATGCCCAGCCGCCGGCGGGCGTCGAGCTGGTCGTCGGTGACCAGGTAGAGCACGTCCAGCCCGGCGAACGCGAGCCGCTCGGCGAGGCTTGTGGATATGCACGTCTGTTACGCAGGCGTACAAAACTGCTGGGAGAGTTTCGTTTTGCGTAATGGAGGTGATCCCCATTCAACGCCGAACGAGAGGTTTCAAGGGGAGGATCACGGAGACGCGGGACGCGGATTGACGATTGACGCGCGCCGCCGGCGAGGTGCAGCCGGCTCGCCGGACCGGGAAGGCCCATCGCCCGTCGGCGAACAAGGCGGTGGTTCCGAGTCAAAGCCCCTTGATTCTCCCCCGAATAGTGGCTATCTTTCAGTCCGGAGTTCACCCCATGACCCTCAAGCTCAGCGAAGACATCCGGCCCGTCACCGACCTCAAGTCGCACGGTGCCGAGATCGTGCGGGATGTGACGAGCGGAAGGACGGTGGTCCTCAGCCGGCACGGGCGCGCCGTCGCAGTGATGCTCGCCGTGGCGGAGTACGAAGGGCTTGTCGCTGCGGCCGCGCAACCCGCGTTGCAAAGAGCCGTGGACGAGGCCGAGCGGGAGCTCGCGGCCGGGCAGGGTGTCCCACACGCGATTGTTCGTGAGCGACTGCTCGCCCTGAATCGGACGCCGTAGCGTGGCCCGGTCGACGATCTGGGCCCCGGCGGCAGAGCGCGATGTGGGGCGTGCCTGGGCCTATTTGGAGGAGCGGAGCCCTGCCGCTGCCGCCGCCTTCGTTCGGGGCGTTGTGGGAACGGTTGACCTACTGGCGGATCAACCGGAGCTTGGCCGGCCGGCGGACGACGTTCTGCCGGTCGGCCGCTACCGGGCCGTGATGCGGGCACCGTACCGGATCGTCTACCGGGTGACCGACGGGGAGATCCTCATCCTCCGGGTGTGGGACACGCGTCGCGACTCGGAGACGTTCCAGGTTCTTGACGAGGTCGATGGCGACGAGTAGTCATCCGGCTGGCGGAGGAAGTGGTGCTTGATGGCGGTGAAGTGGGCACAGTCGCGGAGATACGGGGCGGTGTATTTCAAGTGGGAGAGTTTCGTTTTGCGTAACCGAATTGATCCCGATCAAGCGGAGACCGCGAGGTTTCAAGGCCAGAATCCCCGGCGAGCGCGACGACGAGTGAGGCCCGGCTCATGGCCCCCGTGGCGACGACAGCGGCCGGGGAGGCCCGCGACCCGGCGGCGGAGTAGATCGCGCGATGCCCTCCAAGTCCCGCCTTCGCTGGCAGACCGACCCGTGATCCCACCTTGACGACATCGTGAGCGCCCACGCGGCCGTCGCTGGGGTTCAACGTGAGCGCGGGCGGCGGGCGGCAGCAAGGAGCAAAGCAGATCAACCACGTACGCGATATTGCTCTCGTGGTGCGCCAGAGATTTCGCCGGGACCTGGGATCGGAGGCCATCGAGCACCTCTGCGCCGAAGGGCCGACGTCGTGGGTACTGGGTACAGCCGATCCTTCGCGCGCGTTTGAATCGACCGGCGCAAGCTGGACACGGGCAATCCCAACCCCGGCGACATCGGCTCTGACTTCAAGGGGTTCGGGCTGGAGCTTTGGCTGAGCACAGCGGGAGAACGCGGGGTATCAGGCGGAGGATCTCAGTCGCACCCGCCGTAGCCGTAGACGTCTGGGCTTGGCGCGTAGTAGGTCGTCGCGTCGGGCGCCCATGCATATGTGATCGAGATTCTGTCGCCGCACACGGTGCCGGTCACTTCGCTGGCGTCGATGCTTGAAGAGTCGCCCCCGCTCCACGTCACGGTCCAGTCGAACCGACCTGCCAGGACGTTTGCGTGATCGACCTCGCCCACGAGATCGCACAACTCGATTTCTGCGCTGCCGTCATCTCGCACGACGAATGCGGAATAACCGTCGGATCCCCACCATTCCCCCGCGCTCAAGGTGCCGTCGAAAGCGTCGGCGCAGTCGGCGACGCCCGAGTCAGGGGGGCCACTGGAGTCCCCGCTTCCCTTGGTGTTCATCGGACAACCGGCGCTGGAGGCGAAGCAGGCCGCCGCGCCGAGCGATCCGATCAACCTACGCCCGGCCACGGCCGCCCCCTCCCGAGAGGATAGGAAACTTGAACGGCCTGTCGGTGAGCATATTCCGACACGGTACACCCTCCTCGCCCGTGCCCGCAAGCCCTTCGAGGCCCCGAAAGCGGTGTTGCAGGACCGCGAACGGTGGAAATTCGGCGCGCAAGGCG
>CAIUMM010000205.1 GCA_903900265.1 uncultured Pseudomonadota bacterium
ACCAGCGAGGTTGGTGGCTTCAAACTCGCGCCAGGGCGCTGCGAGCCGCGTGGACAGCGCCGCGTTGGCGATCACCGCGTCCGCGCCGGTAAACGCCGCGACGAGGCTCTGCGGATCCCCCAAATCCCCGCGCACGACCTCGACGTCAGCGCCAAGCCCCGCCGCCCGCGCCGGCGTGCGCACCACCGCTCGCACGGTCGCGCCGCGCTCCCCGAAGACGCGCACAAGGTGCCCCCCGAGGAACCCAGACGCACCCGTGATCGCGACGACAGCCACGCGCGTAGCTATCGCGCCCGCGCAGGCACGCCGTCCCTTGACGCGCAGGTCCGGCGTGTCGACCTTCCCCGGGCAGCTGCTGCCCCCCACTCTCCTGACCGCGAGCGTTCCATGTCCACCTCTCTGTTCTCCACGTTCTCCCTTGGCTCGCTCTCGCTCCCCAACCGCATCGTCATGGCGCCGATGACCCGCAGCCGCGCGATCGGCGGCGTCGCGAACGACCTGATGGTGGCCTACTACGCCGCGCGCGCCGACGCGGGCCTGCTGATCACCGAAGGCGTCAGCCCGAGCCCCAACGGCCTCGGCTACGCGCGCATCCCCGCGATGTACACCGAAGCGCAGGCGCAGAGCTGGCGCGCGGTCACCGACGCGGTCCACGCGCGCGGCGGGCGCATCTTCCTGCAGCTGATGGACACCGGACGCGTCGGGCATCCCGCCAACTTGCCAGAGGGCGGGCGCATTCTGGCGCCCTCGGCGGTCGCCGCTCCGGGCGAGATGTGGACCGACGCCAGCGGCATGCAAGCGCACCCGGTGCCCGAGGCGATGACCGAAGCCGACATCGCCGCGTCCATCACGTCCTACGCCCACGCCGCCAAGCTCGCGGTGCAAGCCGGCTTTGACGGCGTAGAGCTCCACGGCGCGAACGGCTACCTCATCGACCAGTTCCTCAACACCGCCTCCAACCAGCGCACCGACCGCTGGGGCGGCTCGGTGGAGAACCGCGTGCGCTTCGCGGTCGAGGTCGCCAAGGCCGTCAGCGCCGCGATCGGCGCTCACCGCGTGGCGCTGCGCGTCTCGCCCTACGGCGTGTTCAACGGCAGCGTGCCGGACGCCGAGATGGACGCGTTGTACCTGGAGCTTGTGCGTCAGGTGAACCCCCTCGGCCTCGCCTACATCCACATCGTCGATCACTCCGCGATGGGCGCGCCGCCGGTCTCGCCGACGCTGAAGGCCGCGATCCGCGCCGACTTCAAAGGCACGTACATCCTGTCCGGCGGCTACGACCGCGCGACGGCGGACGCCGATCTCGCCGCCGGCAAAGGCGATCTGGTCGCCTTCGGCCGCCCCTTCCTCTCAAACCCCAGCCTCGTACAGAAGCTCCAAACCGGCGCGGCGCTCACGCCTCCGGACTACACCACGTTCTACACGCCGGGCGAGAAGGGGTACACCGACTACCCGGTGTAGGTTCGGGACCTGCGGCGGCGCAGCGGGGAGCGTCAGCGCGGACGGCGGGCGCTGGCGACCTCACGCACCAGCCGAGTCGCCAGCACGCGGTCATCCTCCCCGAGCGAGGCGTAGAACCCCAACAGTTCTGCGGCCTCGGGGGGAGCCGCGCCCGTAGGTAACGGCAGGTCCACGTCGATCAGGTCGCCCGGGCGCACCGCGAGCACCGACGCCATCCGGAGGAGCGTGCTCAGACGCGGGGATTGAGCGCCACATTCGTATTGGCTGATCGTGTGCGCCGTCACGTCGATCTCCACCGCCAGCTGCTCCTGGGTCCAACCGGCAGCGTCCCGCACTTGCTTGATGCGTGCGCCGATGGCACGAAGCTGGGGATGCGCGGGGCGACGGAGCATCGTACAAGAATCGTCGCTGCAGGCCCGCGTGACCATGCAGCAAAACCCATGATTTTCAAACTGTACGAAATACCCACCCGCAGAAATGGGCGCGGCCGGTCACCACGCCTTCGCGAGCGCAGCCTGGATCTGCTCCAGAGGCACGGCCTGCGCCGCGCGATCCCACTCGGAGGTGTCGACCCGCTCGTCGTGGATGAGCTTGAACGGATGGACCAGCGGCGTGGCGTACAGGCGCTGCTGGGCCTTCTCGATGCCCTCCAGCGCGGCGACGACCCAGACATCTTCAAGGTGATCGGGCAACGTGCCGAACAGACGGTTCACGTCTTCGAGGCGCGCGCTGAGCTTCTGGTGCACCTGATCTTCGACCGAGCCCTCATACCAGAGGTTGAGCACCTTGACGCGGTCAACCTCCTGCCCGATGCGCTTCACGCGCCCGACCCGCTGTTCGAGGCGCGCCGGGTTCCACGGCAGGTCGATGTTCACCACCGTGCCCAACCTCTGCAGGTTCAGGCCCTCGGACGCGGCGTCCGTCGCGACGAGCAGCCGGAGCTTCCGAGCCGCGACGCGCTTGACGAGATCATCGCGGGAGATCGGCGTGCGCTCCCCGCCCTCGAGCACGTAGGCTCCAGCGCCACCGCCATACACGCCCACGGGCTCGGCCGGGAACTGTTGGGCGAGCGCATCCGCCATCCACGCCGCGGTGTCGAAGTACATGGAGAACAGGATGCACCCTCGGTTCAGCCATGCGTGGGCGCTCCCGGCCGTGCGCCCCTCCAGCACATCGATCACCGCCATCAGCTTGGGGTCAGCGCCGCCGCACTCCTCGAGGTGCTGCAGCACCGCGTCCAGCGCCTCCCGCTCCTTGGGCGTCAGCGTGCGCGCATCCGCGCGGATCTCGGTCGCCTCGCCCTCCGAATCCACGGTTCCCTCCAGAAACTTCAAGGCGGTGCGACGCCCGGCGTACAACGACGAGCTGATGCGGCGGAGCACGAGGGTTTTCAGGATTCCGGCGCTCTTGTTCCGGCGCGCGAGCTCGACGCAGAACACCCGCGCCGCCTCGTACGCCGCGGCCAGCGGCTCGCTCATCGGAATGCTCGCGTCGGAGGCATCGACCTCGATGCGCTTCAGCAGGTTGCCGTAGCCCTGCATCACCGGGTTTGCGGCGAGCCCATCGCGGGTGCGCTTGATCACGTGGCGCACAAACGGGTTGTGATGCCGCACCAGCTCCGGCGCGTACTGCACGAGATCATCCTTCAAGCCGGGATCGAAGTCAGCGGCCAGCGCGGCCTTCTCCCATTTGGTGTCGGGCTTGGGGTCGGGCAGCGACTCCCAGATCTGGGACAGCGTGTGGGTGTGCTCCCGCGCCGCCTCCCAGCGGGGCGGCAACGGGTCACACAACCATTGAAAGGCGGTGACGGGCGTGTCCACAGCGATGGCTCCCCCTGCGACGACGTTGAGCGCCGCATCGGACTTCTGCCACCGCGAGTCGACCGAGCCCAGAACGCGCCCGTGGCCGCCGGCCTTCCGCGCTGCGCTCAGGTCCAGCAGCTTCAACAGGTCCCAGAGCTCCTGCCGATGCAGCTGCACGGGCGTGGCGGTACCGAGCAGCAGCGAGCGCGCGCGCGGCGCCAGCTTCTCCATGAACGTCCGCAGGTTGTTGGCGGTGCCGTCGCTGTCGTCGACCTGGTTGGTGCGCGCCCGGTGCGCCTCGTCGAGCACCACGCAAGCCCAGTCCCGGTCGAGGAGCTTCTGGACGTCCGGCGTCTGCGCGAACACCCGACTCGTGGGAACCAGCGCGATCTGTCGCGGGCAGGATCCGATCGGCAGCGTCCAAACCCGCTCGTCCTCGGTGGTCCACTCCATGCCGTCCCACGCGGCCGAAGGCACGCCGAGCAGCTGCCAGAGGTCCCGCTGGAACCCCGGCACGACGTTCTTGGGCGCGAGGATCAGCGAGGGGCGCTTCTCCCGCAGCGCGAGCAGCGCCGCCGCCATTCCAAGCTGCACGGTCTTGCCCAGACCGACCTCGTCCGCCAACAGGAACTGTGCTCCTCCAAAGGTCGCAGCGTCGCGGATCACCTGGCCGACAAAGTCCTTCTGGTGGGGCATCAGCCCGGTGCCGATGCGCTCGATGGGCGACTCAGCGAACGCGGCCGCGGGCGCCTCATCCGGGTTCCACTTCGAGATCGGCACCTTCACGGTGTCGAGCGCCTTCTCGACCAGCTCCGACAGCGCCTCATTCAGCTTCTTGATCTGCGTGTTCTGCAGCAGCGCGTCGAACTCCGCCTGCACCCACGCCGCCGCCGCCGGATCGTCGTCCTCCCACAACATCTCGTAGTTGGAGGTGTAGCCTTCGCGCGTCTCGTTGCCGCTGCCCAAAAACGCACGCGCCCGACCGTCCGCGTAGCGCACCACGCCTGCCTTTCCGTGCACGAGCCCGAAGACCGTGCGCGGAAGCACGTACACCTCGAAGCGCCCGCTGGCGAGCAGCTCGGCGAGGCGCGTGTACCGGGTGCGCGCCTCCGGCTCGGTCAGATCATGGGGCTCGGCGTTCCACCCGCGCCGCGCCGCCGCGGCCACCGACTTGGCGGTGGCGATGTCACCGGGATCCAGATCGGCGTTGCACACCACGCGCACCTTCCCCCGAACGCGCTCGTAGGGCTCCTGCGCAAAAGCAAGCACGGAGCTTCGGAAGTACCCGGCGATGCGGTCGTAGCTCACCGCGCCGTCAAGCACGCCCGCCAGCCACTCCGGATGAAGCCCGCCGTTCGGGCGCGTGGTCCAGCGGCCGGTCATGGCGTGTGGTTCCGGACCGCGCCGGCCAGGCTCGCCGCGACGTCAGCTTCGGTACCCCGCGCCGGCGAGCGCACCTGCCCGATGAACTGCAGCACCGCCACGAGGTCCTGACGCCGCTCCCAGTACTCGGGGGTGAACTGTTCGAAGTAGCGCAGCGCCTTCTGGAGGTCATCCGCCTCGCACGCCAGCGCGATGCCATAGAGCGCGTGGCGCACGATGCCCTGCGCGAACGCCGGCATCGACGGCGCGGCCGAGCCAGCGTTGGACGTGGTGACGAGCTCATCGGCGCGCAGCTCAGCGGCGGTGCGCAAGCGCGCGTCGTTGGCCTGCGACGTGGCGAGCAGCGCGCGCCAGCCGATGACGCCGAACAGCTTGGCCAGCTCCTGCAGGCTCCCGAGCTTGCGCGCGCCGTCGGCTTCGGCGTCCAGCGCCTTCAGCACGAAGCGCTCCTCAGCGGTGAGCGCGGCCCAGACCTCCTGCGCGTCGCGATCCCCGGGCTCGGCGCCGCGTGGCCCCCGCTCGAGGCGCGCGGGGATCAGCCGCTCAGTCGCAATACGCGCCGCGCGCTCCAACAGCTCGACCACCAGCGACTGGCGACTCGGTTCGGGCTCAGCGGCCGACTTGGTCTTGCGCCCGCGCGCGACGGGCTCGGGGTCTGGCTGCAGCACGTCAGTGCGCACGTCGACGTCATCGAGCACCCCGAAGGCGGTCAGCACCTCGCAGGCGGCGGCGTAGCCAGCCTGAATCAGATCGAGGTCGGCGAAGGTGGGCGAGGCCGGATCATCCAGCGCCTGCAGCGAAGCGAGCTTGGCTTCCACCGCGCGGCGGACTTCCCCGTGCAGCCGGCGCGACCATCCCGCGGCGTTGCCCTGCCGCTTGCGCAGCACGAGCAGGCTCGTGCCCTGCACGAGGTTAGCGTCCCGGACGCCGGCGTTGGTCTCGGTCAGGATGTACCAAGCCGCCTTGACCTGCAGCCCGGCGGCCCACAGGGCGCGCACCAGCGAGGCCCACACCTCGGGCTTGCTGTGGGTGAACATCACCACCTGCAGACCATTGTCCGGCATCTGGCGCGCAAAGTTGGAGAAGGCTCCGACCATCGCCACGCGGAAGTCGTGCCCGCTGCCCTTCATCGCCAGCGCGCGCCGGCTGTCCCACACCCAATCCTTCAGCGCCTCGGGCGGGCGCTTGCGCAGCCACGCGATGAAGAACTCGGTGATCTCGTGGTAGTTGACCGCATCGCCGTAGGGGGGATCGGTGATGAGGAGGTCGCACTCCGCCGCCGAGTCACTCGCGGCGCTCGAACGTACTTGTTTCCGCACCTCAATGGGTAGCGCCCCAACGCTTGGCGACTCAGCAAAATGAGCAAGAGCAATCACCGAACCACGAATACCGTAGTTGAAAAACGTGTTGTATGCTTGGTTGTAGAACAGATGCTCGCACTTGTCGTTTCCCGCGCCGGAGTTCCATCCACAAGCACGATTGTTCCAGTCCGCCTCCTTCGCGAGTAGCACAGCAAGGCAATCCTCAACTAGCGAAGGTTGACGTCCACTTTGGAATGCCAACGCCAGTGTTACCAACTGACGCGCCTGAAACAAATGATGCCAATGCGTCCACCCGCGCGTACGGATCGGCTCGTCCGTCTTCTCCCCCGGCTCGATCTCCATGTCCGGCACCCAGCCCTCGGCCTGCCACCGCGCCAGGTGGGCCCGGACATGCTCGCTCACCCGCCGCTCGCGCTCCCGGTCCGCCGCGGTCACCGCCGCAAACCGCAGCGCCGCCCGCCCGCCGTGCTCGCTCTCGCGGATCCACTGGATGGCGTACAGCCGCTCCTGAAACACGTCCCCGGCGCGGGGCTCAAAGTCCGACAGCTCCCAGCGGCGCAGCGCGTTCGTGCCGTCGGCGCGGTCGCCCCGGAGCGTCGGGATGGTGTGCACCACCGCGCGGTGCGCCGGGTGCGGGTGGTGCACCCGACCGTCGCGCACCGTGCCGCGCCGCGCCGACTCCAGCTGGGCATCGCTGGCGTCGTGCACCAGATCGATGCGGAAGCTGCGGGTGGACTCTTCCGGCACCAGCACCGCCACCACGCGGTGCGTCTCGCTGATCACCCAGCTGGGCGCCAGCGGGATCGTCCAGCCGGTCTGCGGGCAGGTGATCTCGAGGCAGTACAGGTAGACCTTGCCGCGCCAGCCGTCTTCGCCCTGCTCGATGCCGAGCGCGTCGATCTCTTCACGCACCGCGGCTGCCACGCGCGCCTGCGCGGCGCGGATCTGGGCGTGTTGCTCCGGCGGGCCGCCGACGATGTTCAACGCGCCCCACGTCAACATCCCCGCGATCGGGTTGAGGTCCGACGCGTACACGTCGCAGCCGACGCGCGCCGCCTCGAAGGGGATGCTGCCGCCGCCACAGAAGGGATCGGCCACGCGCGGGCGGTGGCCGAAGCGCCGCTGGCCCAGCTGCTCGACCAGCTCAGGGATGCTCTGGGCGTCGGTGCCCAGATGCGCGTTCACCTCGGGCCAGATGTCGGGCCACTCGGCCTCCGCCACCTCTTCGGGGCGCGCGCAGATCGTAAGCTTGAACTCGTAGGACAGGCGCTGCCACGCCTGCTCCTGAGCCTCGACGCGGACCGCGGGCGCCACGTCGCGCCGCCAGGAAGCCGCGTCCGGGGCGGCACCAAAGATCACCGAGGCGCGCGCCGCTTCGCCCAGCGCCTCGCGCACCAGCGCCGCCGACACCGGCTTGTTCTTGCGGACGCGCAGGCTGGCTTCATCCATGCGCATCAGCTTCAGGAAGATGGCGCGGTCCCGACGGGCGTCATCGCCCGCGGGAAACAACCCGGCCAACACGCAGGCGCGCACGAGGATCAGCGGCTTGCGGCCCTTCCAGTAGCTGCCCAGACAGGTGAGCGTCTGCCCTGGCCCCGCCTTGCGCTCCTTGTACGCCTCCGCCGAGAGCAGGTTGACCGGCATCTGCGTCTCGAGCAGCGTGGGGCGAAGGTCGAGGGATTCAGACATCAGGGGGTCTCCTCATGGACGGGGCCGGGGCGTTCAAACAGCACGCCCAGCCCGCTGCTGGGCAGGTTGGAGGTGCGCGTAGGCGTGCGCACGATGGAAGAAGGGGTGTCACAGAGCGCGTGGCGGAGCGCGCGGCGCCAGCCGCGGTCATCGGTCGCGCGGGATCCGTGGGCGGCGGTCATCGCGTGCAGCCACCAGCGCTCCTCGGGCACGAGCGCCTGCCAATTGGCCACGGCGATCGGCGCCTTGCCGACCTCCTCGCGCTCGACCGCCCACGCCAGCACCAGCAGCTCCTTCCCGAGCAGGCGCGCCACCGGGATCATACCCAGCGGCGACCACCGCCCCGGCGGCATGCCGAAAGCGCGCAAGCGGCGGTTGAACTCGTCGGCCAGCGCCGGCGCGATCGCCTCCCAGCGCTCGCGTTCCAGCGCCACGCGCAGGTCCTCTTCTGGAGGATGATCCCCGGGATCAAGCGTGCGTCGGCACTCGTACACGCACACGCGCTCCCGGCCGCGGCTGACGCGGACCCGGTAGTGGGGCACCTCGCGCGCCGGGTCGTAGCCGAAGCCCGTCGCTACGGGCGCGCTCGGAGCTTCGGCCGCGGCCTCCGACACTTCGGGGGCGGGCGCTGCGCCGCGCCGGCTCACTGTTGGACCTTGGATCGGTCAAGCGTGGCGGGATCAATGCCAAGCTCTTTCACAAACTCCAAAAAGGCCGCGCCGGTAGGGAACGCCACCCGCTTGACCTCGAGCTCCACATCGAAGCCTTGCTGCAGCGGCTCGGGCAGCCCAGCGACGAGCGCCTCAATCTCCACCGGCGTGGTCCGCACCTTGGCGCCCATGCGCAAGTCCGCGTAGCGCTCGGCGTCGGCGTCGGTGCTGCGCAGGCGCACCGTCGCGCCATGCAGCGCGGCGCGGTGCCGAACCAGCCGCGCCAGCGCGTCAAACGTAGCGGTGCGATCCATGCGCTTCGGAAACCCGGACCACGTTGCGGGTCGGGTCAGGTCGAGCCAGCCTTTGTCTGGGGTCTCCGGACCGGACGGGGCCACGAGCGTCAGGGCCTCCGACCAGACGCCGTCGCTCTCCGCCACCGCGAGCACGGTGGTGCCGGGCGCCACGGCCACGGGGCCGTCGTAGACGCCGCCGTTCTTGGGGTTCGCGCCGTTGGTGGTGAAGCGGATCGCGCTGCCGGCAGGCGCCGCCTTCAACACCGCGGAGTAGGTCTTGGCTTCGTAGCTGAAGTCCCCTTTCAGCGTGACGCTGTTGCGCCACTCGTGGATCGGCCCGGGGGCGTGCTGACCGGTGGAGTCGATGGCGAGGAAGCGCACCCGCATCGCGCTGGTCTCCATCCCACCGGCGGTCACCAGCGGCGATGCCGTGGTCGGATCGCTGGAACCAAACTCGTAGTGCACGCAATCGCCGTTCTTGGCGGTCACCTGCAGGCGGCAAACGCCCGTGTCCGCGTCGCGATCGACCGCCACGTTCACGCTCGTCGGCTCCTTCGGGAAAGGCCCCTTCATGACCTTGCCTTCCGCCGGCGGCTCCCGCCACTGGCCCTTCAACAACGCGTTGCTTTTCAAGGCCTCGTAGGTGCCCGGCTTCACGAGGTACCAGCGCGTGTCCCGCGCCGCGCCCTCGAGGATCTCCTTCCACGCCATCTCCTTCATCGGGAACCGGCTGGACATGAACTCGCTGTAGAACGCGTTCCCCTTGGTCGCCGCCTCATCCGCGAACTTCTCCGGGGTGAGCGCCACGCGGATCGCGATGTCTCCCCGGAACTTGCCGCCGACGGTCTCGGGCTGGATGGTCACCTTCTCGAGGCGCTCGTCCGATGGGTAATAGAGCGCGGAGTACACCTCCCGCACCGCGATCGGGAAGTTGTGCTTCCAACGCTCCACCGCAACGTTCGCCTGATCGACTTCGATGCCTTCGCTGCCCGAAGCTTTGACCTCTTTGCGTACGGCCTCGGCGCTGGCCAGCATGGCGGCGGTGTGCTTGAGGTTGGTGAAGCGCGCGTTTCCGGTCAGGAACAACACCCGGTTCTGCCACGGCGTGCGATTCCAGATGCCCAGATAGGGCGCGGGGACTCCGCCGTCTTGGTTGCTGCACACCACCAACACGGTTTCTTTGGGGTCAGGCTGGATCTCTTCGGGCTTCGGAAACACCAGCAGGCGCTGGTAGGCGTCCCGACCGCCGCCGTCCGGCTGGGGCGTGAAGAGCTCCATCAGGCGCGTGCGCAGCTCCTGCATCCGCAGGTCGTCTTGCATGTCGTTGGCGCGGTCGCGGATCATCGAACCGACGTTGCGGATGTCCTTGTAGTGCCAGCGGTGATCGGTGCGGCGGTGCAGGTACCAGCTGTGGTCGGCCAGCGTCTGCATGACGGTGCCGATGGTCGAGACGTCCCGCCCCGGCGCCGCCAAGTAGGACCCGACCTCGTCGTCCTTCAGGCCGTTCACCGCCTGCACCGACGTCGCTAGCGAGGAGAAGAACACCAGCCGCGCGGCCTCGCCGTAGATCGGCTGCTGCATGCTGCCGGACAGCGACTCGGCGGTGGCCGAACCGGCGTTGCTCACATCCCGGCGGCGCGCCTCGGGGAGCTTGGGGTGGATGCCGTCCAGCAGAGCCACGCTTTCAGGATCGTCAAAGTCGAACTCGTGAGGGTGAAGCAGCAACGGCGCCGAAGCGGGATCCCGACCCCACGCCCGCGCCACGAGCTTGCGGGCGAGCCGCAGCACCTCGCGCGTCTGCTGGAAGCCCTCGTTCTCCTTGAAGCGCCCGACCAGATCAAGCAGTCCGGGGTGAAACGGGTACGTCGACGGGATGGCGCTCAGCCAGCTGTCCCGCAGCGAAGTCGTCATCGCCCCCTGCTGAACCGCGGTGTCAAAGGCCTTCTTGTACGCGTCGCGCACCGCCCGCACCTCAGCGTCGTTCGCCGCCGGGTACTTGGCAAACACGCGCTTCCGGAGAATGGCGGCCAGCTCGGAATCGTCGACCCGAACCGGGGTGATGTCGACCGTCACGCGCTTGGCCTCGGCGGTGCCCATGCGCACGGCCTCGTCGAAGGCTTTGTCGAACGCGGTGTTGAGCTTCTCCGAGCCGCGCTGCCACGCGCCGTGTAGGTCCGAGAGCACGAGGCAGGTACGACCAGCCGGACCATTCCCGCTCCCCGCCATGACCGCGCCCATCAGGTTTGCCAAGGCCAGCACCACGCGGTCGGCCATCGTGCCTTCCCCCGCTTGCTTCGTCGACATCGCGTAGAGGTAGGGGGGAAGCTCATCCAACAGGATCAGCGTGGGCTTCGGTCCGATCAGCTCCGCCCAGGTTGCCGGCCCGGGAATGTCGGCCACGGCGCTGGCCCACTTCGACTGGTCCGGTTGAAGCTGCCGGAACAGCGCCACCCAGAACGGATCCTTGTTGCCGGTCTCCTTGCCGTCGAACACCACGACGCGCATCTCGTCGGAGGAGACGTCGGCGCGGTCAAGCTCGGTGAGCACGCGCTTGCGCAGCATCGGCCGCTTGGCGAGCAAGCCGGTCGCGACAAGGTTGTGGGTCTTGCCCCCGCCCATCGCCTGCTTCAGCCGGAACACGCCCTGAGGGGTGCGCCCGTCGAGGCGGTCAAAGACCTGCGTGAGCAGCTGGCGCATGCCTTCGGTGGCGTAGGTCTCATTGAAGAAACTATCGCCATCGATCGTGTCTTTCAGCAGATCCCCGATGTTGACGACGGTGTCGTTCTTGGCGTTGCTGAACGTGCTGTCTGCGGGCTGGCAGAGGTCAAGGACGGATGAGGGCACCGGGCGTCTCCAAGGTGGCCGCCCTATGTAACAGGTATAGTTTTGTTACTGTACGAATTGCGTATATTCAAAAACAGGGTGTCGCCGCGCGGCCCCCTCCCGGCCGCCCTTTCCCCAGCCTCGTGCAGAAGCTCCAGACCGGCGCGGCGCTCACGCCTCCGGACTACACCACGTTCTACACGCCGGGCGAGAAGGGGTACACCGACTACCCGGTGTAGGTTCGGGACCTGCGGCGGCGCAGCGCGATCAGCACGCCCATGGCGAGGCCCGCGCCACCGCCGACTCCCGAAGCGCTGCCGCACCCACACCCAGCGGCGCTACGCGGCACCCTCTCCCCCGGGAGCCCCGAGTCAGCGGACGACCCCGAGTCCCCGGGCTCCCCGCTGTCCACGTCGTCGCAGATGCCGTCCCTGTCGCTGTCGGCGCAGCCTACGGCCCGCGGCCCGCCGGCGATGACCGTCGGCCAATTGTCCTCGCCGCCGTAGCCTTCGGCGTCGCTGCCCCAGCCCAAAACCGCCGGCTCGGCGAAGCTGTCGCCGAGGCTAACGGCGCACACAAGGCCGTCGGGCGCGCGGCCGCAGAGATCGGCGCGGCCATCGCCGGTCACATCGGCGAGGCGCAGGCTCCAATACTGAGCGGGCGCGTCCCAACCGGCGTCGTCGCTCCAGGTCGGCCCGACAAAGCTGCCTGTGGCGTAGCCGTCGTCCCAGAGCACGCAGCGCATCCCAGCGTTGGCGCGCCCGCAGAGGTCCAGCGCGCCGTCGCCGTTGATGTCGCCTAACTGCAGGGTGAGCCCGTTGCTGGGGTCGTCCCAACCGGTGTCGTCGGACCAAACCGGGCCGGTTTGCACCTCGCCAAAGCCGTCCTCCGTCGCGAGCGCGTACACTACGCCGTCCGGCCCGCGACCGAACCAATCGGCGCGCCCGTCTCCGTCGAGATCGGCGAGGCGCAGCGTGCCGTAGCTGACCGCGGCGTCCCAACCGGCGTCATCCGACCAAGCCGGGCCGCTCACCGTGGTTTCGTCGAACCCCGTACCGTTGGAATGCGCGCAGAGGACGCCCGCGTTTGCCCGCGCGCAGATGTCGTCCCGGCCGTCGCCGTCGATGTCGCCGGTCCGGATGGTCGCGGCGTTCGCTGGATCGTCCCAGCCGTAGGCGTCGCTCCAGTTGGGTCCGCGGAATGGAGCTTCAAAGCCGCTGCCGGTCGAGCGCACACAGACGATCCCGTCCGCGTCGCGCGCGCAGAGGTCTTGACGCCCGTCGCCGTCGAGGTCCAACATCCGCACGGTGCCGTACTGCGCGGGACGGGTGAACCCAAGCGCGTCGCTCCACGCCGGCGCGCCGGGGAGCGCGATCGGCGCGAGCCCGCTGCCTTCGGACACATAGCAGCGGTAGTCGGTGGCCGTGCGAATGCAGGCGTCGTCCCTGCGATCTCCGTTCACGTCCCCCCAGCGCAGCGTGAGCGCCTGATCGGCGGGGAACGGCGAAGCGCTGGCCGCGACGGTGCTGATCCACGTGCCGGTAGGGCCGGCCTCCCCGCCAAGCGCGCAGCGCACGCCTTCGTCGGCGCGCACGCACAGTTCGGCGTCGCCGTCGCCGTCCAGGTCGGTCGAGGCGTGATCGTCTTGGGTGTACGCGATCAGCGCGTCGGTAGGCGCGATCGAGACCGCGTCGGCGTCGCAGGTGCGGCCAGGGAGGTCCCCATACGCGCCCTGCTCCACCCAATAGTCGGTGCCCGACGAGCACGAACCCGAAAACGGATCTTCGTTGTCGCCGTTCGTTCCCACCACCCCAAAGTGTACGTGGGGACCGAAGGAGTTGCCGCTGGAGCCCATCAGACCGAGCTTTTCGCCGCATCGCACGGTCTGTCCCACCGAGACCAGCACGCTCCATTTCTTCAAGTGGTAGTAGAGCGTCGACCGCCCGTCGGCGTGTTCGATTTTTACGTAGTTCGCAGCGCCACAGTCCCCGGTGGTGCACTGATCGTACTCGCCGTCGTTGGTCGCGATCACGACGCCGTCGGCGGCGGCGGTGACATCCCGCCCCGCGTCCATCCCGGAGAAGCTGCCCGCGCCGAAGTCATTGCCGGTGTGGCCGTCGTAGGCGAGATCGCCGCAATGCCAGTCTTCGACGGCGGAGCCGGAGCCGTGGTCCTTGTAGGCGGTGGGGTAGAACTCTCCGTAGTCTTCCTCGGAAGTTGGGAACGCGTAGTCGACCGCGTAGGCCACGCCAACGGGCCGGATCCAGATCCAGACCCAGACCCAGATCCAGAGCAAAAGCACGCTCATCGCAGGTCCACCGCGTGCGCGCCGTCTTCGGCGATCCAACGCACCGTCGAACCCTCAAAAAACGGAGATCCCCGAAGCGGAAGCGGGACAAAGTCCGCTGGAGGCTGGCCCGGAGCGCGGGGGCTGAGGTTGGTCAAGCGCTGGGGACCGGCGTCCGGGTCGCCCAAATCGAGCAGATACACGGCAGAGACGCCGCCTTTGGGCCCCGGCCACACGAACGCGAGACGTTCGCCCGCGGCGTCGATCCCGAGGCGCGTGACGGTGTGATCCCCTTGGATCCAAGCGTGTAGCTGCCAGTTTTCCTCGTGCGCCGCGTAGGCCGAGCGCGCCGACAACGTCAGCAGCGACTCGTGCACCCCGGAGGTCACCGAGAGCGCGACGACGCGCCCATCGGCCGAAGCCGCGGGCTCGTCGGCCAGCGCGCCCCGCACCGTCTGAACGACCTCACCGTCCTGGACCAACACCACCGCGCCCTCGCGCTGCTCCAGCACCGCGCCGCCCCAGAGCGTCATCGGTGCAGGCCGTGGCGTCGCGTCCATCGCGGGTCCGCGGTCTTGCTCGCGCACGCTGGCGCGCGACGCAGCGCCGCCCGCGGCGTCCATGGCGCCGGAGGGCACGGAGCACGCCGCACACCCAAGCAACAGGAGGACAAGCGGGGACCGAATCATGGGGACATCGTAGAGCACCGAGGCTGAATCTGTCAAATCGGAGGGAGGCTGTTCCCCGCGCCGATCCTTCCGCGCTCCTCGGCGTATAGGCGCAGCGCGTAGGCGCCGGCCGGCGTGGCGCGCAGGCGATCGACCAGCGCCCCGAAGGCTTCGGGCACCGCGTCCCGAGCCCCGTAGTAGTACGAAAGCTCCGGCGGCAGCAGCACCGGCGCGCTGAGCGCGGCGAAGGTCAGATCGGCGGCGGTGAACCGTCCGCCGACGAGGTAGCGACGGCCGTCGAAGAGCGCGGCGCCGACCGCAACAAAGGTCGCGTCGAGGCGCGCGAGGGACCGCGCTACGCCTTCGTCGTTGATGCGCAGCCCGCGCCGGATCCCCCCGATGGCGAGCGGGCGCACACACTGAAACAGGAGCTGCTGCCAGCGCGGCACGACCCGAGCCACCAAGCCGTCCATGTAGCCGCGGTCGCCGAGCACGTGCCCGTAGGCCAAGCGGCGCGCATCCACCCCGACCGTGGTGTCGAACGCGTCCTCCCAGCGAGCGACCTCGTCGGCCTGCGCTGCGTGCTCAGGCCACAGCGCCGCGACGCCCGGCGCGATCGTATGCGCGTCGCACCAGCGCAGGATCGCCGTCGAGTCGCCGATCACGCCTTCGCGCGTCGCGAGCACAGGCACCATACGCGCGCCCCCGGCGGCCTTGACGAACGGGACGTGAATCATCGGCAAGTAGCCACGCTCGACGTAGTGCGCGCCGGCGCGATCCAGCCCCCAGCGCGCCTTTTCGCAGTAGTGCGAGAACGGGATGGTGATCAGCACGGCGGGCGGGGCGACGAGGGCGTGAGACATCCCGCGTCGTAGCGCGGACAGGCAGGGCGCGCACCGGCAGGGCGCGCAGGGGCAGGCCGCGCGGAACAAGTTGGAGACCAGCGCCTCCAAAACTTGCGTGTCGTCGTACGGGCAGCGTGGAACCGAGACGGCCGCGCGCGTGCACTCCCGGGCGACTGGTGCTGTCGATCCGTTGGTGCACCACGGCTTGCGCGCCTGAGGGCAGCGGCCCGGCCCGGCCCGGTAGAGCACGTCCATTGCGTGCGCTCCAGCGAGGCCGAAGACGGTGATGCTGCCGGCGCCGCCCTGGATTCGCGCCACGCCCGGCCGCTGAGCGCGCTGTGGGGCGTATCTGGACCCGCAAAGCCCTGCCGCTGCCGACGCCGTCGTTCGAAGTGTTGTGGGAACCGGCGCCCTACACCGTGCGGACCTCCCGTACGCCCGTGCGCGCTAAGCCGGAGCCCGCTTTGCGAACCGGCGGCGCCACACAAGGGTTCCAAGCACCCCCACCAGCCCAAGCGACGTGTCGGAAGGGTATTCTTCCTCGTACTGGGTCTCGTTCATCAGGTAGATCACCGTGGACGCAATCTCTTGAGTGGTGGAGTCGGCGAACACCGGGTCCACACTGTTGGTGTCCGGATAAACGATACTGTCGTAGCGCGTGAGCCAACGGTCCCCGTCCGCTGTGGTGTATCCTCCCGAGTAGGCCAGCCACATCTGGCGCATGATCCCGCCTTTTTCCAGCAAGAAATCGTAATAGAGCCCTGTCGCGTCTACGTAATCCGGGCCCACCACATCCCAGATGTTGCCATCCGTCTCGGCCGGGTTGGCGATCGCGTCCCAACCCGACAACGTCGCGGTACCCGAGCCGAGCACGAAGATCTCCGTCCGCACGGCATCCACGCTCGAAGTACGACCGAGCTTGGCCGGGAATACCGCGTGCAGCGCGCCGTCAGCAGCCGCCCCGTAGGTGATCGCAAGGGGCTGAAGCACAGAGCCGCCCTCGGTGAGGGCGGGCACATCCGGTCGGAGTTGCACCGCCACGAACTCGTAGTCGAGCGGGTCGGCGACGTACCCGGCGACAGCGTCCGCGATGAGCGAGACGTCGTACCCGTGCTCCGTCAGCCAGTCGACTAGGCCATCCGCGTCAGAGGCAGCCAACGTCGTATAGGTGTAGTCTCCGGCAACACCGGTGCTCGTGACCACGACATCCGAGCCGTTCGTAAAGTCGCCTCCGCCGCCACTCGCGAAGCCTGCACATCCACATCCGGGCGCGCTCTCTGAGTGGTCCACCTTCACCTGCGGAGCCGATGCGAGCGCGATTGCATCGAGCTGCTCCGCATCTCCCTCCGCTACAAGGCTGACTTGCCCAGGCACCGCCAACACCCAGGCAAAGTCCGCGGCGTCGCCCGCGTACCCGGCACGGTAGGTAACCGTGATGTGCTCGGCACCGAGATCGAACAGCGCCTGTTGCGCATCGGAGGCCGCGAGGGAGCCGGCCTGGGGTGCAAAACCGCCACAAGCCAGAACGGGGGGGACGAGCATGGAAAGAAGGATCATGGAATCTCCGATGGGTAGTAACAACGCCAGCGAACAGTAGGGGATGAGAACCATGAAGGCACTGTCGACGGGCACACTCTCCCGAGCCCCTCCTAATCGCTATCTGCAAGTCCGTCTCCCGCCCGAAAGCGAACCTCCGGCGTTATCGAGGATGATGGCCGTCAACCCGAGGAGCGCGGTGACCCCGGGTGGCCAGGGCGGCCGGAGCCAATCTACGGGCTTTACCCAACGAGGACTGACGCGCACGGGCGCAATACGCTACGCCCGATGCCCCTCGGCCCCCGCTTCACCCTCGACCAGCTGCTCGTGTTGGACGCGATCGCGCGCACCGGCTCGTTCGCGGGGGCGGCGCGGGAGCTGCATCGCGTGCCTTCGGCGGTCAGCTACACGGTCCAAGCCCTCGAAGAGGCCGTCAGCGTGCCGATCTTCGACCGCTCGGGCCACCGCGCGGTGCTGACCGCGGGCGGGCGGCACTTGTTGGAGTCCGCGCGCGACCTGCTGACCCGGGCGCGCCAGCTGGATGCGGTGGCGTCGAGCCTCGGGGATGGCTGGGAGCCCGAGCTGCAGGTCGTGGTCGACGGCGTGTTCCCGCTCGCGCCGCTGCTGCACGCGCTGCGGGTGTTCGGCGAGCGCGGTATCCCCACGCAGATCCGCATCGACGTCGAATACCAGGACGGCGTGCTGGAGCGCTTCAGCACCGACCACGCGCAGTTCATGATCGCGCTGGGCCTCGAAGACGGTGGTCGCCTGAAAGGCATCGCGCTCCCCCCGCTCGACATGGTGCTCGTCGCCGCCGCCGATCACCCGCTTGCCACCGCGCGGGGCTTGTCGCGGGACGCGCTGTCCGCCTACGTGGATCTGGTCGTCAAGGACTCGGCGTCTACCTTCGCGCAGAAGCCGCGCCAGTCGTTCCTTGGGACGCAGCACGTGGTGCGGTTCTCCGACTTCCACTCCAAGCGCGAGGCGCTGCGGTCCGGCGTCGGCTTCGGCTGGCTGCCGCTGCACCTCGCCCAGAGCGATCTGGACAGCGGCGCGCTGGCGATCCTCGACCTGCCCGAAGGAAACCGCTGGACCTACGCGCCTCAGCTGATCACCCGCCGCGAGGAGCCCCCCGGCCGCGCGGCAGCGCTGTTCATCGCGCTGCTGCTCGAGCACCACCGAATCGCTTGAACGCGGCAGTGGTCCCTTGACCAAAAAATCCGAACGAGTCACACAAAAAGATTCGCTTTCAATGATGGAGTCATTCCGGTAACCTTTTTGAAACAACTCGGAGCCTCTCATGGTCGTCTTCCTCTCGCTGCTCGCTTGCTCGGACTCGGACTTCGGCCTGTCGGGGGTCAAAGATCCGGTCGCGAAAGCAGAAGACACCGCTGCTCCTTTCGAGGACACCGCCGAGACCGCCGACACCGCGCCCGAAGACACCGCGGACAGCGACACTCAGGTGACGGAAGACACCGCGCCCACCGACACCGCGCCTCCCGAAGACACCGCGACGCCCGACGACCCGGCGCCCACCGACGACTGCACCGAGACCGACGACCTCATCTACGTGCTCTCCCGCGATGACAGCACCCTCTACACCTTCGACCCCGCGTCCCTCACCTTCTCCTCGCTCGGCAAGGTCGACTGCGGCACCAGCCAGACCCCGGGCTCGATGGCCGTCAATCGCTCCGGCACCGCGTACGTGCGCTACGCCGACAACAGCCTGTACTCCCTCGATCTCGCGTCGATGACGTGCTCCAGCACCACGTACTCCGACCGTCGCACCCACTTCGACAGCTTCGGCATGGGCTACTCCACCGACAGCGCCGACACCTGGCGCGAGCAGCTCTACATCGCCAACGCCACCACCCTCGGCCTGCTCGACCCCTCCAGCGGCACGGTCACCACGCTGGGCCGCTTGCCCAGCCAGTCCGAGCTGACCGGCAACGCTGACGGCGAGCTGTGGGCGATCCTCCCGCTCGAGACCCCCGCCGAGCTGGTCCAGATCGACAAGACCAACGGCACCACGCTCGCCACCATCACCATGCGCGCGTTCCCCGACCCCAGCGGCATCGACACCTTCGCGTTCGCCACCTGGAGCGGCGACTTCTACGTGTTCGTGCGCGAATACGGCATGGGCAGCTCCACCGACGTCTACAAGGTGACATCGACCGGCGCGATGTCCAAGGTGCTCAGCGACGTCGGCTTCGACGTGGTCGGCGCCGGCGTGTCGACCTGCGCGCCGAGCTAGGCGCGGAGCGAAGGCTCACAACGACGCGCCTATGCGCGAGCGTTCCAAACCCAGCCGGGCAGCGCTTCGAGACGGGCTACGCGCTGCGGAGTGAGCCGGTCGCGAGTTCGGCGTTGTACACTGACCCACTGGCCGAGCGGATACCCGTCCTCGGTTTTGAAACTCGCCGACACCCGCGCACCCGTGTGCCGGGCGACATAAAATTCGAGGCGAGCAAATCCGTCCTCCCAGTCTGCGTCCCGCACGTCCCAAACCCAACCTGGAAGCGCTTCGAGACGTGAGATGCAATCCTCAGAAAGCTTCACTCGCTTCCGGCGCTGCGCTGACACCCAGTCGGACAAGGAGAACCCATCATCAGCTGTGATGCCTTTCGGCAGTCGGGCAAGTCCCGCTTTGGCTACATATTGCTGGAGTTGAGCGAAGGCCCATTCCCAGGACGCATCGCGCGAGTTCAAGGCCCAGCCAGGAAGCGCAGCTAGCCGATCGGCCCGACTGGGGATCAGCGAGCCACGATCCTGACGCTGATGGGTCACCCACTGGCCGAGCCGGTATCCATCTTCACTCTTGTACATCACCGGGACATTAGTGTCGCCGTTGAGCGCGACGTAGTGTTGAAGCTGGGAGAACCCAACCTCCCACGCGGCAGCGCCAGCACTCCACGTCCAGCCGGAGAGTCCTTCAAGGCGGGCAACACGCTCAGCCGCAAGCGTTTTACGAGAGGCGCGCTGACTGCTGACCCACTGCCCGAGTCGATAGCCGGAGGCAGTCCTGAACGGGGTGGGCACTTTTGCGTCACCCTCCCGTTCTGCGTATGCCTTGAGCTCCGCGAAGCCCGTTTCCCAGTCAGCGGCGAACGGCTCCCAGACCCATCCGGACAGCGCCTCAAGGCGGGAGGCTCGATCCGGCGACAATGTCGTCTGCTTGCTACGCTGCATACTTACCCAAGCACCGAGCCGATACCCTGATTCGGTCTCAAAGCGCCCAGAGACGCGGGCGTACCCGCATTGTTCAACGAACGCGAGCAGCTGAGCGAAGCCCAGTTCCCAAGCTGCGACATCGGTATTCCATACCCAGTCCGGGAACGCCTCAAGACGAACAATAGCCTCATCGGTCAACTTTGCGCGTCGTTGCCTCTGCGCAACGACCCATTGCCCAAGCGGGTAGCCCTCATCGCCCACAAAGTCGCTGGACGGCTGGGCGCTGCCGTGAGTCTTCGCGTACTGCACAAGATGACGAAATCCGTCTTCCCATGCGGCGAGTTGGGTATCCCAGACCCAGCGAGGGAGCGCCTCCAATCGCGCTGCGCGCTCGTATGACAGGGCACGCGGACGTCGAGTACCTACCTCCGGGTCCGGCCGGTTGGCGCGTTGGTCACTGACCCAGTCCCCAAGCGGATAGCCGGTGTCGGTCCGGTAAAACTTCGGGACGCGCGCATCGCCATGTTCGTGAACATACGCAGCCAGATGCCCAAATCCTATCTCCCAAACCGCGTCATGGGTATTCCATGTCCAGTTCCCAAGTGCCTCCAAACGAGCAACACGCTCAGGCGAGAGCCTAGCACGCATCGCCCGTTGCGTGGTGACCCAAACCCCGAGCGGAAAGCCGCCATCCGCCTTGAACGGCCTCGGAACCCTTGGGTCGCCGAGTAATGCCACATATGACTTGAGCAATACAAAGCCCTCTTCCCATGCAGCGTCAACGGCGTTCCAGGCCCAACCCGGCAAGGCCTCGAGTCGCCGGGCGTGCGCGCCACTTCGAGATCGAGCGTTCTTCCGCTGGACGCTGACCCATTGGCCAAGTCGAAAGTCTCCGGTGGTGATGAACGCAGTAGGAACGCACGCTCCTCCAGTCTGCTCAACGTATGCAAGCAGATGCCCGAAACCCTCCTCCCACGAAGACGTCGTTCGTTCGACCATCTTCGTGATGATCGCGTTCGCAAACGAGTCACCCACCACTGCAACGGGTATATCAATCACCAGTTTTGACGGTAGGTCTTCCTGGCCCAGCCGGCCTTGGCGCCCGAGACGCCGGCGCGCTGCATCCAATTGGTCAGCGAGGTCCTCGTCGTGATCGCGAAGCGCGCGAACGACGGACCAAACAGGCTCGAAGGCCGAGCTTTCAAGGATCGCCTCGTCGCTCTCCCCTTCGGGGACAAATACCGGAATCACGATGGTTCCGAGCGATTTGTCCGTACTCAAGCGAATCGCGCGTCCTACCGCCTGAACGATATCGACCTGCGAACGCCGCGGGTCAATGAACGCGACGCCGTCGATAGACGGCACATCAACTCCCTCCGACAAACATCGTGCGTTTGCAAGAAGAGCGTACTCGCCAGATTCAATATTGCGAAGTCGCCCGAGTCTGGTGCGACGGTCACCGGTGGCCATATCCCCGGCAACATGGTCAAAAACCAGTCGCCCCTGTGGCGCCTTGTCGTGTGGAAGCCGAGCGATCACGCCGGGTAGCTCTTCCACAAATCCCCGGGCAGCGGCCACCCGGCTGTGAAATGAGATCACTCGATGAAGTCGATAGTCATGCATCGCTTTGGCGAGCCCGATCTGGCGCGCCAGCGTGCGTGCATCCGTCGTGATGCCATCAACCTCGACAACAGCGCCATGATTCGCCAACTCATAGGCTTGTCGGTCGCTGATACCGACGACGACGACTCGATAGTCGGAGAGCAAGTCGCGACGAATCGCCTCACCAAAAGACAGGCGATGCACTTCCGGGCCGAACAGCACCTCGTCGTCCATCGAGGCCACAAGAAGGTCGGTCTCGCCGAACGTCCGCGCCTGACCTCCCGTGAAGTAGCGGGGCGTCGCGGTGAAGAACAGCCTCCTAGCTGCGGGGATGCGTTCGTCGTCGAGCACAGCCGCGAAATCGCGAGATGCGCTGCCAGCGAGCTGGTGTGCTTCGTCCGCAAGAATCAGGTCGAAGCGTATTTGTGCACCGCCAATGGCTTCCGCTATGCGCGGCGATGATTGGTAGGTTGAGAACACCACCCGGTCCCCCCCTCGCTGGAGGAATCTTCGGATCTGGGCAGGGTCGGTGGTGACCGGAACGCCGATCTCGCCGACGCTGGCAACGAAGCTATCCACGTCCTTTCCGACGACAGTCTCGTCCGAGCAGACAGCGAGGAACTCGAACGGCCGGGTCCGATGCGCAGTCCATTCTTGAAGAACTTGCGCCACGAGGAACAGCGAAGGCACAACGACAAGTGTGCACCGGCTCATGAGCAGCTCGTGCGCCCATAGCTGCACGAGCGTCTTCCCGGTGCCGCACGCCATGATCACCCGACCGCGACCGCCGTCCGGGACAGCGCGAATCGCGCTCAACGCCTCCTGCTGGTGGGGCCTTGGGGTTCGCTGCGGCGGTCTCGCCGGAGTTGCGCCGTCCCAGGTCTCTGGCCAATCAATCGACCTTGCGAGCAGATCGCTAAGCATCAAAAGCGACGCCGGTTTCTCTTGCCCGCGCATCACGCGACGGGCATTTGGACTCATGCAGTCGGTTGTTGCAATCAAGAGCCGAAAGGCGATCTCAGGCCGGTTTGATTCACTAAGAAAGCTGTCAATATCAGACTTTGTGACCGCGGTGGTGGGCGCATACGCCTTCGTCTGAATCGCCCACAGGTCGCCACCGTGCGTCTCGGCGACAAGGTCGATGCCAGCGTCCGGCCCCCAGCGCCCCGACCAATCCGCCCACAGCCAGACACGGCGAATCTGTGACGCATAGACCGGATCGTGCAGGAGAAACCAAGCACACAGACGCTCAAACCTGTGTCCCTTCACATTGGTATCGGCGGGCAACTGAGCGAGGAGAACGTCGAGTGCAGGCATGGCGATGCACGCCTATTCCGATAGGAGCAACCCCGCAGATCCGTTATCGAACCAGAGGCGATGCAATCCGGACAGCCATGGCCCGCGCCCACTCACAATGACGGCGTCACGCCCAGCTCGGTGACCAGCGCATCGGCGTTGGCGACCGCGTCCAAGTAGTAGAGCACGTAGCGGATGTCGCAGTGGATGGTGCGCGCCATCACCGGGTCGAAGAGCCAGTCGCTGGCGATGCCTTCGTAGTTGCCGTCAAACGCGAGGCCGACGAGGTGCCCCTTGGCGTCGAGCGTCGGCGAGCCGCTGTTGCCGCCGGTGATGTCCAGATCGGACAAGAAGTCGACCGGCACGCTGCCGAGCTTGGCGTCGAGGTACGGGCCGCGCTTCCCAGACTGGATCGCGGCGAGCAAGGCGGGAGGCGCGTTGAAGGGCCAAGCGCCGGCCTTCTCGACGATGCCCTCGAGGCGCGTCTGCGGCAGGTAGTGAACGGCGTCGCGGCCGTCGTAGCCCTGCACGGTCCCAAAGGTGACCCGCAGCGTGCCGTTGGCGTCGGGGTAGCTGCGCGCGGGATCGAGCTGGCGCAGCGCGTCGGCGTAGACCGGACGCAAGCGAGCGATGGCGCCGGCGTCGGTCTTGCCTTCGGTGCGCCGGGCCTCGTCGTAGGGCCAGAGCGCGGTGGCGAGCGAGAGGAAACCGTCGGTGGAAGCGGTGATCGTCGCGGTCTTGGCCGAAAACAGCGCCTCACGCTCAGCGACGGTGTCGATGGCCGAGTCGGTGAACAGGCGGGTGATCGCCGCGTCTACCGCGGCTTCGGGCGACGCCGCCTTCGGCAGCCACGCCATCAGCTCGGGGACCTGCTGATCTACAGGCAACGTGGCAGCTTCAAGCAGGAGCTTTTTCAAGTACCGCCGCTCGGTCTCCAGATGGAGCCCCTTCTGCAAGGACACGAGGCGCGCCTTGACGCGCGGAAGATCGCGCTCTTGAAAGCCGATCTCCCGCTTGGCGTCCGGCTTTTCGCGCTCCTTCGCCGCACGCAGGATCGTGCGGGCCGCGCTCAACAGGTCGGAGCGCCCCAGCCAGCCCATGACCTCGTCGCGGTCGAGGGTGCTGTCCCGGCGCGTCAGCACCGTGCGTAGCTCGGCGATCGCGGCTGCATACTTGGCGGTGCGCGCCGGATCCGCGGCGATCCACGCGTCGAGCGCTACGTCGCGGGCCTTCGCGGTAGTCACGACCCCGGAGCGCGTGAACCCAACCAAGGCACCCTTGTTGTTGAAGAGTCCGTTGGACACGGAGCTGCGCGACACGTTCAACAGCGGCTCGGCCGTGGCGTCGAGCTTCACCATCTCGGCGTACAACCCTAACAGCCACTCCTGACGCGCGATGCGCCGCGGCATGCTGATGGTGGCGCTGCGCTCCAGCTCCAGCCCGGTCTGCCAGCGCTCGGTGCGTCCCGGATACCCAGCGACCATCACAAAGCCGCCCGGGTCCACGCCCGCCGCTTCGACGGTCAGCGTCTGAGCGGGGTGGTACGGCACGTTGTTCACCGCGTAGTCTGCGGGCTTCCCGTCCGGCCCGACATAGGCGCGCAAGAAGCCAAAGTCGCCCGAGTGGCGCGGCCAGTGCCAGTTGTCGATGTCATCGCCGTAGTTGCCCACGCTGTCGGGCGGGGCCATGACTACGCGCACGTCGCGGAGCTCCAACTGCGTGATCAGCGAGTAGCGCAGGCCCTCGTAGTAGGAGGCGACCCGGCAGCGACGGCCGGGGCTATCCTTCTCGCACGTGGCGACGAGCTTCTTGGTGGCGTCGTCGATGCGGGCCTTGCGGTCCAAGTCGGACAGCGTGGACGGGATCTTCCCGCTGCCTTTGCCGACAATTTTCTCGGTGACGTCGACGATGGACTCGGTGATCGAGACCGTCTTGCTCGGGCCGGAGGAGCGCTCGTCGGCGCGGGTCGGCGCGTAGAAGCCGGTGGCGACGAGATCTTCGCCGGGGAGCTGCGCTTGCTGCAGGTCTCCGACGACGCAATGGTGGTTGGTGACGAGCAGGCCGTCGTTCGACACAAACGACGCCGTGCAGCCGCCGAGCGAGACGATCGCCCCTAACGGAGCCTGATCGAGGCGTGCGAGCGCAGCGGGATCACCGGGAAAGCCCGCGGTCTTCAGCGGCTCAGCGAGGCTGGGGAGCTGCGCCGGCTCCCACATCCCCTCCACCGCGTAAGCAGACGAGTACAACAAAGGCAGACAGAGTGTGAGCAGCGACATCCGGCCCTGCTAACGCCTCGCGGACACGAAAACAGTTACGTCGCCCGCGCCCGATACGAGTCTGGCACACGAACCCCACGACCCAAGGGATCCGCCCGCATGAAGCTCCTCGAAGACCTCCGGGCCCTCGCTGCATCCCCGCGCGAGCTGTGGATCGTGTACGTGATGAAGCTGCTGGAGTCGATCGCCTACTTCACGGTCTACACGCTGTTGGTGATCTTCCTGTCGGACGACCACGGCTACTCCGACACCGACGCGGGAACAGTGGCCGGCACGTGGCTGACGGCGATCTCGCTGGTGGTGTTCGTCTCCGGGTTCGTCGCCGACGCGATGGGGATCCGGCGCGCGCTGCTGGTCGCGGCGATCTCCACCGCGATCGGTCGGGGACTGCTGGCGTTCTCCGGATCCGAGGTGGGGATCTACACGGCGCTGGTGCTGTCGGTGTGGGGTATCGCCAGCATGAAGCCTACGATGAACGCTGCCGTGCGCGCGTACACCACGCCCGCCACGGTGTCGTTCGCGTTCTCGCTGTACTACGTGGTGATGAACCTCGGGTCGCTCTCTCAGGGGCCGCTGATCACCGAATTCCGGGAGTGGTTCAAGACCGGCCAGGACATCGCTGGCGTGCATCTCTCCAGCTCGCAGATGGTCTTTTTTGTGGGCTTCGTGTGCTCGGTGCTGAACGTCGGGCTGGCCGCGATGCTGCGCGACGCCGAGGCGCCCGCCGCCGCGCAGCGCAGCCCCTTCGCGATCGCCCGTGAGGTCATGGGCGCCCGGAGCTTCTGGCTGTTCATGGGCTTCGTCGGGCTGCTGACGATGGTTCGACTGGTCTTCCAGCACGCCCACCTCACCTGGCCGAAGTACAGCCTACGGGCGTTCGGCGATGATTTTCCGTTCGCTTGGTACTGGTCGATCAACCCGGCAGTGATCATCCTGCTCACCCCGGTGGTGACCGCGCTCACGCGCCACCTGCGCCCGTACCCGGTGATCGTGTTGGGCGCGATCGTCTCGTCGCTGTCGGTGTTTGCGATGGCGTTCTCGACCACGATCACCGCGAGCGTGGTGTTCATCGTCACGCTCTCGTTGGGAGAAGCGCTGTGGTCGCCGCGGCTCTACGAGTACACCGCGACCATCGCGCCCCGCGGGCGGGAGTCCAGCTACATGGGCCTCGCCGAAGTGCCGCTGTTCCTCGCTAAGCCGGTGGTGGGCTTCTTTTCGGGATGGGCGTTGACCCGGTGGATGCCCGAAGAAGGCCCCCGCGATCCCCAGCAGATGTGGTGGATCATCGGCCTCATGACCATCGCGGCCCCGCTCGCCATGGTGTTCCTCCGCAGCACGATCGAAGCGCCGGCAACCGAGCCCGCCGCGCGGTAGGATACCGTTAGAATACAGACCCCATGCTATTCTTCGCCCCCCCGGAGCCCTCCATGGTTCGCTTGGCGTTCGCCCTCGCCGCTGTCCCCTTGACCGCCTGCACCGGCACATCCGAAACCACGGACCGCCCGGTGGTGGGGGACACCCACGAGGACACCGACACGGGCACGGTCACCGACTCCGACACCGACACGGGCCCCGAAATCGAGGCTGAACCGGGCTTTGTCATCGTGCGCGCCAGCACCTTCACGATGGGCTGCACCGACGGGCAATCGGACTGCAACGCCGACGAGACCGAGCACAGCGTGACGCTCACCCACGACTACGTCGTGAGCGAGACCGAGGTGACGCAAGGACAATTCGAGGCCGCGATGGGGTACAACCCCGCGGTGTTCATCGACTGCGGAGCCGACTGCCCGGTCGAGAACGTGTCCTGGTACATGTCAGCGGCGTACGCCAACGCGATGTCCGAAGCCGCGGGGCTGTCCCCCTGCTACACCTGCTCCGGCACCGGCGCTGACGTACAATGTGAGGCTTCTGAAGACGTTTATGCCTGCGACGGCTACCGGTTTCTGACCGAAGCCGAGTGGGAATCGGCGGCGCGCTGCGGCGCCGACACGGTGTACGCCGGATCCGACACCATCGGTGAGGTCGCGTGGGTCGGCGGCAACAGCGGGGACACGACCCACGCCGTGGCCGGGCTCGCCCCGAACGCGTGCGGCCTCTACGACATGAGCGGCAACGTGTGGGAGTGGACGCACGACTGGTACGGCCCCTATGACGACGGGTCGGCCACCGATCCCACCGGCCCCGCTTCCGGCACAGGCCGCAGCGTTCGGGGCGGAGGCTGGGATGGAGGCGCGCCGCGCGCCCGCGTCTCCGCGCGCACCGACTTCTACCCCGACGGCGCCAACTACTACTTCGGCTTCCGGCTGGGGCGGTCCGTTCCCTGAGCGCCGCGCCGGGTGCGCCGGGCCGCCGCTGCGCTACTGAATCGCCCACGCCGCGACGTCATCCCGCCAAAGGTCGGTGGAGTCGAGGAAGGTGTGGTCCGCGCCCGCCGCGCTCCACAGCTGGATGTCGGTGCCAGCGGCGCAGCCCTCCCATTGGCTGACCGTGGTCTCTTCACCGTCCACGCGGGACATGTAGTCGCGGGTGCCCAGCACCGTCGGCGGCTCGGTGCAGCCGGCTTTGGTCGCCCAGCGCTCCACCGACTCCTCGGCGCCGGCGTGGCCCGGATCGGACTCGTACGCGACGCTCTCATCCAACGTGCCGTGCACGTGGAGCACCGAAACCGGCTCAGTCCCTACGCAGTCGGCTTCGTCCTTGTAGACCGCCCCGGCGAGCACGGCGATGCGGTCGATCTTCTCGGGGACCTCGCAGGCCATGCGGTACGACATGAAGCCGCCGTTGCTGTGCCCCACGAACGCCACGGTCGAGATCGGGTAGAGCGTGCGCGCCTCGTCGATCAGGCCGGACAAGTAGGCGACGTCGTCCACGCCGGTGTGCCCGAAGTCGCAGCACTCTTCGGTCGCGTTCCAAAACTGGCTGCCGTTGGCGTCGACGGTGCCCTCAGGCTTGACGAGGATGAACCCGAGGTCATCGACCCGCTGGCCGAGCCCGAAGATCACCTCTTGGATGTCGGCGTTCACGCCGTAGCCGTGCACCAGGATGACCAGCGGGTACTCCGCGTCCACCGCGTAGTTCGCGGGCAGCACCACCTCGGCCTCCCGGTCCCCGCCGATCTCGGTAGGCGGGTTGGGATCGAAGGTAGGCGCGGGCGCGCTGTCGTCGGCGGAGCCGGAGCAGGCGGTGAGCAGCGCGAGCCAAACGAGCGCCACAGGCGACAAGGAGTTTCGGGTCATGGGGGCCATGTAGCGCCTGGGCGTGGGCGTGAACAGGGCGCTATGAGGGTGGGGAGGTGCGCCGGGTGCGAACGATGACCGAAGAGGAGTTCGATGCACGCTTTCAGGGCTTGGTCACCCACGCCAACGGCGACAGGGTCGAGATCGCCTACGGCGACGAGCCCGGCCTCGCACACGCGCTGACCGCGCGGCGGCTCTGGACCGAGATCGACGGCGACGACGGCGGCACCTACCTGATCGCAGGGTGGGCGTACGTAAACCGGCTCGGGTACTACACGACGGTGACGCCGTGGGAGGCGGACGAAGCTGGGAAGCTCATCGTGCGCTGGGCGACCGGGGAGGAGCTGGGTTGAGCGGCGGCGCGATAAACTCCCCGCGCAAAGGAGCCTTCCATGTCCGATGTCCGCGTCCTCGCGCCCGTGCTTTCACCTGGAGAGAAGGTGAAAGGCCCGGCGTCGTACTTCCCCAGCATTGAGAAGACCTACGGCCGCCCCCTGCAAGAGTGGCTGGACCTCGTCGTCGCGCGCCTCGCGACCGAGCGGCACATGGCGGTCGTCGCGTGGCTCAAAGAGACGCACGGCATGGGCCACGGGCACGCCAACGCGATCGTCGGCTATGTCCGCGCCAAGTTGGAGCCGCCGGTATGAGACTCCGGTGCTACCCCCGCCCCAGCTCAATCCACACCCGCGCACCGCCTTCCTCGCGGTTCTCCGCCCCCGCCTGCCCGCCGTGGGCTTCGGCGATCTGGCGCACCAGCGCGAGGCCGAGGCCTTCGCCGCGGGGACGGCTGTCGGGGCCGCGCCAGAAGGGCTCAAACGCCCGGATCTCGTCGCCCGGCGCAAAGCCGGGGCCGTCATCCTCCACCTCGAAGCGCAGGCGATCGGCGCGCCCGGCAGGTTCAGACAGGCGAAGCCGCACGGTTTTCCCCCCGTAGCGGCTGCCATTGTCGAGCAGCGTCGCCAACGCGCGGGCAAGCAGCGTGGGATCGGCGCGCACGTCGCCCTCCACGGGCGGCCTTCCGGCCTCGAAGGTCTCCGGCGGCAAGCGCGCCGCCGCGACCGCCCGCAGCGCCAGCTCTGCGGCGGGGATCAGGCGCGGCGACACCGCCTCAAAATCGATCCGCGCCGCCGCTAAAAGATCACCGACCAAGCCGTCCATCGCGTCGATCTCCGCTTGCAGATCGTCGTGCACGCTGGGCGGCGCCGACCCCTCGCGCGCCATCTCGATGAGCACCCGCGCGCGTCCCAGCGGGCTGCGCAGCTCATGCGACACCGCCGCCATCAACGCCCGCTGGTCTTTGAGCTGCCGCGCCACGCGATCGGCCATGCCGCGCAGCGCCCCGGCGACCTGCCCGACCTCCGGCGGGCCCTCCGCGGTCCCCAGCTGATCGCGGCTCCCCAGCGCGCCGTCCCGAAGCTCAACGGCCACCGTCGCGAGCCGTTGCAGCGGCCAGGCGATGCGCACCGACGCCATCCACGACAGCGGCCACAGCGCGAGGAACAGCGCGACGGCGAGGCAGGCCATGCCGGTGCCGTCGACGCCCGCCCAGCCGGAGATCGCCGTGTGGATCGCAAAACCCGCAGCCACGCCGAGCAGCGCCGCGACGAGCAGAAAGCCGACGAGGGTGCGGTGGATGCCGCGCGCGAGCAGCCACGCCAGCGGGGGACGCCTGCGCCCTTTAGGGCGATGGGTGGCTTTATCGTGCGTCATCCGGGCTCCCGCACCAGCACGTAGCCGGCGCCGCGCACGGTCTTGAGCCTCGCCGGGTCCTTGGCGTCGTCGCCCAACTTGGCGCGTAGATGCGAGACATGCACGTCGACGGTGCGGTCGCTGACGACGGTGTCGGCGCGCCCCGCCGCGTCCCACAGCGCATCGCGGGGCACGACGCGTCCAGCACGCTCGGCGAGGGCGAGCAGCAGGTCGAACTCCAGCGCCGTCAGCGCCAACTGGCGGTCTCCGATCTGCGCAGTGCGCGCCCCGGGATCGATCTCCAGATCGGCGATGACCAGCTTGCGACTCGTGTTTGGCGGCGAGGTGCGCCGGAGCACGGCGCGGATCCGGGCGAGCAGCTCGCGCGGGTAGACCGGCTTCGACAGGTAGTCGTCCGCGCCCAACTCCAGCCCGACCACGCGGTCGGTCTCGTCGCCGCGCGCGGTGAGCATGACGACGGGGACAGCGCTCTGGAGCCGAATGCGCCGCAGCACCTCGAGCCCGTCCATGCCCGGCATCATGATGTCGAGCACGACGAGATCGACGCCCCCGGCGCCCAGCGCACGCAGCCCATGCACACCATCCGGCGCGTGCGCGAGCACCACCTCGTGCGGGGCGAGGTAGGCCGACAACAGCGAAGCGAGCTTGGCGTCGTCGTCGATGAGCAGCGCGCGGATAGGCATCGTCCGGGCTTATGCGACTGAGGCCAGCAAGTCGGCCGCCTTTTTGCGCTGATCGCCATCGAGCACGGCGTGGACCTGCTTCACCGCCGACACCAGCTCGCGGCGGGCGCGGGCGAGCGCCTCGTCGTGTACCGCGAAGATCGCGGCGAGCGCGGTCTCATCGACGGTCTCAGCCCGGAGCAAGTCGGCTACCGGAGCCTTGGTCGCGGCGATCGCCTCGCGGAAGGCCTGAAGCGTCGCCTGCATGTCGAGGAACGCAGGGTCGATCAGCGCCTGCTGTTCGGCGCGCACGCCGAGGCGGCGCTTGAACATCTCAGCTGCAAGCCCGGAGCGACGGCCCCAGCCGCCACCACGCCGTCCGCAGGAGCCGCCACCGCAGCCGCGGGCTCCGGAGCGGGCACAGGCGCGACGACGCCAGAAGGCGAAGCGCAGGATGGAGAGCAGGCTGAACGCGCACAACGCTGCGAGACCGATGACCAAAAACATAGACATACACGTAGAGAGGGTGAGCACGGGATTTTCCTGGGGTTGAGTGAATGAGCGGCGGCGACGCCGTCGCACTCCAGGAAGATGAAGCCCAACTGTGAAGGGAGCGTCGGGCCCTTTGTGAAGAAGCGTGAAGGGCAGACGCGCAGGCTGTAGAGCGAGGCCGGACTTATCGCGTCCCCAGCACCGATTCCGGCGTGCCGGGGGCTGGGGTAGCGCTGAGCAAGACACGGATGCGAGCCCCGACCCCACGATCACTGGCGTAGTACGCCGGCGTATGCCCCTGAAGGTCAAGCCGCTTCGGGTCCGCCCCGTGCGCGAGGAGCAGCGCAGTGAGCTCCAGCGACTCCAGCGCGGCCGCCCGATGCAGCGGCGTCCTTCCGTACGCATCCGGGAGGTCGACCGCGGCTCCGTGGGCGAGCAACGCCGCGACGGCCTCCAGATCCCCATCGAACGCCGCCCAGTACAGCGCGGAGTAGCCGTTGCGCTCGGCGGCGTTGACGTCTGCGCCCTGGTCGATCAGCCACACGACCATGCCGCGGTTGGCCTCGTTGGCGTGCATGACCGCGACGATCAGCGGCGTCTGACCGTTGTGATCCGGCAGATTCACCAAGCTTGGGTCCCGCGCGAGCGTACGCAGCGTACCCAGCACCACGCCTCGGACCACGCCGATGCCGGAGATCACGACCACCAACGCGACCAGCGCCAGAGCAGCACGCCGAACTGCCGGGAGTCGCAGGAAGGAGAGCCGCACAGAACGAGGCGCAACCACGGTCGGGGACGAAGCAGGGGGAGAATTTGACGACACAGCAACTTGTTTGCAAGCGGCACGCCACGCAAATAATCCTGTTGCATACTCATAAGAAGCACCAATGCCGCCCACATGGGGTGTTTTCCACCGCCTCACGCGTGCTTACCCACTCCCCGAGCCGCGCACCGCTGCTCCCGATTTCCCAGCCCTACGGAGCACCCATGTCCCTCTATTCGATGTTCGCCGGCAAAGGCCCTACCGGTTTCGGCTACGCATCCACCGCAGAAGACGTGACGGTGGGCCTGGACCTCAAAGGCAAGCGCTACCTTGTCACCGGCTCCAACTCGGGAATCGGCCTCGAGGCGGCTCGCGTGTTGGTGCTGCGCGGCGCGACGGTGTTGTGCGCGGCACGAACCGAAGCCAAGGCGGTAGAAGCCACAAAATCGTTCACCGGCCCCGGCGAGACCATCCCGGTGGCCTGCGAGCTCGCCGAGCCCGCGTCGGTGCGCGCGTGCGTGGCGACGGTGGCGGCGATGGGCAAACCCTTGGACGGCATCCTGTGCAACGCCGGCATCATGGCGCTGCCGAAGCTGGAGCAGAAGTTCGGGTACGAGCTTCAGTTCTTCACCAATCACATCGGCCACTTCATCCTCGTGACCGGGCTGCTCGACACGCTGACCGCCGACGGCCGGGTGGTGATGCTCAGCAGCATGGCGCACACCCGGGCTCCCGCTGCGGGGATTGAGCTGGACAACCTGTCGGGCGAGCGCGGCTACACGGCGTGGGGCGCCTACGGGCAGTCCAAGCTGGCGAACCTGCTGTTTGCCCGTGAGCTCGCCCGCCGCTTCCGCGCGACCGAAGGTGATCGCCGCACCGCCACCGCGCTGCACCCCGGCGTCATCGCCACCAACCTCGGCCGCCACATGTCGCCGATCGCGCTGGCGACGATGGCGGTCGCTGGGCCGTTGTTCATGAAGAGCATCCCGGAGGGAGCGGCGACCGAGACGTGGGCGCTGGTGCACCCCGACGCGGGCAAGCTGAATGGCGAGTACCTTTCCGACAGCAACGTCCGCGAATCTTCGAAACACGGCCAGAACATGCAGCTCGCCGCGAACCTCTGGGCGGAGAGCGAGCGGATCGTGGCCGCCCTCGGATAGAATGCGGAGATGCAAACCGCCACCGCTCGCCGCGCACCCGCCTGGATCGTAGCGATCCTGCTCGCTCCTACCTTCGCTTGCACCGCCGACGTCGGTATCCACGACGTCGTAGCGACCCTCGACCCCAACATCGCCGATGTGGTGCACGTCACGTGGACCACCGACACGCCGACCTTCGGCGCCGTGGAATTCGGCACCGACACCGCCTACGGCCAGGCCAGCCCCACCGAACCGGAAGCGACGACCGAGCACAGCGCGACGTTGCTCGGCTTGTACGCCAACTCCGACTACCACTTCCGCGTGCTCGGCACGCCCGAGGGCGGCGAGGTTCAAGCGGGCGACGACGCGGTCACGACCACCGGGGTGCTCCCCTCCGAGGTGCCCGATGTCGCGATCGTCACCGCATTCGACTCCGCCAACGCAACGCCGCTGGTGCTGGCCAGCTGGGAGTCCATGGACCAAACCGAGAACAGCCTCTTTGTCTTCGATCAGGACGGAGCTGTGGTCTGGTACTGGCTGCCGACGATCGGCCTCAACGCGGTGCACGCGCTCGCGGACGGAACGGGCGTCTACTACGTGGATTCCGTGCCCGAGATGGGCGCAGACGCAACCCTGACCATCGTCACCTACGACGGTCAGGCGACGTCCTTTCCCTGTGCCTATTGCCACCACGACGTCACCGAGCTGGCCGATGGCAGCTTCGCGACCGTGCGAAGCACCTTTCAGGAGATCGCTGGCGAGCGGATCGGCGGCGATCAGGTCGTCACGATCGCGGCAGACGGCACGCTCACGGTCGTTTGGGATGCGTTCGACCACCTGACCGTCGTCGAGAACATTGGATGGGACGCCGGTCAGCTGCCAGGAGCCGCCGACTGGACGCACGCCAACGGCATCGCCTACGACGCGGTCTCGGACTCCTTCTTGTTGTCGCTCTACGGCCCGGAGACGGTGGTGTCGATCCAACACGCGACCGGAGCCACCAACTGGGTGCTCGGCGGACCGGACAACCAGTTTGCAGGCGGCGAAGACATCGGCGTGAACCACGCGCCCGAGTTCTCGGAGGAAGGAGTCGTGTTGTTCAACAACGGTCGCTCAGCCGGCGGCTCCAAGGTTGTAGAATGGGCCGTCGACCCCATGAACCTCACCGCGGAACAGACGTGGTCCTGGGCACCCGAAGCCCACCCCTTCACGCCGGTGCTCGGTGACGCGCACCGCTACGCAGACGGCGCGGTGTTGTCCGCGTGGGGCATCACCGGGCACATCTTGCTGTCCGATGCAGACGGCGTCATCGTAGGCGACGCAGCGGTGACGGCCGCGTCCCTGCCGGTCAATGTCGGCCAAGTCACCCCGATCGTCAGCCTGTATCCCTAAGCATCGGCACAAAAAGCCGAGCTATTCCGCGTAGAAGCTGGACAGCACCGTGACCTGCCCAATGGTGGTGCCATAAGGCACCGCGATCTCGCCGTTGATCTGGCCCGAGGCGTCGAGGGTCTGAATGCGACCGGTGTAGCCCCAAGACGACAGGGCGCTGCCATCTTCGAAGCGGTGCACATCGCCCAAAACCGGGGTGAATTGGTTGGTGGGCGGCGTGTGGCTCCACGCGACCGCGGCGGTCATCGCCGACGTGTCCAGCGTGTACTCCACGAGGCGCGATCCACCGGAGACCGTGTTGTTGTCAAACAACCGGACGCCGCCCGCAAAAAGCTCCGGCGCGTGCTGCGGGCCGAAGTCATCGGACGCCGAGAGCGAAAACTCGCCGTCGGTACCCCCCAACACCCAGCGCTGCGCACCGGTAGACGCGTCGATCGCGACGATCTCATGCGCGTTCCAAAGCGAGAGCGCGAAGGTGTCGGAGTCCGCATCGTAGACCACGCCGTTCACGTGGGTCCAATCCGCGAAGCCCGCCGAGCCGATGTAGTCCCAGCCGTCGTTGCGCGTGACCGGCAGGTTCTCAAAAGCGTCCCAGAGCACGCTCACCGAGGCGTCGTCCTGCACGCGGATCAGCTGATCGCCGCCGACGAGCACACCGTCGATCTCCTGGTAGGTGGTGCGGGCGACCGCGTAGGAACCATCGTCAAGCTGCTCGGCGTCATGGTGGATCTGCGGCACCGCGATCACGTCGGCGGTGCCGTCCCAGCGCACCACCTCGAGCGCGCTGGCATCGGCGTCCTGAAGCTCAAACTTGATGAAGTAGACCCCCGAGCCGTCCATCAGCGGGCGCACACAGGCGACTTCGGTCTCGACCCGGTGGTACCAGACCACCGCGCCGTCGGTGTCGAGCACGACGACGTAGGAGTAGGAGGCGTCAGGCGAAATGATGCTGGTGATGAGGAACGGCCCGGCCGCGGCGTTGTCCCAAGGGACGTTCTCGGTCACTTCGGGCAGGTCGTCCGGCAGCGCACCGGTGGTCAACGCCGCGTCGGCGCCGAGCGTGACCTCGCCGTCCGCTTCGGCCGCAGCCGCAAAATGGAGCTCGGAGTCCGGCTGCAAGCCGTAGATCGTCGCCGTGTGCTCAGTGCTCTCTGCCGTTTCGAGCGGGGTCTGCATGCCGTAGGCATCGGAGTCCCCGAAGACGACGTAGCCGGTGGTCGGGGTCTCGGTCGTCCACGTGGCGTGCGCCACGGTGGCGATGTTGGGATCGAGCGTCACGGTGACGTCGCCGACGGCGATGGCGGAGGACCGCTGGCAGCCCGCAGCGAGCGAGAGGAGCGGGACGAGCGAGAGGATCGGCAGGACAGGTACAGCGCGCATGTGAATGCCTATCCGCCCATCAACCAGATGGCGCTGTCGATCCGAAGCACCGCCGCGCCCGAAGTCTCAAAGCGCACCTCAGCATCGGCAGCAGCGCTCGGCGTATACGAAAGGAAGGTGCTCTCAAATTGCCGAACCAGCGCCCCCGCGGCTGTCGAACCGGGCGACGCAAGGTCGCCCGCGGTCAACGACAACGTGCCGACATCGACGCCGGCTTCTGAGACAACAATACGTCCGACATACTCGGTGGTTGGGAGCCCCGCGGTCTCCAGCTCGAGGGTGACGGCGACGCGCGTCGGCACGCCAGCGATCACCGTGTCCGGCACCGCCGCGCGGTACAGCACGCCGACCTCCCCCACCGCGGACTCCCGCTCGGCACCGCCCGAATAGCGCGAGTAGTCCTGATCTTCCTCGGCCGTGTGCACTACGCCTACGCAGGCCGCCGCGACGCAACCGGACTCGGCCTCCTCCACCTGCATGTCGGCGCCTTCGAGGAACTCATACAGCGCCCAAGTGTAGTACCCGTTGGGCAGCGACAAATACACAGTTTGTACGTGGTGATCGGTGGTTGGGAACGGCCGGTTGAAGTCATGCGTGCCGGCGCCGCGCGCGGGGAGACCGGCGGCTACCGCCACCTCCATCTCCTGTCCGTAGCGGGGCTGCATGTTGAGATCCTGCTGGTTCCACGCCACGAACAAGCGAGGCGAAAAACCACCTTCGGTGATCTCCCAGTCCGCGGAGCCGGACTGGTAGCGGTCGTAGATCACGCCGTTTGGGTTGCCGTCAGCGTCATAAGGCGGGCCGCCGAACACGTCTTCGAGGTCCCCGGTCTCCGGGAGACCGTCCGAGCCGGGCAGCTCGTAGTAGCTGAAGAAGCTCGAGAAGCCCGAGTCCATGATCACCGCGGCGAAGCCGCCGTCCCGGTACGCGCTGCTGACCGCCGTCCCGCCACCCGCCGACGTTCCCCAAAGATACTGCTTCGCGCGATCCACCCCAAACCCGGCGCCCCCGGCGCGCATGAAGTCGAGCACGCGCGACTCGTGGTAGCCGCCAAAGTGGTGCACCGGGTCGACCGGGTCGTCCGGACCGAGGCCCTGCCAGCCGTCGCACCAGTCGTTGCGCGGGAGCACCATCACCCAGCGGCGCTCGGCAGCCATCCACGCCAAGGAGCGGGAGCCGTCGGTCTGCGTGGTCAGCCAGTTGTCGAGGTGCACCTCCTGACATTGGCGCGGCATCGAGGTTCGGTCGTCGCCGATCGCGCCGCCATGGTGGAACAGCACCATCGGCAGCTCTTCATCGGGCCGCGCGTCCGCCGGCATCAGCACGTAGAACACCGGCTCCGCATCCGGAAATGGCGAGGTGTAGGCGTCCGGCGCAGCCGCGGTCACCCGATACTCAGCGACGGCGTAGCCCACGCTCGAAAACGTGGTGACGTCGAGGTTCTGGAGGACGATGCCCGCCGTCGCGGCGGTGTCGGTGGTGTCCGTCGTATCGGTGGAGTCGGAGTCCCCGCTGTCGGAGTCGCCGCTGTCAGAGTCCCCGCTGTGCGAGTCGACGATGGGGGGGCCGGAGTCATCGACGGGCCGATCATCCGAGCCCCGCACGCAGGATTGGAGGACGACAAGGGAGAGCAGCATGGGTTCGCGCCGGATTCGGGGAGGGTCAGGGGAAACGGGTCTGGGCGGGTCAGCGAGCGCGCTCCGGAGACGGGAGCTCCGCGGTCAGCACCGAGGCGTCATCGTTGTGGACGTAGAGGAGGCGCTCGCCCCACGCAGCGTCCCAAAGCGGGATGCCCGGAAGGATGGTGGAGGTCGCGATGGAGACGCGGCTAACGACCTCGCCGGTAGGGTCAAGCTCCACCACCTCATCGGATGTCGCGTCCCAACCGACGAGATCACCGCCACGAGCGCCCAACACTTGGGTCAGCGCGCGCTTGCCATCCGGCAGCTCCTCAAGCGTGAGCGGGTCGATCCCGTGCCCGCCGACGTAGAGCCGCTCCCCGTCGGTCCACAGCGGATCCGGCACCGCCGCGTAGCCCAGCTCGCGGGTGACCGAGACCGGCAGCAACACCGACAGCGCGATCTCCGACTGTCCAGCTTCGATGCGGGTCAAGCGCCCCTCGACCGTGTTCAACACGACGTAGGCATCGCCGACCACGACCACCCGCTGCACGCCGATGGTGTCGGGATCGTCCGCCGGATTCCCGGCGAGCGCCCAACGCTGCACCGTCGCGCCGGAGCTCGGCTCGACGGCCACGAGCGCGTTGGCTTGGGCGTCGGCCACCAAGAGCACGCCGCGCGATTCGTCATACGCGAGGTCGTCAAAAACGAGGCCGATGTTGTCATCCAACCCGAGGTCGTAGTGCGCGAGGACGTCCAGAGAGTCGCGGTCAAAGGCCCAGAGCTCCTGGGTCAGCCCGTCGAGCACGAAGAGCGTCTGCCCGACGACGGTCGGCTGCACGGGCCAACCGTCAAAGGGCGTGGTCTTGAGCACCTCGCCGGTCGACAAGTCGGCGCGCCCAAGGGTGCGGCTCAAGCGCCCGGTGACCCAGACGATGCCGGGGCTATCGTCGGCGATCGCGACGGACTCCAGATCCACGCCCAACTGCACACGTTGAACCAGCGCTCCAGTCTGCGGGTCGTAGGCTTGGGCCTCGCTTGTACCCTCAGAGTTCATCCAAATGTAGCCGGTCTCCCCGTCCACGCCGCCATGGCCGCTGTTCTTGCCGGTCGAGAACGTCGCGCCCGTCGGCACCAGCGACGCGTCCAACCAGCGCGCGATGCCCCAGTTGGGCCCGCGCAGCGTGGCGTCTCCGATGCGGTCGAGCACGAGCACGTCCGCCCCCGCAGGCGATTCAGGGACCACCAGCGCCTGCTTGTTCTCTTCGCCGAGGGTGAGCTTCTTGGGCGTGACGCCGTCGCATCGCGCCTCGCCTACAAAGTCTTGGTTGGGGAGCAAAAAGCGGCCGTCGAGCGCTTGGGTGACGGTGTTGCCCGAGGCGGATGCCGGGCAGGTCCGCGACAACGCAAGTCCGTCCAGCGTGTAGACCTCGACCTCGGTGCCGCCAGCGTCGAGGATCTCCGAGACGACCACGGCGGTGCCCCCATCGGCGATCCCAATACAGCTGCCTGAGCCTTCGAGCTGCGCGCGGGCGAGCTCGGCGCCGTTGGCATCGACGCGCACGATCCAAGACACGCGCGCAGCGTCGTCGCCCATCAACACCGCCCCGCCGTCTCCCGCAAGCGCGATGATGCCCTCGATGCGGCCTAAGCCAAGGTCAAAGCCGTCCAGTTGGCCGGTCTCCGGGTTGAGGCGCGAGAGCACGCGCTGGCCGCTGATCCAAACCGACCCGCGCCCGTCCATCACCGCCTCGGGCAGCGAAGGCTGACCGCCTACGTCGTAGACCCCAAGCAGCGCCGCCGCGTCGATGTCGATCACCGCGACCGCGCCGGAGACGAGGCTCGTGGCAAAGGCCCGGCGGCGCGCGGTGTCGACCGTGACGCGGGTCGCCATGAGCAGATTGGTCTGCCCTTCCGGCAAAAACCGGGCAGGCACGGCCGGATCGAGCGGCGGTTTGGCGGTGTCGTCCGGCGAGTCATGCACCGAGTCCGTCGCCGAATCGTCGATGGGGAACGACGAATCTTCCGAGCGGCGCGTGCAGCCCGACAAGGCCAGCGAGAGCAGCAGAGGCGCGAAGAACCACACGTTGTGCACCATAGCCGTTCCGCCGGCGCGGCGGCTACAGCGGAGATCGGGGAGGTGTCAGGTTGTTACCATTACACTTTCCGGAAAGTGTAATGGTAACAACCTGACACCCTATTTTTTAGGCGTTCATCCGATACCGGATGTCAGCGCCGCTCAGCCGCAGCCGGTGTCGTCGCTGCCGGTGCCGGGGTCGCCGGGGTCTCCAGGCTCAACCGCGCCGGTGTCGTCGCCGGGATCTACAGGCTCGACCGCGCCAGTATCGTCGCCGCCAGGGTCAACCGCGGCCGTGTCCTTCAGCGCGCCCTCGATGGCGATGTTGAGGGTGTAGCTGCAGTCTGCGGTGTGTACGTCGAGCACGCCGGAGGCGTGGTGCGCGTCGATCACCGTGGCAGTGATGCGCGCGAACGAGGGGGCTTCGGGCGCGCTGGTCGGCGCCGCTTCGGTAGCCTCGACGGGCTCGGGTTCGCCCGGCTCGCCCTTCACCCGAAGCATCCCTTCGGCCATGCCCCCGCGGAACATCAGCCCGTCGAGGTCAAACCGAACCGCATCGCTCCCGGATTGACGGTCCGCCGCGAGCCAACCATCGGCTGCCAGACCGAGGAACTCCGCCGGACGGGCGCCGCGACATTCGACCTGCTCGACGCCGGTCACGGTCACCGTGTACGCGCCAAGAACCAACGCGGGGGCCTCTACGGGGAGCGGATCCGGTGACGAACGGTTGCAACCGTCGACGGTGCTGACGTACAGAAAGGCGATGGCGAGGATGACGATCATGGGGAACTCCGTGGGTGCAACCATGGGGTTCAAGGTCCATGCCAACGTTGTAAATGTTTGAAATCACGTAGGTCGCGCTTCATCGACAGGGCCGACCGCGACATTTGTGTCCCTGCCGCAAAATTCCGAGCCTTCGGGATACCGAAGGCTCGGAACGGTTGAACCTACCTAAAAGTAGGTGTCAGGTTGTTACCATTACACATTCCGGAAAGTGTAATGGTAACAACCTGACACCTAGTCTCTGGATACTACGCCCCGATGCAGCCCACGCCCCCGATCCCCCGCCCCAACGCGCTCGTCCCTGACTTCCAGACCTACGAGCGCATGTACGCCCGCAGCATCGCCGATCCCGCCGGCTTCTGGGCCGACGAGGCTGCGGCGCTCGACTGGTTCCGTCCGGCGGACGAGATCATTGCCTTCGATGCGTTGACCGCGGACATCGTCTGGTTCCGTGGGGCGCGTCTCAACGCCTGCTACAACTGCGTCGACCGCCACGCCGCCGCCACGCCCGACCGCACCGCGTTGATCTGGGCCGCGAACGAGCCCGGCGTCTACCAGCACATCTCCTTCGCCACGCTGCTGGCCGAGGTGTGCCGCATGGCCAACCTGCTCCGCGAGCTGGGCGTCCGGAAGGGCGACCGCGTCTGCATCTACCTGCCGATGATCCCCGAGATCGCGTACGCGGTGCTGGCCTGCGCGCGCATCGGCGCGGTGCACTCGGTGGTGTTCGCCGGCTTCTCGGCCGAAGCGCTGCGCGATCGCATCGTCGACGCCGGCGCGGCCGTGCTGATCACCGCGAACGAGGGTCTGCGCGGCGACAAGACCATCCCGCTAAAAGCCATCGCTGACCGCGCGGTCGAGGGGCTCGCCGTCGTGCGGCACGTGCTCGTCGCCCGCCGCACCGCCCACGCGACGCCGATGGAGCCCGGGCGCGACCGTTGGCTGGACCACGCGCTCGCCCGGCAGCGCCCGTACTGCCCGGTCGAGTGGATGGACGCCGAGGATCCGCTGTTCATCCTCTACACCTCCGGCTCCACCGGAAAACCTAAGGGCGTCCTGCACACCACCGCCGGCTACCTGCTCTACGCCGCGCGCACCTTCCGCTACGTCTTCGACGCCGGCCCGGACGACGTGCACTTCTGCGCCGCCGACATCGGCTGGGTCACCGGCCACAGCTACATCCTCTACGGCCCGCTCGCGAACGCCGTTCCCAGCGTGATCTTCGAGTCCTTGCCGACCTATCCGGGGCCCGACCGCTACTGGCAGGTCTGCGATGACCTCGGGGTCACCATCCTGTACACCGCGCCGACCGCGCTCCGCGCGCTGATGCGCTTCGGCGACGACCCGGTGCGCGCGCATCCGCGGTCCACGCTGCGCACGCTGGGCTCGGTGGGCGAGCCGATCAACCCCGAAGTGTGGACGTGGTACCACGAGGTCTGCGGCGAGGGACGCTGCGCGGTGGTCGACACCTGGTGGCAGACCGAGACCGGCGGCATCCTGATCGCGCCGCTGGCCGGCGCCACGCCCACGCTTCCCGGCTCAGCCACGCTGCCGTTCTTCGGCGTGCGACCTCTGCTGCTCGACGACGACGGCCACGTGCTCGAGGGCAACGACGTGTCGGGCAACCTCGTGCTGGCCGGCACCTGGCCCGGGCAGGCGCGCACGCTGCACGGCGACCACGCGCGCTTCATCGACACGTACTTCACGCGTTTTCCCGGGTACTACACCACGGGAGACGGCTGCCGCCGCGACGAGCACGGCTACTACTGGATCACCGGCCGCGTGGACGACGTGCTGAACGTATCGGGGCACCGCATCGGCACGGCCGAGGTGGAGAGCGCGCTGGTGGCGTTCCCGGCGGTGGTCGAGGCCGCGGTGGTCGGCTTCCCCCACGCCATCAAGGGCCAAGGCATCTGCGCGTACGTGGTGATCCGGCCGGACCTGCCGGTGAGCGCGGCGGCGCTGCAGGCGCAGGTGCGCGCGGCGATCGGCGCGTTCGCGGTGCCCGATCAGGTGGTGATCGTGAGCGGGCTGCCCAAGACCCGATCCGGCAAGATCATGCGCCGCATCCTTCGCAAGATCGCCGAAGGACAAAGCGAGGACCTCGGGGACCTGGCGACGCTCGCCGATCCCGACGTCGT